>QZJT01000097.1 GCA_003597935.1 Phycisphaerales bacterium | reverse complement strand
CCGCCGGCGCGGGTGGCGAGCAGTCCGGGACGCAGCCGCCCGCGACGGGTGAAGGCGATGGCGACGAAGACGACGGCGCTGAGGGTTCGGGCGAGGGCGGCAGCGGCGACCAGGACGATCGGCTGATCCGCACCCCCGCCCAGTTGCTGAAGGACCTCGAAGGCGTGGGCCGCAGCCCGTTCACCGTGGAGGACCTGCCGGTGCTGATGGATCGCCTGTCGGTCGATCCGCCGCGCGGCGAGGCCAAGGGGCTGATCAACGTCAACACGGCGCCGGCGCCGGTGCTGCGCTGCATCCCCGGTTTGAGCGAGGAGCAGGTGGCGGCGATCCTGTCGATCCGGGCGGGCCTGGATTCGGAGGCGAAGGCGACCACGGCCTGGCTGGTGCTGGAAGACGTGATGGACCTGGACGAGTACATCGAGATCGCGCCGCTGATTACGGCCCGGGGCACGCAATTCACAGTCGAGGCGCTGGGCTATGCGGACTTCATGGGCATGGTCACCCGCTTGCAGGTGATCCTGGAGATGCGCGGCCCGCTGGTTCAAGCGGTGTATCATCGGGACCTGACCCATCTGGGCGGCCGCTATCCCATCCGCGAGCAGGACCTGGAGACGATTCGTGGCGAGCGGTAGAGGAAAACCGATTGTCGCCCTGGAGTGGGACGCCCGCAACCTGCGGGTGGCCTACGCCGTGTGGCAGAAGAAGTCGATCGAGATCCGCAAGGCGTTCACGGTGCCCATCCCGTCGGAGGTGGACCGGCAGGACGCCGCGAAGCTGGGCGCGTTCATCCGCGCCCAGCTCGACGAGCAGGACGTCCACGTCCGCCGCGCGATCGTCGACATCGCCCGCGATCAGGCGATCCTGAGCACGCTGAAACTGCCGGGCAACGCCCCGGACGAACTGCCCGACATGGTGCAGTATCAGATCGGCAAGGACCTCCCCTTCGCCCTTGCGGACGCGGCCGTGGATTTCGCCGTGCCGTCCAGCGGGCTGGGAGAGGCCCTGGTGCCGGTCTCGGTGGCCGCGGTGCGCAACGAATACGTCGAGCACGCCCGGGCGGTGTGCGCCGCGGCCGGGCTGAAGCTCGACCGCATCGGGCTGCGCCCCTTCGCCAACCGGCTGGCGGTGTGCCGCATGATGGGCGACACCATGCCGGAGACGGTGCTGTTCATCGACGTCGGTCCCGCCCTGATGGAGGTCGATGTGATCACGCCGACCACGCTGGCGTTCAGCCGGGCGGCGTCCGTGATGGTGCCGAAGTCGCTGGCGGGTCAGGGTTCGCTGCGGGTGATCGGCCCGGTCCGCGAGGGTGAGGGTGCGATTCCAACCGCAGGCCCGGAGCCGGCGGTCATCAGCGCCGAACGGGTGGTCGATGGGTTGATCCTGGAGGTCATGCGCTCCGTCGAAGCGTATCGCACCACGGTCGCCGGGTTGAACATCACCCACGCCATCGTGGCCGGCGACGTGGGGGTGGAAGAATCGCTTCAGGAAGAGCTGCAGCGCCGCTTCGGCTATACCGTCGAACTCTACAACCCCGCTTCGACGTTCCAGTGGGCGCCGGACGAGGGAGCGGCCGCAGTCGGCTTCCCGGCGGTGCTGGGCCTGATCCTGGGCGAGGAGACCGACCGCCTCCACCACTTCGATTTTCTGCACCCGAAGGAAGCGGTGTCGCAGACGCAAGCGCAACTGCGCAAGGCGCCGCGGCTGGTGGGCTGGGCGGCGTTCATCGTCATCTCGCTGGGCGTGCTCTACTGGGCGAACTTCTCCGACGATCAGGTCCGCATCCGCCAACTCAACGGCGATATCAGGCAACTCTCCGACAAGCAGAAGGAGAAGGAGGACTTCATCAAGCTGGTGGACGCGATCCGGGCGTTCGACCGCAACGACGACCGCGTCTGGCTGGACGAGATTTATCATCTGGTGATGGCGCTGCCCGAGGGCGAGGACAAGATCGTGCTCGACCGCCTCGACGCGGACGACAAGAACGACCGGATCGTCATCAAAACGCGGGCGAAGGACGGGCAGGTCGGCCCGCAGATCGTCGAGCTGCTCGGCGGGTACGTGCGGCCGGGCGCCAAGACGGCGATGTTCGACGCCGAACCGGGCAGCGTGAAACAGTCGGGAACGCCGGCGGGGCGATATCCGATCGCCCAGGACTACTACGTGGAAGTCAAACCGGACGGCTTTCGGCCGCCGGTTGTGGACGACGGCGGGCAAGCGCCGACTCCGCCACAGCCGGACCGCCCGTCGAGGCCCTCGCCCGGCGAGAGCGAGCTTGATCAGCGATGAATCAGCGAACGAAAATCCTGGCCACGACCTTCGTCTTCGTGCTGCTGTCGGTGGTGCTGGTGCGGAGCTTCGGCTCTTCCATCACCGGCCTGTTCAGCACCCAGCAGCGGATCCAGGCGCTGGAAGAGCAGAAGGAAGAACTCGAGGAGTTCGACCAGCGATTCCAGGACGCCAGGCTCGAGTACAAGCAGTACGTCAATCGGTCCGGCTCGACGTCCTATCGCGTGGTGGGCAAGGATGTGTACGAGCGGCTGAACGAACTCATCCACGAATACCGCTTCAGCGCGTGGAGCCTGGGCAAGGTGCGCGCCGCCCAGGACCGCAAGAACGGCTGGTACACGCTCGGCGTGCCGGTGGCGGTGACGGGGAGCCTCAAGTCCACGATGGAGTTCCTGCGGGACGTTTATGAGTTCCCGCACGTGATGCAGGTGCTCAGCCCCAAGATCACGCCGGAAACGTCGCGACAGGCAAAAAGGCCGGAAGACCAGGTGCGGCTGGCGCTGACGATCGTGGCGCTGGTCCCGCCGCAGGCGTCCAGGCTGGTGAAGATCGACGCGGTCGAGCAGCCGGAGGCGCACGTGCGCCATCACGATCCGGACATCGTGCAGCTCGCGATGCGCCAGCCGTTCATGGAGTACGTGCCGCCGCCGCCCCCTCCGCCGCCCCCTCCGCCACCCCCTCCGCAGGTGCTCGAGGTCGTCAAGGCGCCGCCTCCTCCTCCGCCGGATTATCGCTGGAAAGGCAACTGGCAACTGGTCGGCACCTATCGGCGTTATTCGCCGCGGGAGATGCCGGTGGCGCTCGTTTCCAACACCGGCGGCGGCCGCGGAGCGGGCGAGACCCGTCTGGTACACGGGGGCGAGGAATTCGACGGCGGCAAGCTGATCGAGGTGCAGCCGCGCGGCGTGCTGGTCGAGCGCGAGGACGGCCGGTTCATCTATCCGCTGGGCGAACAATTCGCCTCGGCCGTGCCGGTGGCGCAGGCGGAAGGGTTCGATGCCCTGAAAGCGTTGGCGGAGCGTCTGGAAGCCGAGGAAGCCAAGGTCCACCTCCCTGAATCGGTTGACGACGCGCCCCTGACGCCCGAGTCCGCCGAGTCCATGGAGTCCGGCGAGTTGGACGAGCCGATCGACGCCGGATCATCGCCCTCCCCGCGTCGCCGTCGCGAGTTGCCGGCCGCGCCGGCGCCCGGGGGGCAGACCCAGGGCGTCAAACCGCTGGATCTGGGGGCGATGCGAGACATCGCTGAGTTAGAGGCGGCAAGGCTCGAGCGTGAGAAGGCCGCCGGCCCGGCGCCGGATGCTACGGGTGGGGGATTCGTACCCGAGAGCAAGCCGGATCAAGGCCGGAAGACTGCCGGCGCTGAGGAACCACAGAAGCCCGATGGGGCCGGCCCGGACGGCAAACCCGAGAAGGCGGACCGGCGCAAGGCTGACAAGGAAGGCACGTCCGACAAGGGCAAGAGCGACAAGAGCGACAAAGGCAGCGACAAGAGCGACAAGAGCGGCAAGAGCGACAAGAGCGACAAAGGCAGCGACAAGAGCGACAAGAGCGGCAAGAGCGACAAGAGCGACAAAGGCGGCAACAAGAGCGAGAGCAAGCCCGCCAATCAGAATGAGTAGGCGGCGGAACCGGCCATGAGGCGCAAAAGCCTGGTCGCGTGTACACTCGTGTGTGTGAAGAAAAGCCCGGGACGCTGATGGCGGTGAGAATCGGTCGGTCACCCGGATGGGGTCGGTTTCGCGCCGCTTGAAGCGGCGTGCGGCCTCGTGGAGTAAGACGATGATAAGCGATCCAGACAAGGTCCTGCGGCGTCGGGCGTCGGGCGTGGCGTCACTGGCGCTGGTCGCGGCCTTTTCGATCCTCGTGCGGCCGGGCGCGGCGCCGGCCCAGGACACGGCCAGCGCCGCAGCCGCGGCGGCCGAGGAAGCCGGCACCACCGGCAGCGCCGGTTCGGTGGGACCGCCGCCGCCGGTTCCGGTCCAGCCGCTGCCAGCCAAGTCCGCCTCCGAAAAGTCCACGGACGACAAGTCCAAAGATGGCGGGGACAAGGGCGACAAGAAGAAACTGCGGCAGCAGTCGAAGAACGATCCGGGCAAGGACGCCGGTAGCGACAAGTCCAACCCCAAAGGCGTGAAGGACAAGTACGCCCCCAAGGGCGACGCCAAGTCGGGCGACGGCAAGGGCAAGTCCGCTACCTCCAAGCCACAGGATGCCGGCAAGAGCGGCGACAAGGGCGGCAAGAAGGGTAAGAAGAAGGGCAAGTCCGGCAAGCAGGACTCCGGCAAGGACTCATCCGGCAAGAGTTCGGCCGGCAAGGGCACGCCCGGCAAGCCGGCCACCCCGGTCAAGACGCTGCCCAAACCCACCACGTCCGTTCCCAGCAGGCCGGCGCCCATGACGTCGACCACCGCCTCGCCCACGGGCGGCGCCGAGACCATCGTCATGGAAGACGGTCAGATCATCTCGATCGCTCCGGGGTCGGACCAGCCCTACGTGACCCCCACCGCTCCAAGCCCGGCGTTTGACGACGGCACGTCGCCGCCGGCGGGAGCTTCGGCCACGCGCGCCGGCACGTCGCCGCCGACGCCGAGCCGCCCGGCCTACAGCCGGCCGGTGCCGGTGACGCCGGTCCCCTCCCGATCCAGTTCCCCCCCGGTTCGTTCTGGCGGGGGCGACTCGGGCCGCGGCGGTGAGAACCGCGGACCCAGCGATCCCATCCACATCGCCGGCGATCACGAGGGCCTGCCGCCGGAGCTGCGCACGTACAGCTTCATCAGCCTCAAGAACGCGACCTACGAACAGATGCTCGACATCTTCGCCCAGCAGTCCGGGCTGACCATCATCGGCGACGTGCCGCGCGGGCAGGTGACGGTGGTGCCCAGCGACCGGGACCTTTCGTATGAGGAAGCACTGCGGCGGGTGCGGATCTACCTGTTCCAGTTCCGTCCGCTGGAGCCGTGGTGGGCGCTGCGCGAGGGCGAGAACCTCAAGGTCATGCGTTTCGCCGACGTCTACCGGCACCTGAAGCCGGAAGACATGTACCCCAACGTCGAGGCGTTCGAGGCCGCCAACCTGCACGACGATGACGCGGCCTGGCTGACCTACACGCCGCCCTACGGGTCGGTCTCCGACCTGGAGATGCTGCGCGACTTCATGCCGGACTACGTGCGGGTGGCGCCGATCGGGGAAGAGACGAACTCGATGGGGATTTTCGCCCTGGTGCGCGACATCCGGAAGTACATCCGGCTGGCGGAGTTCTTCCTGGGCGACGAGTCGGACATCACGGTCTTCGCCGAGATCCAGTGCCAGTACATCCTGCCGTCCGAGGCCATTTCGCAGTTGGAGGTGCTGATGGACACCGGCCGCGGCGGCGGCCCGCGCACGGTCGTGCGTCCGACGCCGTCGCAGGCGAGCCGCACGCCCTCCTCCGGCGCCCGCATCCCCGAGCCGGAAGCCAAGATGATCCCCTTCGATGACCGCAAGCTCCTGCTGGTGCGGGCCATGCCGCTGAAGGTCAAGGAGATTCAGCGGCTGATGCCCTACATCGACCGGGCGCCACTGACCGATCATCAGCCGATCATCATCCGGCTGGAGCATGCCAGCGCCGACGACGTGGCCCAGCTCATCAACCAGGTGCTGGCTGCGGACGCCAACAAGCCGTCGCGCGGCGGCGCCGCCGGCGCTTCCGGCAGCACGCGCCCGGGGCCGCGGACCACGGGCCTGGAAGACATCGCCATCATTCCGGTGCCGGACGCGAACGAGCTGGTGGTTATCGCGGACCCGGAAGGAGTGGCGAGGGTGCGTCAACTCGTCGCCATGTTCGACAAGGAGACCGAGACCGGTCCGATCCGGATCGTCCTGCAGCACGCCACGCCGGCGGTGGTGTGTACGACGCTCAACCAGGTGGTCGGCGTCAATCCCAAGGCGTCCAACCGCCGCTGCACCCCGTCTGAGGATTCGGTGTATCTGACCGGCACGCCGGCGGATCTGGCGAAGATGCAGGCGCTGGTGCTGGACATGGACACTGCCGGTCCGGAACTGAAGCTGCACGTCGTGACGCTGAAGATCCAGCAGCCGTCGTTCATGGTGAACGTGCTGCGGCAGATGGAGGGCGCCGCCCCCGGCCGCTCGGTGGCCAATCGCCAGCAGCCCGATGCGTCCCACTTCCTGGCGGACGACGCCAACTCCAAGCTGTTCGTCATGTGTACCGACGAAGACTGGCCGGCGCTTCAGGACGTCATCACCAAGGCCGACGTCGAGGACGTCGAATCGCTGGTGCGGATCCCGGTGCGGCACATCGATCCGCAGGAAGCCATCGACAAGATCACCGCCCTGATGCCGCCCCGCCCGACCAAGCAGGGCAAGATGACGCGCTTTGCCCCCACCAACGGCGCGTTCCTGGTCTTCGGGGCGTCGGAAAAGGACGTCCACGACATCACCAAGCTGATGGAAGTCGTTGACCAGCCCAATGGGCTGGTGCAGCAGGCTTTCCCCATCAAGTACGCCGATCCGGCGGAACTCGTGGACCTGATCCAGGCGATGGTGCTGGGGCAGGCCGGCAAGGGTCCGACGGCGCGGGCGCCGCGTCCGCCGGTGGGCGGTGCGTCGGCTGGGGTCGCGACGGCCGAGGACGACCTCATCATCGTGCCGTTCGGGCAGCAGCTCGTGGTGCGGGCCACGCCCGAGAAGCTGGGCAAGGTCGCCCAGATTATCTTCGAGTTCGACGTGGACAGCAGCGACTTCGATACGCGCGTGTACACCTTCGAGGAAGGCGTGGACGTGGACCTGATCGCCGCCACGCTGCCGGAGATGCTGCCGCAGGAGTCGGCCCAGCCCAAGGGGCCGCGGCCGCCGGGCGGGGGCGGCGCCGCCCAGAGTCCGAATTTCATCCCGCGCCCGGACGTCAACAAGCTGATCGTGGTGGCGTCACGGAAGCTGTTTTCCGCCATCGAAAGCGCGATCGAGATCCTGCGGGCGGACGCCTCGCCGGGCACGGTGCTGAAGACGGTGTCGTTGAAAAAGGCGGACGCCGACGAGATGGTCCGGGTGATCCAGCAGATGATGGCGGCCGGCCGCGGCGCCCCGCGCGGGCGTCCGGCGCCGGGCGGCGCTTCCACCGGGCCGGCTTTCGTGGTGGCCACGCAGCCAGGGGGGGGCGGCGTCGTCGTCAGCGGCGCCCCGGCGGACGTGGAGCAGGCCGAGCAGTGGATCACCGAACTCGACGCGGCCGCGGCCAGCGGGCAGGAGATCAAGATCTATCAGATTCAGTACGCCGACGTCGAGAAGCTGGTGGACATCATCATGAACGTGGTGGACGCCGGGGCGGGGGCGAAGAAGCTACCGGGGGCGAAAAAGGAAGAGGAAGAGGACCTGTGGGATTCGTTCGAGACGGACATCGAGCGCGTCGGCAAGGACATCTATCTCCAGGCGGACCTCATCGGCGAGACGATCCTGGTGGTCACGACGCCGGCCAAGCTGGATCAGATCGACGCGATCGTCAGCAGGCTCGACGTGGGGGGCGATCTGGGGGGTCCGGGAATATGGGACAAGGACAAGGAACTGCCTACGCTCACGATCGAGCTGAAGTACGTGGACGCCTTCGACGCCGCCACCAACCTGGAAGAGTTGCTCGATCACGTCTGGCGCGAGCCGGAAAAACCCGTGGTCGACTACAGCATCTTCATGGACAAGGTGCTCTTCGTCAGCTATCCCAAGGAAGAGAAACTCGCTGAAGTCGAGGAACTGGTCCGCAAGTACATCGACAAGCCGGTGGAGGGCGGCGACGAGGAGCAGATCGTCACCATTCCGATCGACTCGCGCATCTCCGCGGAGCAGGCGGCCGAACTCATCCGGCAGCACGTGTGGCTGGGCGCGGACCGGCAGGTCGTCATCAAGCGCTGGGGTGACAGCGGGGCGGAACGTCCGACGATCATCGAGCCGAAGCGCGTGCTCCCGCCGCGGCCCAAGGCCGACGGCGATTCGTCCGAGCCGGCTGAAAAGGACAAGTCCGGCTCGGACGGCTGCGTGCTCCCGGCGTTCATGACGGACATCTCGCAGGCCATCGCGTTGTCGCTGCCCGCTCAGGAGCGCGATGACGATTCCGGCGCCAAGGCGGGCAAAGGCAAGAAGAAGAAGAACAAGCGGGCCGGCGCCGCGGAAGCCGAACCGGCCGGGGCGTCCGCCCCGCAGGAAACCGGGGCCGTGGGGGTCGAGGTCCCCGTCGAGACGCCGGTGATCTCGTCGGGCGCGGCCGCGGCGCCGCCGGTCGAGCCGCAGGCATCCGAAGCGCCCAGCCCGGTTGCGACGGATGAGCCGGCCGAGGCGCCGCGTGCTCCCGATGCTCCGAAGATCGTCGGCCTGCCGGGCCAGCCGCTGGACGCCCAGGCGGCCGAAGGCGCGCCGCCGGAACTGGTGCCGCTGGAGATTTACTTCGATGAGAAAGAGAACGCGCTGATCGTCCGCGGACTGGGGCAGGACGTGCAGACTATCGAGGAGGCGCTGGAAGACCTGGTCAAGGAGTACGCCCCCACCAAGCCGGACATCCGCGTCTACCGGGTGCAGCACATCGATCTCTACAAGGCCAAGGACATTATCGAGGAGATGTTCAACACGCCCAAGGCGGAGATCGCACAGCTCCGTCAGCAACAGGCCGCGATCCTCCGCCAGCAGCAGTTGCAGCAACAGCAGCAGCAGCGTCAGCAGCAGCAACAACAACAGCAACAGCAGGGCCGGCGGGGCGACGAAGACGAACGGGGGGGGCAGCAGCCGCCCACCGCCGGCGACGACAAGGGAGGCCAGGTGCCGCAGATGCCGCAGATCCCGCAGACCAGCGTGCGCATCTACCCCAACCCGCGCGACCGCACCCTGATCATCCGGGCAAACACCGGCGATTACCCGGCGCTGCTGGAGCTTCTTGCGACGATCGACCAGCCGCAGATCCTCGACTACGACACCCGGCGGTATCACCTCGAAAAGCTGGTGGCCGCGGAGGTCGAGGAGGATCTGATCAAGTTCCTGGGCCTGTCGGACAAGCCGAGCCGCGGCGCCCGCGAGGGCGACGGGGGGGGCGAAGAGGCGCTGCTGCCGGCTCCGCTGCTGGAAGTGAAGTCCTTCGTCGACGGATACGCCGTCACGCCCGACCAGATCAAGCTGACCAGCCACCCGCTCTCCAACACCATCGTGGCGGTGGCGCCGATCGCGGCGCTGGACTACATCGGCGAACTGATCGAGTACATGGAAGACTTCAACCTGCCCGAGCGCAAGACGGAGTGGATCCAGTTGGAGCACGCCCGGGCGACCGACATCATTTCGACGATCGAATCGTACTTCAAGGACGAGGGTCGCAGGGTCCCCGGCGCCCGCGGCGCCGGAGCGCCTTCCGCGCCGACGCCGGGCGGCAACCCGCTGGACGTACCCCCGAAGCTGCTGCCGGTATCGCAGCTCAACCAGATCATCGTGCGCGGCACCGAAGAGCAGATCGAGGAAGTCCACACCCTGGTCGCCCGGCTGGATAACGAAGACGCCGAGGGCAGGTTCGAGCACAAGCTGATCGCCTGCGGCGACGCCAAAGAACTCGCGACGCTTCTGTTGCAAATGTACGCGGGGGCGGCGCGCGGGCGCGCGGGCGGCGGCGCGGTCGGCGGCGGCGGGGCGGCCGAGGGCGGGCCGCGCTTCATCGCCGACGAAACCAGCAATCGTCTCTTTTATTCCATCGCCCGATCGCTGAAGCCAGAGGTCGAGGAACTGGTCGAACAGTACGACAACGAAGCCTGCGCCGGCAGCAAGCCGCGCATCATCACGCTCGAGTTCGCCAAGCCGACGGAGGTGGCCGAGGCGGTGACGCTGGCGTACACCGGCCAGAAGAGCACGCCCCGCGGCCGCACGGGCAAGGGACGTATTTCCGCCACCGGTTACGACCCGACCAGCCAACTGTTCGTGATCGCACCGGACGAGGAGACGTTTGCGGAAGTCAAGTCGCTGGTCGCGACGCTCGACAAGCCGCGCGACCTGATGGAGTTCCGCATCTACCCCCTCCAGTTCGCCAATGCCCGAGTGGTCTTTCAGACCATGGAGTCGATGCTGAAGGATTACTTCGGCAACAAGATGCGCACGGGCGGCGCCGGCAAGGGGGGCGGCATGGAGGCGTTTGCGGTCGAGGTCAACGACGCCATCAACTCCCTGATCGTGCTGGGCGGTAAGGAGACGTTCGCGTTCGTCGACAAGTCCTTGAAGCTGATCGACACTCCGGCGGCCGAATCCAGCGCCATCGTCGTCGCCATGTACCAGTTGCTCCGCGCCGACGCCGTCGAGGTCGCCCGCAACGTCACCGCCATGTACAAGGACCGCGGCGGCAACGCTCCGCAGCCGGTGGTCGAGGCCAACAAGGAGCTGAACCTCCTGATCGTCAAGGCGTCGCAGAAGCAGCAGGATGAGATCAAGGCCCAGTTCATCGACCGGCTGGAGTCCATGCAGCCGCCGGCGCTGCTGTCGGAGGCGATCCAGTTGCAGCACGCCAAGGCGGCCGTGGTGGCGGAGATCCTCGAGAGCATCATGGCCGACCGGCTGGAGACCAAGAAGAAGGGCCAGTCGAACATCGGACAACTGGACACCACCGTCGCCATCACGCCCGACGTGGACACCAACCAGGTGCTGGTGCTGGCCAGCAAGGAGAACCTCGAGTTCATCAAGCAGCGGATCGCGCTGCTCGATACCGAGGAGGCCACCGCCGCCGCGGCGCTGGACACGCGCATCTACGCGCTGAGCTACGCCGACCCGAACGCCGTGCGTGAGATCATCACGCAGTGGTCGAAAGTGCGGCAGGGGCAGACGCGGCAGCGGGGCGGCGGCGGCGCCGGCGGGTACCTGGCGGCGCGTGACGTGGTCCTGGCCGTGGTGGAAGGCTCGACGTCGTCGCTGGTGGTCACGTGCAGCGAAGACAACCACGAGCGCATCCGTAACCTGCTGGCCGAACTCGACAAGGAGTCGGCGACCGGCCACAAGCGCGAACTCTACGCGCTGAAGGAAGCCAAGGCCTCCGACGTGGCTGACGTGGTCGAAAAGGTGTTCGGCGCGGTGAAGAGCAAGTCGCGGCAGCAGAGCGAGCGCTTCCTGATCGTTCCGGACGAGATGACCAACGTGCTGATCCTCTCCGGCCTGCAGCGCGACATCGACGACGCCAGGGAATTGATCGCCGACCTGGACAAACCCGGCGATCTGAACGCCATCCTGGTTGAAGTCTACAAGCTCGAGTTCGCCGACCCGGCGACGGTCGCCAACCTGATCCAGAACACGATGCGGACCAAGACCCGCGGCCGGCCCGAGGATGAAGTCCGGGCGGTGGCAGGCTGGCCCGACAACGTCGTCATCGCCGCTTCCAACGAAAACCACGAACGCATCAAGGAATTGATCGCGCAGATCGACGTCGCCTCCACCGAGGAGCGCTCGACGCACATCATCAAGCTCCAGCACGCCGACGCCTCCGAGCTGGGGCGGAGCCTGGCGAACTTCGTCCGCAACACCCAGACGCGCGGCCGCCGCGAGCAGCAGCCGATGGACGTGCAGCCGGACGCCGCCACCAACTCGCTGCTGATCTTCGCCAGCGTCAAGGAGATGGAGACGCTGCGCGGCCTGATCGACGAACTCGACACGCCCGACCAGGCCAGCGACCGGCTGATCAAGGCGATCCCGCTGCTGTATGCCGATCCGTGGGCGGTCAACCAGGCGATCAATACGATCTTTACCTGGCAGCGCGGGATGCAGGCAAACCCGCGCGATCGGGTGGTCAGCTATCCGGAGTGGGGTTCGCGTTCCATCATTGTGGCCACCTCGGCCAAACAGATGGAGCGGGTGGAGGCGTTCATCAAGGACCTGGACGCGGCCGGCGACCAGGACCTGCCCATCCACGTGGTGGAGGTCCACAACACCAGCGCCGCGTCGCTGGCTCGCACGCTGACCGACATCTTCCGCCAGCAGCGGCAGCGCGGCGGCGGGCAGCAGCCGGAGACGGTCATCAGCAACCCGCAGGGGACCGAGAAACTCGTCATCCGCGCCGATGAGGAAGAGTTCAAACTCATCAGGCAGACCATCGAAGAGATGGACGTGGAGACGGCCGGTGAATCGGTGGTGAAGGTCTTCGCGCTGGAAAAGACGACGGCCCAGGAAGCCGAGCGGGCGCTGACGGACTACCTGCGCCCCCAGGGCAGCGGCGGCGGCCGCGGCGGCGGGACCATCCTGCGCGGCAACGCCCGCATCAGCCCGCTGGCGGGCGTCAACGCCCTGATGGTGTCGATCGACCCGCAGCACATGGCGGACGTGGAGCGGGTCATCAAGGAGATGGACTCCGCCGGGGGCGAGAGTCTCGAACCGCGCATCATCAAGCTCGAGCACGTCGAAGTGGCGCAGATCCAGCAGGCGGTCGAGAACCTCTTTGCCGACGTTCGCGGCGGCCGGCGGCCGGTGGGGCCGGCGCCGATCATCGTGCCCAGCGACCTGCTCAACGCCCTGGTGGTGCGGGCCAGCAATGCCGACTTCGACGCCATCCAGGCGCTGGTGGCTCAGCTCGACTCCGCCGACGTGGACCAGCAGACGATCCACGTGGTCGAGTTGAAGCTGGCCAGCGCGGCCGAGGTGGCCCGTTCGCTGACCGAGATGTACTCGCGTTCGCGCGGCGGCGGCCGGGGGGGAAGCGTGGGCGACATGCCGCCGATCATCACCAATCCGCGCGGCACCAACACGCTGATCATCAAGGCCAACAACGCGGATTTCGACGAGATGATGCAGGTCATCCAGCAGACCGACAACATCTCGATGGACGCCAAGGTGCGCATCTTCGCGCTGGAGAAGATCGACGCGACCGAAGCGGTGGAGGTGCTGGAAGACTATCTGCGCAAGCCCGGCGAGGGCGGCGGCCGCGGCGGCAGCACCGGCCTGATGGGCGACGTCCGCGTCAGCCCGATCACCTCCTCGAATTCGATCGTGGTGACCGGCAAGGACGAGGACCTCGACCGCATCGCGGGCGTGCTCGAACAGCTCGATTCCGGCGAGACGGGCAACCCGGCGGAGATCATCCACCTGGCCTACGCCAACCCGGGGCAGTTGGCGCCGATCCTGGAGCAGATGTACTCGCAGCAGCGCAGCCAGCCGCGCGGGCGCACCGTTCCGCCGCCGATCATCCTGGCCAACGACGCCATGCACGCGATTATCGTCAAGGCGGCCCGGGCGGACCTGGCGGACATCAAGGAGACGATCCGCAAGCTCGACACTCAGGAGGCGGCTCAGGACAGCGGCTTCCGCATGGTGGCCGTGCCGACCGGCATCAACGTCGAGGACCTGGCGGTAATGGTCGAGGACGCGGTCAACGAGTTCGCCCGCAACGTTCAGCAGTCCGGCCCCAGCCGCGGCCGGACGCAGGCGGTCAGCGTCACGCCCGATCGGCGCACCAATACGCTCCTGATCGCGGGTAGCCCGGCGCTGTTCGAGATGGCGGAGAACATCGCCGACGAGTACATCACCCGCGGTCCGCCCGGCCCCAAGGCCACCGTCGTGCTCCAGCCGAAGAACGTCAACGTGGACGAACTCAAGAAGCTGATCGACGCGCTGGCGGAGTCGAACCAGTCGGCCCCGAGCCGGCGGCGATGAACGCATGCGCGCCGTCGTGTGCCGGCAACGAGCGGCGGGCCGCAAGCCCGCGCGGACGTTCCTGCGAATCGCAGTTGCGGATCGCGCACGGTGGTGAGGATTCCCGGCGGGCGGAGCCCGCTTGCGGCGGCGCGCAGCGCGCCGCGGATATGAGGAAGGTTGTCTTTGATGAACGCGACGAAACGACGATTCTGGCTGCGGCAGATGCGCTGGCTGTGCTTCAGCGTGCTGGGCGTGACCGCCGCGGCGGGCGTGCTCAACCGCGTCGTGGCCCTCGGTCCGGCCCAGGCCGGCTTGCCGCCCGCTGCGGTCGCGGTTGAAGCCCCGGCGTGGAGCGAGACGGCGTCCGAGGCGGCCCGCCGGTCGCCGCGCGCCGAGGATGCCCCGGTCGAGCCGACGGCGTCCGTGGAGCGTTCGGCTTCCGCGGCATCGAAGCCGCGCTCGAAGCGCGGCCGCATCGACTGGCGCGCCGACGAACCCGTCGCGCCCCTGGCGCTGGTCTGGCGCGACGTCAGCGACGAGTTCGATCCGAACGCCTTGCTGGAGGCGGAGGGAACGGGCGCGGCGGTGGATGAGCCGGCATCAGACGATGCGCCGTCGACCAACGTCGAGTCGGTCGCATCGGCCGTTGCTTTCGATGTGGCGGCAGAGGCAGGCGTCGCGGACGACGATCACGCCGAGGCGGCTGAAGTCGAGTCCGGGGGGGGCCAGGTTCCATCCGATCCGGTCGATCTCGGCCAGGCTTCGAGCGCATCTGAGGGCAACATCGCAGTCGACGCCGGCGACTCGATGGACGCCCAGGAGCAGGGCGACAAGAAGGACAAGGACAAGAAGCGCGGGCGCAGGAGCGAACCACAGGATGTCAGCGACGCTTCCGGCAAGGGCAAGGCCAGGGCGCCTGACGATCCCACGTCCCAGCCGGGCGAAAACGCCCAACCTGACCCAAGCGACAGCGGCAAGGCCCAGCCCATCGACGCCGGCCAGTCGCCGCAGGACGCGCAGTCTCAGGAAGAGCCGAAAGATCCGCCAGAATCCGAGCCTGCTCAGGAGGCGAAACCCGTCGAGGGCGATAAACAGCAGGAAGAGCCGGGCTTCGTGGTGAAAGAGCCGCTCAAGCTCGCGCCGCAGAGGCAGGAGTCGGGCACGGCGCGCCGCGACGACGCCCCAAGCGCCCCCGGGCAGGCGCCGCCTGCCCAGCCGGCGCAGCAACTGCGGCTCGACCCCGCCCACATGACTTCCGAAGAGCTGCTCAACGCCCTGCGTGAGGCGGGGATCGTCTTCACCGGCTCGGAACTCCAGATCGAGGTGGTCGGCGACAAGATCTTCGTCAGCGGCACCGAGCAGGACGTGCTGATGGTGCAGGCGCTGGTGTCGGTGCTGGACGCGACCACCGAGTCCAAGCAGTTCGAGATCATCAAGCTGGAAAACAAGGACGCCGAAGAGGTCGCTCGCAACGTCGAGAACGTCTTGCAGACCATCTTCGTGAGGCCGAACCGGCCGCGGGAACTGGCGCCCTCGGTCACGGCCGTGTCCAGCAACGTGCTGGTGGTGGCGGCCGTGCCGGAGGAGTTGGAACTGGCGGTCAGCATCGTCAAGCAGGTCGATGCCATCCCGCCGGCGCTGAATGTGCCGGCCATGAAGACCTTTCACGTCAGGCACCGCAAGGCCAGCGACGTGGCCAAGGAACTGGAAGAACTGCTCGACAAGATGCAGGAGCAGTTGGGCGGCCGCGGCGAGAAGCTCACCATCCAGCCCAACGATTCCAACAACACCATCATGATCATGGCGCCCAACACCGATCCGGCGACCATCCAGTCGCTCATTGACGCCATCGACGTGGAGCCGGCCGAGGACTGGGGCCAGGTGCGGATGGTGGTGTTCCCGCTGATCCACTCCGACGCCGACGAGCTGGCGGACGTGATCGAAGAGTTGTTGGCGGCCCCCGAAGGGTTGGACAGCGAGGACCCCAACATCTTCAAGCTGACTGTCAGCGAGTCGCTGCCCGACGGCGCCCTGCGTGACCTGGAGCCGATCGACCTGTCGCGCACGATCCGCATCATCCCGCACGAGGGCAACAACAGCATCATGGTCGCCACGGTGGAAAAGAACATCCGCGGCTTCGGCGAACTGGTGCGGCTGCTGGACGGCGTGCCCATGGGCGTCAACATCGAGGTCGAGTACATCCCGCTGCGGTTCGCGGACGCGGAGAAGGTGCGGGAACTGCTGGAGGACATGTTCGACGACGGCCCCGACCTGCCCGCCGACCCGGACGGTAAGAACGACGACGCCGTGCCGCCGGGCGAGCCGGGCAGCATCGTCTACGAGGTCAGCATCAAGTCGGACAAGCGCACCAACGCCCTGGTGGTCGCCGGGCGGCCCGACCAGATCGGACTGATCCGAGGCGTCATCGACAAGATCGACGTCCCGGCCGGGGCGGACGACGTGCGCGTCTTCAAGCTCGAACACGCCGACGCGGTCGGCATGGCCTCCATGCTGGAAGATCTGTTCGAGGCCATCACCGACCTGCGCGACCTCGAAGTTCAGCCCGCCATCATCCCCGACGAGCGCAGCAACGCGCTGATCGTGGCCGCCACGCCCGAGTTGATGCAGCGGGTCGAATCGGTCATAGCCCGACTCGACGTGGAGGCCGGTCCGCCGACGGCCCAGTTCGAGGTCTATCCGTTGAAAGAGGCGTCGGCGGTCAAGCTCGCCGGCAAGATCCAGGACATGTTCGACGAGCGCGAGCAGGGCGGCGGCGACGGGGAGCAGACGCCCATCGTGGTGATGGCCGACGAAGGCTCCAACAGCCTGATCGTCAGCGCCTCCAAAGATGATCACCAGATCATCGTCGGCCTGCTGGAGCTGCTGGATCGACCCTCCAGCCTGGCGCGGCAGGTCGAAATCGTCCCGCTGGCGAACGCCCGGGCGGAGGAACTGGCGGACCAGTTGGAGACGCTCTTCGAGAGCGGCGAATCGGACTTCCGCGCCGACGCCATCGCCATCGAGCCGGACGTACGCTCGAACTCGCTGATCGTGTGGGCCTCGCCGGCCGAGATGCGCAACGCCCTGGAGCTGATCGACAAGCTCGACAGCACCAACCCCAAGCGCTCGATGATGTTCCGCGTCATCCGCTTGCAGCAGGCACTGGCCGACGACTTCGCCACGGCTCTCGAGGAGGTGCTCTTCGGCGACGACGACGAAAACGAGGCGATGATCCTGTCGTTCATGCAGGAACATGACGACGGCACGCGCATCGAGCGCAAGCTCCTGCGTCAGGACATCCGCTTCACCGCCGACCCGCGCACCAACTCGCTGTTGGTGCTGGCGCCGACGCAGAGCATGGACATGCTGGAGCAGATGATCCGCGACTTCGACCGCCTGCGCCCCATCGCCTCGGAGATCCGCGTGTTCGAGCTGACCAACAGCGACGCGGAGACGATGGTCGAGCAGCTTCAGTCGCTCTTCGAGGAGCAAGGCGGCGAAGAAGGCGACGTCAGGAGCATGTTGCAGTGGGGCGAGGGGCAGGACCTGGGCCTGCCGGCCGGGGTGGGGCAGACGCTGCGCTTCGCCGCCGACCGCCGGACCAACACCATCCTGGCGGCCGGGGCCGAACTCGACCTGCGCATGGTGGAGGAGATCGTGCGGTTCCTGGACGCCAAGGACGTGGATGAACGGCTGATCGAAGTGTACCAGACCAAATACCTCGATCCGAACGAGCTGGCCGACGCGGTGTCCAACCTGATCGACCAGGAAGAGGAACCTTACGGCGACATCGAGGACGAGCAGTCCGCCGCCCGGCGGGCGGAGCGGCACGTGTCGCTGGTCAGCCTCGGTGACATCGAGGAAGAGGGGGGGGCCAGCGTGCTCATCGGCACCAGCCCGCGGCGTTATTCGGAGATCATGAACCTGATTCAGCAACTCGACCGGCCGGAACCGCAGGTGATGATTTCCGTGCTGGTCGTCGAGGTGACGCTGGACGACCGGCTGGAGTTCGGCATCGAGTTCGCCGGACAGGACCTGCACTTCACCGAGCGAGCGGTGCTGGGCCCCAACGGCACCATCCAGGGTCCGGAAGAGTTCGACTTCGTCGCCGGCACCGACATCGGCGCGGCCGGCACCGGACTGGGCGGGTTCTCCTTCACCATGACCGGCGAGGACTTCAACTTCCTGCTGCACAGCTTGCAGACCGAGAACCGGCTCGAGGTCCTGTCGCGCCCGACGCTGATGGTGCAGAACAACGAGACCGGGCGGATGAACATCGGCGACCGCGTGCCGATTCCGGAAGGCTCCGACTTCGGCAGCGGCAACGACCGGACACGGACGCAGATCACCTACGAGGACGTCGGCATCATTCTCGAGGTCACGCCCCACATCACCCCGGACGGGTTCGTGCGCTTGCAGGTGGCGCCGGAGATCTCGCAGGTCAGCGGCCGGTCGATCGCCATCACCGAGGGGCTGACGGCGCCCATCATCAGCGAGCGCACGATCGACTCCAGCGTTACCGTCAAGGACGGTGAGACCGTCGTGCTGGGCGGGCTGATCACGTCCAGCGTCGAGGTTGGCGAGAACAAGATCCCCGTCCTGGGGGATATTCCCGGCCTGGGCTTCCTCTTCCGCTCGACCGGCAACGTCAAGCGGCGGACGGAACTGCTGGTCGTCATGACCGTCAACGTCCTGCGCACGCCTGAGGAGGTATTCGACGCCTCCTCCGAGGAGCGCGATCTGCACCTGTCAGAGCCGAGATTGCGGCAGGAGCCGCTGCTGCGCGGTCTGCGCATTCTGCCCGATCAGGAACTGATGGGTCCGCGGGACGAGGACGGCCTGCCCACCGGACGCAACGGCGTGGTTCCCCCCAACGAGCGTCGCGACCTCTACGGCCCCAAGCCGCAGCGCTACGGGCCGCGGGTGGGTCATTCGACGGCGAAGTACGGCCCCAAGGCGCCGTCGTCGGACCAGAAGAGCGCCGAGGCCGCGGAACAACCTGCGGGCGCGGGCACGAAGGGTTGAGGTCCGCGGTGACGACGCGAGCGGGGAACAGTCGCGGCCGTGCCCGGCGCATGCTGGCCTGGGCGCTGGTAGTCGGGCCGGCCGTCGCCGCCGCCGGATGCGCCACGACGCCCGGGGCTGGCGGTCCGCCGGTGACGCGCCTGATCACGATGTTCGAGGTCAGCCCCTGGCTGAACCTCGACCGCCATCGTGATCCCAGGCCCGAGGGCATCGCCTTCGTCCTCTACCTGTGGTCTGACAAGCTCGGCCGGGGCGTACACCGCGACGGCACGCTGCACGTCGAGATCTACAAGCGGCACACGGTCGGCGGCGAGGCGGTGCGGGAACTGGTGGACACGTTCACGTATCCCCTCAGTCAGGTCCACCGCTCCGCCAAACCCAATTCGGAGTTCGGCGACTTTTACTACGTCACGCTGTCGTGGCTGCCGTATGACCTGTCCGGCAAGGCTATCGACATCGAGGTGCGTTACCAGGACCCGAACGGCCGCGTCGTGCGGGAATCGCCGGTGCAAAAGCTGGTGCCGGCCAACGCTTTCCGCTGACTCCCCCAACCCCGCCATTCATGACGGGCGGACCCCCGAGCCCCGCC
>QZJT01000052.1 GCA_003597935.1 Phycisphaerales bacterium | reverse complement strand
AACCGTCGGGACCATCCGTGGACCCGTCAATCCGCCCCCACTCTACCACGAGCGGGGCGGAGATGTGTAGTACAACGAGGCATGAATGCCGGGGCTCTGGGCTGTGGCTCCGGGTGCGGTTCCACCCGCGGCCGCAGGGGTTACAATCCCCAGCCGCACGAGTCCGGCCCATTACCCGATGCCCTCTTTCTCATGGAGCCCGTCCATGCCCCATTTTCAACGCACCGCCGCGATCACACTGTTTGTTACCGCGGCCGCATGCGCCCAGCGTGACTTTTCGAACGTCGAGGTCAAGGCCACTGCCGTGGCGGGCCGCGTCCACATGCTCACCGGCGCCGGCGGCAACGTCGGCGTATCCGCCGGGCCGGACGGCGTGCTCATCGTCGATGACCAGTTCGCGCCGCTGGCGGAGAAGATCCGCGCGGCCATCGCCGGAATCACCGGCGGGTCGAGCGAGGTCACGTTCGTGCTCAACACGCACTGGCACGGCGATCACACCGGTGGCAACCCCCATTTCGGCCGCGACGCCGTCATCGTCGCGCACACGAATGTGCGAAACCGCCTCTCCACCGCCCAGACGCTCTTCGGCCGCACGGTGGAGCCGCTGCCGACGGAGGGGCTGCCGGCGGTGACGTTCGACGAGGGGCTTTCGATCCACTTCAACGGCGAAGAGATCAAAGTGGGACACTTCCCGAACAGCCACACCGACGGCGACAGCATTATTCACTTTACCCGCTCCAACGTGATCCACATGGGCGACACGTTCTTCGCCGACCGCTTCCCGTTCGTCGATCTCGACCACGGCGGCGACATCCAGGGACTGATCCGCACGGTCGAGCACGTACTGACGACGATGCCGCCGGATGCGAAGCTCATTCCCGGCCACGGCCCGCTGTCGGACCGCGATGATCTGAAGGGCTATCTGGAGATGCTCAAGGCCACCACGGCGGTGGTGGCCAGGGGCATCGCGACCGGCACGTCGCTGCAAGACCTCCAGGCCGCCGGCCTGCCCGACGAATGGAAGCGGTGGGCGAACAGCGAAACGGCAAGCGCCGACTGGATCGCGACGGTTCACAAGAGCCTGACGCGCGAGGGGGGATGAATAGCGAACAACGAATGACGAATGACGAATGGCGAATGGTGTGTGACGAAAGGCGTAATTCCGGCGTGCGCACTCGCTGAAGGGTGTTAGCCCGCTTGGCGGCGTCTTCATCGCCTCCCGGCGTCTGAGGCACCGGCCGGATGGGAGACGAAGACGTTGGTGGAGAGGTCGTCGCGGAGCCGCTCGTCCAGAGTGCGGCCGTCGGCGCGGGCTCGTGCTTCGACGATCGCCTCGATCCCGCCGTTCGGCATCGCCAGGTGGCAGACGGGGTCGCCCGGGTTGACGACCGGCAGCGTGGTCATGCCGATTACGATGCCCGCTTCGCTGGCGCGGATCACGTTGCGCTGGCGGCCCAGCAGGTCCGCGTTGGTCGCCAGTGCCTGTCCGACCCGCACCACGTCGCCGGGGGCCACGTGGAATTGCAGGATGCCACCCAGTTCGGCCCGGATCCACTCCGTCCGGTCCACCTGGACCTGGTAGACCGGCGCCTTGGGCCTGCCGCGCACCATGCCCAGTTCGATCAGCGCGTTGCGCACGCAGCGCACGCCGAACTCGACCACGCTCGGCTCGATCTTCCACACCTCGCCCGCTTCCACAATGATCGTCGGACAGCCCGCCAGGCAGGCCGAACGCCGCAGCGAACCTTTGGGCCCGCGGCCGTTGATCACGACCTGGCTGCCGGTGGCGAACGCCAGCCGTGCCACGTCGGGCTGCGCCAGGTTTCCGCGCACATTGGGGAAGTTGGTGCGCCGCACCGCGGCCGTGTGCAGGTCGATGCCGAAGTCGCAGTTTGAGACCACGCCGTCGAAGATGGCGTGTGCGAAGCGCCGCGCCAGGCTCCCGTGCGTGTCGCCGGGGAAGGACCGGTTCAGGTCGCGGCGGTCGGGAAGATACCGCTGATGGCGGTCCAATCCGAGCACGTTGACCACCGGAATCAGGACCAGCGACCCGGCCGCGAGCTTGAACGGGGGGTCCAGCAGCAACTGCCGCACGACGCCGGTGCCGTTCAGTTCGTCGCCATGCACCGCCGCGGAGATGAACATCGCCGGGCCGGGCTTGTCCGCCCTCCACACGGTGACGGGCACGACGACTGGCTGACTGCTGTAGCTCTCCGAGACGACGACGCTCAGATCGCGCCGCTCGCCCGGCGCGACGCGCGTGCGGCCAATGGTCAGATACCTGGAACGCCTTGGCATGGCTGGTGGCGGCTTGCAGACTCAAACCACAGGGACGGCGGCGGACCGAATCAGGCGCTGGTCAACGGTCATCAAGCGAAGGCCCAGCGCCCGCGCCGTAGCCGCAAGGATCCTATCGGCCGGATCGCGGTGAAAGTCCGCCGGCAACCGTGTTGTTTCGGCGGCGACCGCCGGCGTGATGCCGACTCGTTCTACCAGCGGCGCAGCGCTGGCTCGTTCCAGCCACTCCTGGAGCGGCATGTCGAGTTCGATCCGCCCCAGCTCGACCAGGACGGCCGTCTCCCACAGCGAAATGTCGGAAACGAAAACCGGCGGAGTATGCCGAGCGCGTCGGAGGATCCGACGGAGTTTGGCCGGCAACTGGTCCGAGCCGTTCATCCACCAGATCAGGATGTGCGTATCGAGCAGCAACTTCAAAGTTCGCTCTCGACCTCCCAGACCTGCGGCGGCAGTGCGGGTGGAACGATGTCGCGGAGTATTCGGACCGTTCCCCTGAGCGTGTCCTGCGGGCAGCTCGCCTCACACGCCACGGCCTGGATGACCCGCGCCACCGGCTTGCCTCGCTTGAGCACCTGCAAAGGCTCTCCGGTGCGGGCCACCTCGTCCAGCAGCGCCAGACAGTGGGCCTTGAACTCCGATGCGGAAATCTGCTTCATTGTGACCAGTTTACATGACCTGTTACGTGTTGGCAACCGGAATTCGCGCCCATGAGCACGCCATGAGGCAGCGCCCGGGTACGGCCGTGCCCTGGCTCAGCGGAACCAGTCGTCGGGGCGCCACCAGCGACGTTTCTTTGGTTCCGGCGCCGCAGTCTCCTGCGAACTTCGAACCAGCGGGGCGTCCGACGCGGCCAACCACGCGGACCAGGCGTCCGCGTTCAGACCGTGGTCCTTCCCGGTCAGCGCCACCAGCGTCGTGTGGCATTCGTAGACGACGCCGAAGTCCTCCTCGCGCAGGCCCGAGACCAGCGTGCGGAGGCTGACCACGTCGTGCAGCAGGGCCAGCGTCCGGGCGGCCGCGATCTTGACGTCGCGCGTGGGACCGGTTTCCAGCAGACTCGCGCAGATCGACGCCAGTCGGACGTGGGATTCACCGCAAGGCTGACCCGACTCCCAGAGCGTCCGCGCCGCCTCCAGCACGCACCACGTCACCTCCGGGGCGGCGTCGACCACCTGCGGGTGCCGCGCACTGCCCTCCAGCACGGCAAGGAACACGTCCATGACGGCACGGTCGTCGTCGCAGTCGAGCAGGGCGCGGACGGCGGTGCAGCGCACGCTGTCGTTCGGGTCCGTTTGCGCCGCCACCGAGAGCGCCTTGATCGCCACAGGGTCGTTGCGGTAGCGCGTCCGCGTAATACACAGCGCTGCCTCACGCCGGGCATCCGGGTCGGGATCGCGGACGGCCTGCTGCATGTACCGATGGAGGTCGGAGCGCGTCGCCATCCACCCCGGACGATGCCGAACCGGCGAGGCGCAGCCGTCCAGTGCGGCGACTGCCAGAGTGGACAGGGCGACCATGACGTGTCGCGGCACCGTCTTCGCCCGCGATGTCCGCGCACGCTGACGCGGCGCGCAGCACATCAGATGGCCGTGCGCAGTTTGTAGCCAGGTCCCAGCCGGGAACTCCGCGCGGGCTGAAGCCCGCGGCGCGCTGCCGGCGTCAGATCGCGCATTCTGATTCAGGTGTCGTGGGGAGCCGTGGGCTCGTGCCTTCGCCGAGCCTGGAGCGCCGCTGACGATCGCACACATGACGCACTTCACCCCCGGAGCGTGGTCCGTTCCATTCCTCATGACGACTCCGCCACGGCCGGCTTGGACACGTCCAGTGCGTCGGCGCTGCGCGAGCCCGGCGAGGCTCGGCCCACCGGCCACCAGGCGAGCAGCACGCCGGCCGTGAAGATCAGCGTTCCGATCAGCACCAGGCGGGCGGGCAGCCGATCGGCCCCCATCGCCTCCTCGGTGATTCCCAGCGCGCCCTGCAGCGTGGGGTCGATCGAAATCAGGCAGCCCAGCCCGTTGTGCAAAACGTGGGCGAGCACGGCCGGCCAGATTGAACGCGACTGCCACACCAGCAGGGCGAGCACGACGCCGATCGCCGCCGTGATGGGGACCCGGATGAGCATGTAGTGGAACACGCCGAAGATGACCCCGCAGGCGATGATCGCCGGCCACTTTCGCGCCACGCCCGCCAGACCGCTGAGCAGGAACCCGCGGAACAGCAGTTCCTCGCAGGTTCCCGGGATCACCGCGATGATCATCAGGATCATCCACACCGGCATGGTCCGCAGCGCCTCGGCCAGCGCCTGCTCCTGTTCGGCCAACGCGGCAGAAGCACCGGTGAGCGATTTCAATACCGCCACCAGTTGTGTGGCGGGAATCCACGCCGACACACCCACCAGCAGGGCGGCGACGACGTATCGAGCCGGCGGCGGCCGCAGGCGGAATGTCTCCGCTACGTCCACCTTCCAGTACCGCAGCACCGCGTATGGGATGACCAGGAAAAAGAGCGGCATCCACAAGGCGGTGCCGTGCAGCACGCCCCTGGCGTCCCCCCCCGACTTTTCGCCCAGCGCGCTCTGGATGAAGAACCACGTCGGGTACAGGAGCGACACCAGCAGGAACGCCATGGTGAAGGAGGGCCGCGGCGCCGGCCGGATCAGTCGCCGGTCGAACGTGCTGCGCAGCGAGGCGGAGTCGGCGAACACGACGCTCTCTTTTCCGAAGACCTTGGCGGCCACCGCCACCGCGGCGGCGGCGTAGATCGTGGTGGAGAGCAGCACCGTCGCCAACGCCACCCACGAGACGTGCGCCCCTAAGAGCAGCTCGCGGGCCAGCAGCACCATGTTGCCCACCGGCACCACCAGCATCGTCCCCTCCAGCCGGGTGGCCGGCATGGCGGCGATGCCGCCCGGGATCAGCACCGCCAGGATGACCGGCGTCACGTAGTTCTGCGCCTCCTTGAAGGTGCGGGCGTAGCTGCACACCGCCAGCATGATCGCGGACATCAGCACCGCGAACGGGATCAGGCACAGCAGGATGAGCAGCAACTGGCCCACCGGCAGCCCCCCCCCGCCGGCCACCACCGCGTTCAGCCCGCCGAAGTAGACCGTCACGCACACGCTCGCCAGGTTCAGCGCCGCCCCCAGGATGGCGATAGTGGTGACCACCAGGAACTTCCCGGAGATCAGGTCGATGATGGGCACCGGACAGACCATCAGCGTCTCCAGCGTGCCGCGCTCGCGCTCCCCTGCGGTCAGATCGATCGCCGGATAGATGGCCCCGGTGATGGTCATGAGCACCAGCACCAGCGGCAGGATCTGCCCCAGCACCGACGGCGGCGACGACAGGTCGGTAGGGGCCAGCACGAACGGGCGGGTGAGCGTGGGCGGCAGGTTGCGTTCCTCCAGCCGCAGCCGGCGGATGCGCTCATTGGCCCGCTCGATCATCGCCTTGAAACGCATATAGGCGTAGACGCTGGGCGGGTCTTCCTTGTCGTAGTAGGGCTGGATCCGGTTGGACACGTGCGGATCGGTGGACACCGGCCCGTCGAACACCAGTCCAAGCTGGATCGACCGGTCCTGCACCGCCGCTCTCAGATCCTCCACCGAGGCGTACTTGCGGGCGCGCAGCGATTCCCCCAGGCCGGGTTCGACGTCGCCGCCTTCATCGTCCTTCATCTCCGGCGCCAGCGCCGCGACGTATTGCGCGTCCTCCGTCACCAGCCGGGCCAGGTCCGCGACCGCCTCGTCGTTGAGCACGCCGACCAGCACCTGCTGGCTCTTGAGGTGCTCGCCCTGGATCGCGATCGCCTGCAGCGATCCGATCATCAGCAGCGGATAGAGCACGATCGGCACCACGATCATGGCGATCAGCGTCCGACGGTCGCGCAGAATGTCCACGAGTTCCTTGACGTAGACCGTGCGTACGCGGTGCTGGAAGCTCATGCGATCGGCACTCCGGCCCCGGCGATCGGCGGGACGGGATCGGCCCCCACCAGGTCGAGGAAGATCGAGCTGAGCCGCTGCTCGCCCGTCTGCTGCCGCAGTTCATCGAGCGACCCTTCGGCCACGATCGACCCGCGGTGCAACAGGCCGATGCGGTCGCACAAACTCTCCGCCTCGTCGAGGTAGTGCGTCGAGACGATGATCGTTTTGCCGCTGCGGCCGGCGCGGCGGATGAACTCGAGGATCGTCCGGTTGCTGAGCACGTCCAGCCCCAGCGTCGGCTCGTCCATGATGAGGATGGGCGGGTCCGCCACCAGCACGCGGCCGATGTTGACCCGCTGCCGCTGCCCGGTGGACAGGCTCCCGCAGCGCAGGTCGGCGAAGTCGGCCATGTCCAGCCAGTCGATGATCTCCTCCGCCCGCCGGCGCGCCCGGGCGCGGGTCATCAGGTGGAGTTCACCGAAATAGGCCAGCAGCTCGCGCGGGGTCAGCCGCTGGTAGAGGCCGGTGTTGGCGGTCAGGAAGCCGAGGATGCGCTTCACCTCGAAGGGCTGGGCGGCCACGTCGTAGCCGGCCAGGCGCGCCGTGCCGGCCGTGGGCGTGACCAGTCCGCTGAGCATCCGCAGCGTGGTGGTCTTGCCCGCTCCGTTGGGACCGAGCAGGCCGTAGATCTCCCCTTCCTCGATGCGCAGATTCAGGTCGCGCACGGCGTACTTGTCGGGTCCGTCCGGCGTCGGAAAGGACTTGCTCAGGTTTTCGGTGACGATCATCTCCATGTTCCGTCAGTATCCTCCGATACGGCGTGCTTCGCCAGCGCAGGATGGCCCGCCTGGGTAGCTCGCCGCTCCGCGGCGAGAACGCCTCGCTGAACCGGGTTCTCAGGCAACAACACTCCGCCTGCCTGCCGCCGCGGAGCGGCGGGCTACCCAGCGCGGCGTCCGTGCGAAGTTGCACACCGCGAATTGACGGCCGCGCCTGGCGCCCCGCACAATGCGTCGCTGTTGGTCGCCCCAACCGCGGGGCTCCGACACAGAGCCACAGGAGCACCGGCGTGCCTGACATTTCGGCGATTGATCCAGCCAGCTCTTCCGTCCGAGTCTCTCGTCCCGACGCCGCCAGGCTGGAGCCAGGCGGTCCCGGGATCCGCCGGTGCGCCTTTACTGCCGCCGGGAAAGGCAGCAAGTCGTCGCACCGGCGGCCCGCCATACACGCATACGGCGCCATCGCCGTGCTGTTCACAGTGTCGATGCCGAATCCGATGGCGCGTGCGGCCGATCCGCCGCCGGCGGACGCGGTCCCCTCGCCGGAGTCCGTGCTCGGCCGGCCGTTCGGAAGCAAGGCGGTTCGATATGACGAACTCGTCCGCTACCTGGAACGCCTGGCGGCCGCGTCGCCGCGCGTCACGATGACCGAGTACGCCCGCTCGCACGAAGGCCGCCCGCTGTATTACCTCACGATCACCGGCGCCGCCAACCACGCGCGGCTGGCGCGGATCAAGGACGACAACGCCCGTCTCGCGGACCCACGACGGCTGGGCGACAACGCCGCGGCCGAGGCGGAACGGATCATCGACGAACTGCCGGCCATCGCCTGGCTCGCCTATTCGATCCACGGCGACGAACTGGCGAGCACCGACGCCGCCATGCACCTGGCCTACGAACTGGCGGCCGGGGGGCGGTCATCCCAGGGCCTGGAAGGCCGTGCCACACAGCAGCCGGACACACAGCAGCCGGACTCACATCATCCGCCCGACTGGCCCGGCGATCAGGTCGACCGGCTGCTCGACGAGATCGTCGTTCTCATCGATCCGCTGATGAACCCCGACGGCCGCGAGCGCTACCTGGGCCAGCTCGAACAACTGCAGGGTGTTACACCCAACCCGGACTACCAGTCGGTGCAGCACGGCGGGCTGTGGTCGGCGGGGCGCGGGAATCACTACCTCTTCGACATGAACCGCGACTGGCTGATGGTGACGCAGCCGGAAACGCGCGGCCGGGTGGCGGCGATCGGCTCCTGGCACCCGCATCTGCTGGTCGACTCCCACGAGATGGGCGGCCTGGACACGTATCTTTTCGACCCCCCCCGAGAACCGATCAACCCGCTGCTGCCCCCGCAGACGCTGGCCTGGCGGCGGCGGTTCGGGGCGGACCAGGCGAAGGTCTTCGACGCCCGCGGCTGGAGCTATTACACGCAGGAATGGTATGAGGAATGGTACCCCGGCTACACCAATGCCTGGGCGAGCCTCAACGGCGGCATCGGTCTGCTCTACGAGGCGGCCGGAGTCGATTCGACCCTCGTGCGGCAGCCGGCGGGCCATACACTGACCTATCCGGAAACCGTCGAACAGCACCTGGTCAGCAGCCTGGCGAACCTGGAGACGCTGCGCGCGAACCGCTCCGCGATCCTGCGCGACTTCTTCGAGTTCCACCAGCGGGCGATCGCCGACGCGCCGGACAACCAGGGCGCATTCGTAGCCGCCGGTGACGCTGAGCCTGCGGCCCTGCGTCGCCTGCGCGAGGTGCTGGACGTTCATGGCGTCGAGTACACGATCGCGCGATCCATGGTGGAGCTTGCCAGGCCCGAGTCGTGGGACGGCCACCGCTGGGACACGATCGTCGCGCCCGCCGGGTCGCTGGTCATCCCCGAGCGACAGCCGCGCGGCCTGTGGCTCCACGCCATGCTCGACTTCGATCCGCGCATGACGGACGCCTTCGTGCGCGAGGAGCGTGAGCGCACCGAGAACGACCAGGACACCATGCTGTACGACGTGACCGCGTGGAACCTGGGGATGGCGTTCAACGTGCCGCTCTACTGGGTGGACGCCGTGCCGCGGTTCGACGGCCCGACCGCGTCCGACGCGCCGCGGCCGGATGCCGCGATCCTCCCGTCCAACTACGGCTACTTGCTCGATGGCGCCGACGAGGACGTGATGACCGTGCTGGGCCGGCTGCTGGCCGACGGCCTGAAACCGCGGGTGGCGCTGGATCCGTTCGGACTGGGGGGCAGAAGCTACCGCCCCGGCTCGATCCTGCTGCGCAGATCGGAGAACCCGGGCGACGGCCACGAGCGGCTGGAGCGCGCCGTGCGCGGCACGCACGTGGACGCCTTGGCCGTCGAGACCGGGCTATCGGATTACGGTCCCGACCTCGGGGGGGGGCGGTTCGTGCTCCTGCACGAGCCGCGCGTCGCGATCGCCACCCAGTGGCCGGTCTCGACGACGTCTTTCGGGGCGGTGTGGCACCTGCTGGACTTGCGCGTGGGGGTGCGGACCTCGCCGGTCAACGTGCAGCACCTGGCCGGCATCGACCTGCGCACATACAACGTGCTGATCCTGCCGGACGCTTCGCCGGACGGCCTGGCGGCGGTGCTCGGCGACGGCGGAGTCTCGCACCTGAAGGATTGGATCCACGGGGGGGGGACGCTGATCGCCATGAGCGGCGCGGCCGCGTTCGTCGCCGACGCTTCGCGCGGCCTGTCCGAAGTGCGGCTCAAGCGCGACGCGCTGGAGGAACTCGAACAGTATGCCGAGTCCGTGGCCCGCGAGCGCAGCGCCCGCAGCGTCACCATCGACCCCGCAGACGTGTGGCTGCGCCGCAACGCGCCGCCGAGCGAGCCGCAGGCGTCGCCCGACGAATCGCCGATCCCACCCGACAAAGCGCCGGTCCCGCCTGACGACGCGCCGGTCCCGCCTGAAGCAGCGCCGGTCCCGCCTGGCCACACCTCCGCCGCGCCGCCATCGGCGCGACCGTCCGCCAGCGAGCCGCGGGCTTCAGCCCGCGCGGAGTCACCTGCGCCGACTGATGCCCAAAGCGCAACACCGCCGACATCTGCCCCAAACGTGCCCATGCCGCCGACGGGACCCGCGGAGGCGCCGTCCCAGTCGCGAAAAACCGCTGCCAACGACGATGAACCGGCCCAACCCCAGGCTGATCACATGGCGAAGCCCTGGCCCGACGACCTCGACGAGCGTAAGCGCCTCGACGAGTGGCAGCGACGTTTCAGCCCCAGCGGCGTCTTCCTTGCCGGTGAACTCAACGTGAAACACTGGCTCACCTTCGGCATCCACCGCGGGGACGAAGCGATCCTGCCGGTGCTCGTTTCCGGTGACGTGGCCCTGATGTCGAGGTATCCGGTGGCGACGCCGGTGCGGCTCGCCCCGGCCGATGGCCTGCGCCTGGCCGGACTGTTGTGGCCGGAAGCACGACGGCGCTGGGCCGACACCGCCTGGGCCACCGTCGAGCGCGTCGGGCGCGGGCAGATCATCCTGTTCGCCGGCGAGCCGGCCTTCCGCGGCTACATGGAAGGCGCCGCCCGGCTGCTGATGAACGCGGTGCTCCTCGGCCCGGGGGCGGGAACGGATCAGCCCGTTCCGTGGTGACGCCGCCGTTGCGCTTCGCCAAGAAGACGAAGCCTGTTTGTTCAAGCCTTGCGGGCGAACGGACGGACGTGTTGGGTGGGCCGACGCGATGCTGCGGGATGCGTGTCCCGACACGACCCGGCCCGGGAGGAGGGACACAACTCCGCCGCCCATTCGGGCATCCGCCGGGCGGCAGAAACAGAAGGAACGTCCTCCGGGCGGCAGAAACAGAAGGAACGTCTTCACCAGGGACTGAAGTCCCTGGCTACGATCGTGCGGCCTCCGGCCCCCCCCGATGGCGCCTTGCACCGCGCCTTCCTGCCCCTGCGGGCGACGGAGGACGCGCCGGGTTTGCTCCTTATTTCACCCCTGAATTCTCTCGCCCGCCCCTCCTGTCTCCTCCCATTGCACCCAGGCGCAGCCGGCGGCGCCGATGACGCCAGCGTCGTAGCCCAGGCGGGCCAGGGCGATCTCGGCGTAATCGTCGTGCAGGGTCCAGCGCCGGCGCGCGTACGCCTCGCGCACCGGCGCCAGCAGCGTTTCGCCCGCCAGCGCCATCCCCCCCCCGAGCAGAATGCGGCGGGGGTTGACGGTGTGCTGCACGTTGACGCACGCCACCGCCAGCAGCGCGCAGGCCTCCAGCCAGATGCGCCGGCACAGCGGGTCGCCCGCTTCGACCGCGCCGGCGACGTCTTCCGAGTCGACGGACGCGCCCGCGCGGATGCGGCCGGCCAGCGCGCACGGCTCGCCGGCGCGGACCGCCTCCTCGACCCGCCGTGCCACGGCCGCGGCGGAGGCGTAGCGCTCCAGGCAGCCGTGCTGCCCGCACGGGCACGCCAGCCCGTCCGGGACGACGATCGTATGGCCCAGTTCAGCGGCGTTCTCCAAAGCACCGCGGCAGATCCGGCCGTCCTGAATAATCCCCCCCCCGACGCCGGTGCCCAGCGTAAACGTGACCAGATCGCGGCAGGTACGATCGCCGGCCCAGTATTCGCCGAACGCGGCCGCGTTGCCGTCGTTCTCGAGGGTCACCGGCAGAGCCAGCGCGTCGGCCAGCCGCTGCCGGATGGGCACCTGGTCCCAGCCGGGCAGGTTGGCCATGCGGATGATCAGGCCGCGCGACGGACTGAGAGGCCCCGGACACCCCAGGCCCACGCCGACGACGGATGCGCGCGACACGCCGTGTGCGTCGAACAAGGCGTGCAGGCGTTCCACGATCTGGGCGATCGCCGCGTCCGCGCCGGCGGCGGTGCGGATGGGCGCCTCATTGCGGGCGGCCACGGATCCGTCGCGGCGCACCAGCGCCAGCTTGAGGTGGGTGCCGCCCAAGTCAATGCCGGCGGCCAGAAGCGGGTCGTGATCCGATGGCATCGCCGGATTGTAGCGGGAAGACGGAAGAAGAGTGTAAGGGAGTGAGGGATCGAGCGATCACGTTCCACGGGTGTGGCCGTAGATATCCAGGTGCAGACGGGGGCAGTAGCGGTAGCCGTGCCGCTTGCAGAGGTCGGCGATCCAGCGGCGCTTGGGGGCGATGCCCGCTTCGTCCACGCCCTCCGGCATCAGCAGGACGTTCTCCGGCGGCAGGTCGCCGATGCGGGAGAGCAGCAGCTCGATCTCCGGCAGGTCGGACGGATCCGTGACGACGAACTTGAGTTGATAATCCGCGGACGCAGCGATGAAGCGGCGGATGGTCTCCACGTTGATCCGGTTTTTCTCATGGGCGTCGGCATGACGGCCGTCGTCGCGCTCCCACGGCGTCGAGTTCGCCAGCTTGGGGCTGAGGCTGGCCAGATCGCACACGACGTCCTTGTACACGGTTGCGGCCGTCTCGATGGTCACGTGGTATCCGCCGTCGCGCAGGGTGCGTGTCAGCTCCACGATCCCGTCGGCGATCATCGGCTCGCCGCCGGTCACCACGGCGAAATGGCTGGGGAACTCGGCCAGCCGGTCCATGATCCGGGCGACGCTCATCTGCTCGCCGACCGGTTGCCAGGAGGTATCCGGCGTATCGCACCAGACGCAGCGCAGGTTGCAGCCGGTGGTGCGCAGGAACACGCTGGCCACGCCGGCCAGCTTTCCCTCGCCCTGGATGCTGTAGAAGATGTGGTTGATTCTCATGGCAGTTCACGGCTGTGGAGCTTTTGGCCGTCTTGCGCACACCGCTCCGCTACCGGCCGCGATCTCGTTCGACACGAGGGGAATAAGGGAGTGAGGGAGTCAGGGCAGAACAACCCGGATCGATCATGCAGCGCGCCCCTTCTTCCCTCACTCCTTCACTCCCTTACTCTCTTACTCCCTTACTCCCTCACTCCCTTCTTTCACTGTGCATCCGCTTCAACTGCGCGACGAACTCCACGGCTGCCTCGCGCACCTGCGCTTGCCACCCGCCGGGGGCATCGGCCGGCTTGCCCTGGAAGGCGTAGATGACGCTGCGCGAGGCGTTGACGATCGCGCCCAGGCCGTCGGCGTTGAAACAGGTCGCCACCTCCTCCACCGAACGACCCTGAGCGCCGAATCCGGGCACCAGGAAGGTGCAGCGCGGCATCGCCGCCCGGAGCCGGCGGGTCGAGGGCACGTCGCGCGGCGACACCACCGCCCCGACGGCGCTGTAGCCGCTGGTTCCCACCAGCCCATCCGCCGCCGCCCACTCGGCCACCAGCCCGCCGACCGCGTCACTGACGGTGCCCCCCGACGTAAGCTCCAGCCCCTGCAACCGCTCCGCCGTGGGGTTACTGGTCTGAACGAGGACGAAGACGCCCCGGCCGTGGCGGCGGGCGGGAACCAGAAACGGCTCCACGCCGTCACTGCCGAGGTACGGGCTGACCGTGACCGCGTCCACGCAGGGGTGCCGCCCGTCGCCGCCCAGGTGGGCGCGGGCGTACTGCACCGTCGAGTGTCCGATGTCCCCGCGCTTGACGTCGCCGATGACCATCAGGCCCGCCGAATGGGCCACGGCCACCAGATCGTCGTAAAGCTGGATGCCAGGGGCACGGTAAGGTTCGAAAAACGCGACGTTGATCTTGACGATCGGCACGACCGGCGCAACCACTTCGATGACATCGAGGCAGAACCGCCGCACGGCCTCCAGGTCGGCCTGCTCGGATCGTTCCGTCGGAACCAGCGACGCCGGCAGGGAGTCGATCAGAGGATCGATGCCCACGCAGGCGGGCGTGCTCCTGCCCTGGACGGCCTCGATCAGTCGGTCAGCAAAATGCTCGGGCACATCAGGCTCCCAGGGGCAGGTGGTGCATTTGCCGGTCCGCGGCCGGCACTGCAAGGCACGGTCTGCCAGCCCACACCGGCGTTGCCGGCGTCCAAACCCCAGTATAGTCGACTTCGCGCCGGGTGGGGCAGCTCGCCGCCAGCCCTGCTCCGAGGTCCGGTTCTGTTGACATAAGTTTTGTGCTGGTATACCATTAAACCGTATGGTTGATGGTCTGCACGCGCGCTTGGACCCCGCTTTTGCCGCCTTGGCGGACGGGACGCGCCGCGCGATCCTCGAAAAGCTCATGGCCGGGCCGCTGAGCGTGACCGAACTCGCCCGACCCTTCGCGGTTTCGATCCAGGCGGTGTCGAAGCACGTAAAGATCCTCGTGAAGGCCGGACTGGTGCGGCAGGAAGTGGTCGGGCGCGTTCGTCGGTGCCACTTGAGTGCAGCGCCGTTGCGTCCCGCCGTCGATTGGCTCGCTCAGTACCGCGTCTTCTGGGAGGAATCGCTCGACAGCCTGGCGTCATACCTCGATCAACCTGACTCTGATGCCAACGGTGCTCCGAGTTGAAGCGTGACGAACGGAGCCCCGTTTCACCCTATGTCAGAAAGGAAGGAACCCGATGAACAAGCCCGAACTACCCCTGCTGGAGGCGCTTCGCTTCAAGCGGATCTACACCGCCCGGCGGGAGCGCTTGTTCGATGCCTGGACCGACCCGCAGCGCTTCAAGAAGTGGTTCGGCCAGCCGAGTTTCCAGGTCGTGGACGCGCGGATCGATCTGCGCGTCGGCGGGGCGTATCGGTTTGAGATCCGCATGCCGGATGGCGGATCGTCCATCGTCAGCGGGCAATACCGGACGGTGGAGAATCCCTCGAAGCTGGAATTCACCTGGAACACGGTGGGCAAGAAATCCAACGTCCACGACACGCTCGTGACCGTGGAGTTCATCGATCGCAAGGACTCGACGGAGCTGGTCCTGACGCACGGCGGCTTCACCGATGCCCAGACCCGAAACGCCCACCAGGAGGGGTGGACGTTGTGTCTGGACGCCTTGGAGCAATTCAGCGGTAAAGGCTGACGCCTGCGGGAGCACTGACCGGTTATCGGAGTTCTTCGTTCAGGGGTCGCAGGGTCCGTTCAGTGCGCCGTCCAGCACTTTCCTCAGTCGAATCGTACATTTGGTGATGATGCGCTGGCGGATGGGGAAAGGTGCAGTGCGCTGTCGCACGGCCGCGTTGCGGCGGCGGGGAGGGTTCACCCTCATCGAGCTGACCGCATCGATGCTGGTGGCCGGCCTGTGCATCGGCGCCACCGTCTCCGCCCTCCACGTCGTCACTACCGGCGGCGCCCGCCTGGCTCAACGCAGCGAGGCCCAGGCCGCGGTCGGCATCGGCGTCAACCGGATGATCGCCGAACTGAGCATGGCGATGACGGTCGTCAGCATCTCCTCGACGGGGATATCGTTCACGCATCCGGACGTGACCGGCGACAGCGTGGACGACCAGATCACCTACGCCTGGTCCGGCACGCCGGGCGACCCGGTGACACGCAAGCTCAACAGCAACGCGGCGGCGGCCGTCATCTCGGGCGCGGCCGACTTCAGCCTGGGAGTCGACGTCCGAAACGCCGCCGAGGAGTTCCAGCCGGACAGGACGCCGGAACTGACGGTGGCGTCGCACGACATCTACCCGAGTATATTCGTGGTGGATCCCAAGCCGGTGTCCAACAGCGAGTACGTCGCCGAGTACTTCGGCGTGCCCAACTACCCGAACTCGGTGGCGTGCAGGATCACGCGGGTGCTCATCAGCATCTCTGCCAACGGCGCCCGCGATCGCCAGTTGGCGCTGACGATCGAGCGCAACCAGAGCGGCACGTACAACCCCGACGGCACTGCGCTGGGGCGCGTCGACTTCGACGAAGCGGACCTGCCGGACGCGTTTCAATGGCGGCAGTTCAACTTCTCAGGGGTGGAAGTGCCCGTCGGACAGGGGTGTACGATCGTGCTGCGCGGCATCGGCGGCTCGCAGGGCGCGTGGGTGGAAACGCACCTGCTGTCGGTCGGGCTGCTCGACGGCATGACGCTGCGATACTCGAGCAACGCCGGCACGACGTGGTCGCCAGCCCTACTGACGATCTCGGACATGCGTTTCTTTGTGTTCGGCGAGTACGTGCTGAACACCTCCAGCGGGACAGGATCGCTGGCCAGCGGCACGCTGGAGAGCGTTCACCTGCACGTCCAGACGGCGGGAGACGATCCGGTGGTGGTCGACACCGCGGCCCGCTGCCTCAACCGGCCCAGTCTGGCGGGGCAGTCGATGGCGGCGGTGCCGACAAGGTAGGAGTCCGGGAATGAGGGAGTCAGGGAGTCAGGGAGTCAGGGAATAGAAGCGGCGGGACGGAGGACGCCTGCGCCCGCGCGGGTGCGGCTGGACACTGACGGACTGATCGAGAAGCGGATTGATGGCTGCGGACCACCGACACGGAAGCACACTGGCGCTACGAAGACGCGTTTCCACGCGCCCGCTCCCTTACGGTCGCGGTTCGGATGGGCGCGGCGCTCGGCCGGTCGCTTGCGCTCGCGGTTCGGATAGGCGCGGTCGGCGAGGGGGGTTCAGCTACGTCGAGGTGGTTCTTTCGATGGTGATCCTCGGCGGCGGCATCGTGACCGGGCTTCGGCTCTATGGGACGTTCGCCCGCGGCGCCGCCGTCGGGGTGGAAGGGATGGTGGCACAGCAGCTCGCGTCGGACCTGCTGGCCGAGATCGTCTCGCGGGACTTCCAGGGGGGGGGGTTCGGTCCCGGCCCGTCCGACACGGTCCGGCGAGACTTCGACGACGTCGACGACTACGACGACTGGGTCGAGTCCCCCCCCCAGAACCTGGACGGCGCCCCGCTCGACCCCGTCGCCTACGCCGGCTACGAGCGCCGGGCACAGGTGTACAACGTGGACGAGACCGATCTGAAGACGCCGCGGGCGGACGGGACGACCGCCGCCAAGGCGATCATCGTGGTCGTCAGCCGGTACGGAAAGGAACGCGCCCGGCTGGCGGCGATCAGGACCCGGCACAATGGTTACCAGTAGACGACCCACAACGCGCCGCGCCCGTGGCGCGATGATCTACGCGACGACGCTGATGACGTCCCTGGCGGTCATCGGCGCCGGCATCACGCTGGTCACGCTGCAGACCAGCGACCGGCAGCTCCGGGCCAACCTGCTCGACGTGCAGAAGGCGCACTGGACCGCCCACGCGGGCCTGGAATGGGTGTTGATGTACGCGGACCAGAACGACAACTGGCGGACCGGGCTGGACGGAGTCAGCAGCACGTTCGACCCCCGCGGCGAGGGGGGCGTGGTGACGGTCAGCGTGACCGACGGCGACGGCAACCTCGGCAACGACGACCGCGACACCGCGTTCATCCAGGCGGCCGCGATCCTGGACGACCTCAACTACACCATCGAGATCGCCGCCCAGTCGCGGGCGCATCAGTCCTTCGCCTATGGCCTGTTTGCCACCAGTTCCATCTACCTGTGCAATTCGCGGATCGATGCCGCCATCTACGCCGGCACGCGCGTCTGGGACCTGTGCAGCGCGGTGACCACGACTTCGCAGACGGTCGTCAACGGGCCGTCCGGCACGTCGGTCTCGGCGTCGATCTTCTCCTTCGCGTCCGCGGTCGACCCCATCGCCCCCCCCAATCCGGACCCGAACTTCTACCTGGGCCGGGCGACGGTCATCACGCCGACGTCGAACAGCGAGGACACGGCCTATCTGACGGACGTCGTGTTGTCGACCACGCGGAACTCCCGTGGGGCCGTCAACGGCGAAGGCGTCTACCTCATCGACGCGGGTGCGTCGGTCCTGGAACTGCACCACGTGGCGCTGCGCGGGACGCTGATCATCACGGGCAACGGCGGCAACCGCATCCGTTTTCGCGGACCGGTCCGCGCTACGCCCGGCCGGCCTGAGTACCCGACGCTGGTGATCCTGGTGCCGAACACGCACATCGACTTCGAAATGCCCGGCACCCTGGTCGAATCGACCCGCGGGGTGGACTTCAACGAGGACGGCGACACCTCCGACACGCTCACGCAGGCGATCACGGGCGTGGTTTACGCCCCCGGCGCTGACGTGGACCTGGAGAACACGCCCTGGACGTTCGACGGCGTGATGATCGCCGACGTCATCGAAGTGAAAGCGGGCGTGACGGTGACGCACGACGACCGCTACACCGATCAGCTCATGCCGGGCTTCACCGACAAGAAACTCTACCCGGTGCCGGGCACGGCCAAGGTGATCATGCCATGAACGAAGTCCACGCACAGCGCCACCGCCCGGGGCCGCCGACGGCCGGCCGCCACGGGTTCTCCCTGGCGGAGATCGTGATCGTCATCGTGATCATCACCACCCTGGCCTGGATCGCCCAGCCGCGCTTCAGCGGTTACGTGCAGCGCGACCGGCTGAGGCGGGCGGCGCAGCGCGTGCAGATGGACCTGCGGGTGACGCAGCAGGAGGCGATGCGCCGGCGGGCGCCGGCGGGCATCACCTTCAGCCCGGCCAACGACTTTTACGCCTGCTGGTACTGGAACCGGACGCTGTCGCCGGCCGGCTGGAGCGCCTTCGCCAACGCGGCGGTTCTGCGGGCGTGTGGTGCGGCGTGCGACGAAGCGTCCATGTCGACGGCCTTGGGGGCGGACCCGGACTATCAGGTTACCATCGAGTCCACCGGTTTCACCGGCGACACGATCACGTTCGACCTCTGGGGTGTGCCCGACGCGGGTGGAGACATCGTGCTGGGATCGGCCAACGGGCGCATCACCATCACTGTCGACCCGGTATCGGGCGCGGCGAGCGTCTCAGACCCGACCGAGGTGGGCAGCCCGTCCACCGTGGTTCCCAGCCGGCCGGCGGTCAGCGACGTTGTGGCGATTCGCCCCGCCGGGTGAACCGAGGGATCAGTCGAACGTCAGCGTCAGGCCGTCGCAGGACAGCGCCATGCCGTCCGGCAGGTCGGCGTTCGTTTCCTCATGCCCCAGCTCGTGGGCGATGTGCGTGAAGTAGGTCCGCTCGGCGCCGATGCGTTGCGCCATCTCGACCGCCTGCTCCAGGTTGAAGTGGGTCGGATGCGGCCGCCGGCGGAGGGCATCGAGGATGAGCACGTCCAGCCCCTTCAGGCGGTCCAGCGATTCGGCCGGGATGAAGTTGCAGTCGGTGCAATAGGCGAATCGCCCGAAGCGGAACCCCAATACCGGAAGCTTCCCGTGCATCATGGGGATGGGCAGGACGGTGGCGGCGCCGACCTGGAAGGGGACGTCGCTGATCGGTTCCATGACGAGGCTGGGCTTGGCCGAGGGGTAGTCGGCGTCGTCGGCGAAGGCGTAGGGGAACATGCGCCGCACCCGCTCCAGCGTCTCGACCGTGCCGCGCACCACCATGTGCGTGCGCATCAGCCAATTGAAGCGGCGCAGGTCGTCGAGGCCCACCACGTGATCGGCGTGGTGATGCGTGTAGAGCACCACGTCGACCATCTTGATGCCGTGTGCGACGCACTGGAGGCGGAGTTCCGGCGACGTGTCGATCAGGATCCGCACGCCGGCCGTGCGGACGAACAAGCTGGTCCTGGTGCGGCGGTCACGCGGATCGGCCGACGTGCAGACCCGACAGTCGCAGCCGATCATGGGCACGCCGTGCGACGTGCCGCTTCCCAGCACGATCACTTCTTCGGGGGTGTCACCTCGGAGCGTCATACGTCCGAATGGTAGCAGAAGCGCACGCTTGTGTGGATTCCCCCCAGCGCCCCGGCTTTCAGGCCAAAGTCGTCCGCCGTCGTCATGTGCGTGCAGAATCCCCCCAGAGCCCCGGCTTTCAAGCCGGGCGGTGCGCGAGCAACGGTTGGGTGCTGATTCCCCTCCGAGCCCCGGCTTTCAAGCCGGGCGGTGCGCGGGCATCGGTTGGGTGCTGATTCCCCTCAGCGCCCCGGCTTTCAAGCTGGGCGGATCACCGGCGCGACGTGTGCGTTTGGATTCCCATGAGAGCCCCGGCTTTCAAGCCGGGCGGTC
>QZJT01000093.1 GCA_003597935.1 Phycisphaerales bacterium | reverse complement strand
CGACACGAAGTAGACCGCGCCGTCGGCGCCGATCACGACGCCGCCGTCGCGCCCGCGGGTCGGGTAAGCCCACAGTTCCAGCCCGTCGGGGCTGAGCTTGACCACTTCGTCCCGCGCTCGCACGACGATGCCGCCATCCGGCGCGATCGCGGGCGGGGCGACGGGCCGATCGCCGCGGCCATCATACGACCACACCTGGCCACAGTCGGGCGACATCTTGCGCAGCGTCCACGGGTCGTTGCCCTCGCCCCTCACCACGGCATAAACATGGCCGTCATCGCCGAGGGCGGGTGACACGTAAGTGGCGAACTCCGCGTTGCAGATCTGCTCGTGCGTATCGGGATCCTGCTTGGTCAGGCCACCCGGCGGGCCGAAGAACTGCCCGTCGGCGCGCACTGCGGGCGGCGTCTGCGGATGGTTGCCGAGATTGTCCAGCCAGAGCAACTCGCCCTCGCTTCCGACCTGGGCTACGCCGCGGTCGACGCCGACGTGGATCCGGCCGTCGGGAGCGACGATCGGCGGCAGTTGCGGATCGCCCGAACCCTTCAAGATCGCCCAGATCAACTCCGGCTTTTCGGGGAGCACGGCGTCGGTGCGTCCGCTTCGCCGGTTGTCGTGCTGCACCGTCGACCAGGAGTCGGCCGGCCCGACCGGGCAGGGATTGCCGGTGCAGAGCGTCTCAGCGCCGAGGAACGTCCCGTTGCGGGCCAGGCAGTCGGCCTCGGTGGTGATTTCACAGACATACTCGATGCAGCATGCGCCGACCGGATCGCCGCCCAGGCCCCGAATTTCGGCCCGGAAGATCTGAAACGTTCCGGAATCATGTCGCGCGTGCCAGACGATGCGATCGCCGTCGATCTCGGGTTCATAGTCGGTCAGATCGTTGTCGCTGACCTGGTAGGTGTTACCGCGATAATAGATGAAGATCTCGTTGTCGTTGCCGTCGGTGCCGACGTAGCCGATCACCTCGCCCGAGATGGACGGCTGGAAGCCGACCTGGACGATACGCTCGGCGCCATTCTCCGGCGTCCAGCGCCAGATGCCTGTCTCATTGGGGGGAGCGTTGCTGGTGTACCAGACGATCGCGTGTCCGTCGGTGGCCGGGCGCAGGCTGTGGTAATCGCCGCTGGTAAGCTGGAGGACTTCGTCGCCGTCCCACATGAAAATCTGGGCGTTGTTGACGAGGCGCGATTCCCACGCCAGCAGGCCGTCGTTGACAACCGGATACTCGTCGTAGTTCGGCGTCTCCGCACTGACCCGGCGACGCGTCTGCCCGTCGAAGAGCACCAGGCCGTTGCGTTCGACCGACAGCCACACGACGTTCCCGTCGCCGATGTTTGGCGTGTAGTCGTCACGGTCGGTGGGCTGACACAGCACCTCGATGCTCCACGAATCGAACACGCCCGAGTTGCCGTCGTTCATATCCTCGATGGTCAGCGTCCAGTCCCCCCCGGCGGTCATGCCGTCGAACGCACTCAGCGCGTTGCTGGGGACGTACGCGCGGCACATGCCCGGCTCACAGTGATCGTTGAAGTTGGAGTCGCCCTCGTCATCGAGCGTCGTACACTGGAAGTCGACGGTGTCGCCGCAGACCTGGTCCACCAGCAGCACCCGCGTGCCGCGGTGCTCCAGCCAGATCCGCACGTCGCCGACGCGCTGGTGCGGAATGACCACGTAGACGTTGACGTCCAGCACGTAGCCGGCGCTGTGTACGTAGACGGTATCCACCGCCGCCTGGCCGAACTCGACGACCTGCTGCCCGCCGTCGCCGAACGCCTCGGCCACGTAGTCCACGTCGGTCAGCGCGGTGATCTGCCCGCCTTCCCACAGGGCGATGTCGAAGTCGTTGCGGTTCTTGAACCGCCACACGACCCGGCCGCCGTCGATCCGCGGCGAGTCGTTGTTGCTCGCGGTCGAAATCGTGACGGGGTCCGGATCGCCCTCGCGCCACATCTTGATGACCGCGCCGCCCACCGGCCCGGACTCCCAGACGTACGCTGTACCGCTGACGTCCGGGTTGCGGTTGTTCTGCTGCGGCGGGGTGACCTCGTAGACGTCGAACTGAGGCTGACCCTTCGCCGACGGCGCGGCCGCCGACAGCAGGGCGAGCACGAAAACGAATGTGACGCCGCTTTTCAGCCGGGCCGACACGATAAGCAACGCGTCGTTCATGGTTGTTCTCTCCTCGCGTCGTTGGCGGTGGGCGCCGGGGGGCGGCACGGCGGAGCAGCGGCGCGCAACGGGTGCAGTCCGAGAAGTCGGACCCCGTAACTCGATCATCATCATACCAGGAGTCACCACAGTTTCGCACGCAACGGCGACCGGAACCGCGGGGAATTCGTCGACTTACCCCCCGGCGCGACAGCCACGCCACGCAGGCCACGGTCGGACTGCCGGCGGCCTGCCCGGCCGAGGGAGCCGCGGTTCGTCTCTACAGTCCGGCTCGTCCGCCTGGCGCAACGCGAGATCTGGGTTTCTTTTGGAATCCCGTGCTCGGCATCCGCCCGGCCGCGGTGTGCCGCCTGTGGCACGGGCTAACCTCTTTGACAATTGTCGACATTATTGAAGTACCCGACCTACAGCGGCAGTAACAGGGTCGCCTCGGATCTGCCGCCAGCGTCCGATATTTTCTGCACTCCACCGCCCATCAAGGGCATTCCGCGGCGCGATGTGCCGGTAGCGGGCGGCCGCGGTCTCCGAAATCGCGGGGGTCCTGGACAGCGGCTGCCGTTGCGCGTGGTAGAATACTGGAGAGCCGTCCTCGGCAGCGGAGACGAGGCTGAGCGTGACCAAGGCGTACGGGTGGCGTGGAGCCCTGTGATGGACCAGACGTTGACGATGAACGAAATCAAGGAACGGTTCGACTCCGAATGGGTCCTCGTCGGTGCCCCGGAGTGGGACGCCGACGGCCAGTTCGTGCGCGGTACGATCCTGTTTCACAGCAAGAGCCGCGACGAAGTTGATGAACAAGACATGGCGCTGGCGCCGGTGTCCGCGGCGATTATATTCACCGGAGAGCTTCCCGAAGACGCGGCGGTCGTCTTGTGATCACACCATTCGAGGCCAGGCACGGACTGATTGTCGTAATCACCCGTCGTTTCGGCCGGAACGGCGAACGCGCCGTGCAGATGGCGTTAGATACCGGTACTACGAGCACAACGGTAAGGAATTCCGTGCTGCTTCGGCTCGGCTACGATCCAGCAGTCAGCGCGGAAAGAGTACGCATGACGACAGCCAGCGGCGTGGAGTACGTGCCACGCGTCTGCGTCGAACGGATTGACGCTCTGGGAGAACGTCGAACGTCGTTCATGGTCGTGGGGCACACGCTGCCGCCTTCTGCCACGGTGGACGGACTGCTTGGACTCGATTTCCTGCGCGGCCGAAGAGTCGTCTTGGACTTCCGAAACGGCGCCATCGTGGTCGACTAGGATGAAGACCTCCTCTGCGGTGTAGCGCTGGAGGCACTGCAACGGCATCGGCAGGGCGGCTCCGTGACCGAGAACGCCGCCGGTCCGCACCGGTAGTCTACCGCCACCACGTGGCGCAACGCGCCGGTGCAGGTTTCTTGTGGGTGTCAGGCGGTCGCCCGGTCCCCGGGCGGGTCAGGGTAGATGCCGCGCCTCGACCGCTTCCCACTCGGCTCGGCCAGCGCTACAATCCCGCCCTTCCAGTGAGCGATGGTGCGGTCGAATCACCCGACGGGATCGGCATGAAGTACCTGACGTACAGCGGCAACGACATTATCGCCCCCGATCTGCCTGATGGGTCCGATATTTTCTTCGCTCCGCCGCCTATCCGCGGCATTCCGAAGCGCGACGTGCCCGAGGCGGTGCGCCGCGCGTTCGAGGGGCCGCTGGCGATGCCGCCGCTGCGGGAGTGCGTCAGCGCATCGTCGAAAGTGCTGATCGCCTTCGACGACAACTGCCAGCCGTTCCCGCCCACGACCCGGCCCGACATCCGCCAGCAGGCGATCGAGACGCTGCTGGACATGCTCTATGCCTGCGGCGTGAAGCGCGACAACATCACGTTGCTCTGCGCCGTGGCCCTGCACCGGAAGATGAAGCGGCACGAACTGGCCCGCATGGTCGGGCCGAAGATCATGTGCGATTTCTACCCCGAGCGGCTAGCGAATTTCGATGCCGAGGACCGCGACAACATCGCCGACCTGGGCACGACCGATGCCGGCGAGCCGGTGCAGGTCGACCGGCGGGTGATCGACTGCGACCTGGTCATTTACGTCGATTCGGTCCAGATCCCGCTCAACGGCGGACACAAGTCGGTGGCGGTGGGGCTGGGCACCTACGACTCCATTGCCCCCCACCACAACCCGCTGATGACCCGCGACTGTCCGCACGTCATGCAGCCGCGCGGCTCGAACATGCACGCCGGCATCGAACGTATCAGCCGCGTGATCCTGTCCAAGGCCCGCATCATGGTGATGGAGGCCGCCATGAACAACGCGACCTATCCGCCGCACCTGGCCTGGCTGGGCAAGCCCGACGACCGCTGCAACGCCGTGGAGAAGCTGCTCAAACGCGCCACCCCGCTTTCGATGAGAATCACGCCCGAACCGGTGCGCAAGGCCATCCTGCGCAGCGTCAAAGGCGCCTACGACCCGGTGGCGATCCACGCCGGCGCCATCGACGAGGTCCACTCCCGCACGCTCGATGTGATGACGCGACAGATGTCGGTGGAAGCGCCGCGACAGTACGATGCCATGGTCTTCGGCCTGCCGGACCTGAGCCCCTATGCCGTGGACGCCCGCATCAACCCGGTGCTGGTGGTCAGCGACGTGCTCGGCTACGTGTTCAACTGGTTCTACGACCGGCCGCTGGTGAAAAAAGGCGGAGTGGTCGTCATCCTCAACCCCGTCTTCGAGGTATTCCATCCCGAATACCACGTCGCGTATCGGCGCTTCTATGACGAAGTGCTGACGCAGACGACCGACCCTTTCGAGATGAGGCAGGGCTTTCAGGAATCCTTTGCCCGCGATCCGGGACTGATCGAATGCTATCGGAGCCGCTTCGCCCATCACGGGTTCCATCCGTTCACCGTCTGGAACTGGGCGACCTACGCGTTCAGTTTCCTCTCCGACGTCATCATCGTCGGCCCGCCCGACGACCGCGCCGCCCGCCGCCTGGGTGTGAGCTGGGCGCCCTCGCTGGAGCGGGCCCTGGGCGCAGCCCGCGAGAAGACCGTCGGCGGGGGCGACTCGTTCCGCGTGGCGGCGCTGACCATCCCGCCGTTTTTCTATTGTGCGTCGAGGACATAGAATACGAGCAGGAGGTCCGCGTCCCCGGCGGCGGATGGCGCGCCGCCGGCGCGTCGGCGAACACGGGGTCGTCGGTCAGGGGATGGCGCCGTTGACAGAGGCACGTGTGCAACCATCCATGTTTCAGAATGAGTCCACCGCTCCGCCGCCGGACCACGTCGACGCGGCCAGGGAGACGGTCGAAGGCGCCGCCGAAGTGGGCCGCCAGCTTATCAAAGAGACCGACTGGTCGGCGTTCCTGGGGGACTGGCGGTTTCAGGCGCTGGCGGCACTGGTTGGACTGCTGGTGCTCGCGTGGGGATACCGCCGCGTGCGGCGCATGGTCCGCAGGGCTCGCGGTCCCAAGATCCACCCGCTGTTGCAGAAGTACTCGGGCCAACCGGACCCCAAGGAGGAGAAACTGGCCGTCGCCCGCCGCAAGGAGGCGGAGAAGATCATCGCCACGTCCAGCTCGGAGGCGATCGTGGGCTACCAGATCGTCGAGCAGATCGAAGCCGTGTACGTGGACGGGTTTCGACGACCGGAAGAAGCCATCGAAGGTCTGAAGGCCGCGGCCGCGATGCGCGGCGCCAACGCGGTCGTCAATGTGCACCAGGAGCGCAACTCCGCGGGGCGATGTGCGGCGCACGGCGACGCCGTGGTGGTGCTGCGGCCGGGGGCCATGGTCGATCGGGCACCCCGGCCTCCCTGCGCAGAGTCCGATGGCAGACCCGACGCCGGAAGCGAGGGTCCGGCGGTCGATCGGCCGGACCGCGGCTACGTCGCCGACGACGGCGCGATCACGCCGTCGACCGGCGACGAAGCCGATGCGTAGCGCTTCCGCGGAATGCGGCCCGATCGGAACGCCAGCCGCCCGGCGGTGCAGGCGTGGGCCATCGCCTCCGCCATGCGGATCGGTTCCTTGGCGCCGGCGATGCCCGTGTTGAGCAGCACGCTGTCGGCGCCCAGTTCCATCGCCACCGTCACGTCTGAGGCCGTTCCCACGCCCGCGTCCACGATCACCGGATAGTCGGGGTCGTCCTGCTTGAGGTATTCCAGGCAGATGCGGATGTTGTTGGGGTTGAGGATGCCCAGTCCGCTGCCGATCGGCGCCCCGGCCGGCATGACGCTGGTGGCGCCGGCCTCCTTGAGCTTCGACGCCAGGATCGGATCGTCATTGGTGTAGACCAGCACCTCGAAACCGTCTTCGACCAGCGTGCGGGTGGCCTCCAGCGTGCCGATCGGGTCGGGCAGGAGCGTCCTGGTATCCGCCAGCACTTCGAGCTTGACCCACTTGGCGCCCGGGTTGCCCAGCCCGTCGAGCAGCTCGCGGCTCAGCCGTGCGGATCGCACCGCGTCCGTAGCGGTGAAACACCCGGCCGTGTTGGGCAGGACGGTGTAACGCTTCAGGTCGAGATGATCGAGAATGCTGCCGGCCTTCGCCCGGCCGCCGTCAGTCAGCACGTCCCGGCGCACGGCCACCGTCACCACCTCGCACTGCGACGCGGCCAGGGCGGCCTTCATCTGCTCGAACGTGGCGTATTTGCCCGTCCCGACGAACAGCCGCGACGCAAACTCGAACGACCCCACGCGGTATCGGTCCGCGTCCATCAACCACCTCCCACGAACGTGACGATCTCGATCCGGTCCCCGGCCGCGACCGGCGTGCGGTCGAAGCTGCGCCGCGGCACCAGGTTCTCGTTGATCTCGACGGCCACCCGCACCGGGTGCAGGTCGAGTTCGCGCAGCAACTCCGCCACGGTGCGCCCGGCCGCCAGCGTGCGGGATTGCCCGTTGATCCGGATTTCGATGGTGTCCTGCGTCGGCTCCTGCACGGCCGGGATTATAGGGGCGCTAAGGCGGCAGAGCGATGCGGACCCGCGCGGACGCTCGAACGCCGCTGGCGTCAGCCCGCCGGCATCGCCTGCTTTCGGCTGGTCACTATCTCCCACGGCATGGAGGGCCGTGCCCACGGCCCCGAAGGCCGTGGCACGCGCGCGGCGGGTCAGCAGCATCCACAGCGGCGCCGCGGCCAGCAGCACCATCACCTTCGGTCGAAAGAGCGCCGCCAGCCCGACCATCGCCCCCGCGCCACGCGCATGCCTGATTTCGCCCTCCTCGCGCCACCGGCCGAGCAGATAGGCGGCGGACAACAGCAGGAAGATCGATGCTGCCGGATCGTGAAACTCGACGCGAATCCGAGCCGAACGCCTGGCTCGTTCGCCCGATTCTACGTGTGTTCGCGAGCAACGTCATGCCCCGGAAACGTCATCCCGAATGGCCGCCATCCACCAGTCGTGACCGGGGGCGTTCGGTCCCGGAGCGAATCTGGCGCTGGACTGGATGCTCGCCAGCAGTGCCCGGAGCTTGCGTCGGCCCATTCGGCTGGACTTCGCCCATCGTTGCACCAGTTCCGGCGTGGTGACGACGGGAACGGCGAGGCCCCCGGCAATTCGCCTCGCCTTGCGGTCATCGGTAGCCACCGTCCAGCCGCGGACACTTGCGATGGCCAACGCCATAGCTTCGCCGTCGGCCAGTTCGGTGGCCAGTCGCACGAATGCGGCCGTCTCGTCTTTGCCGTCGATGGTCGCCACGGACAGGAATTCAGCGTCAATGTACGGCTCTGCGTTGATCTGTTCCCGGTGCTCCTCGTCAGCGTCGGTGGGGCGGCGGATGTAGAGCGACTCGGCCAGCGCCGCGGTCGGGATGTGCCAGGTCCACGCCGTGCCGGAAAGGAAACCGCGAAGGTCACCGGTTGCGTAGAGGTTGATGAAGCAACAGGCGTCGAGAATGGCGTGCGGCATGACAAAGCGAGTCTACGGGCGGGTACTGAGCAACGATTCGTCAAACGGCATGGCGCGGGAAAGCTCCTGTCCATCAGCGTCGACATAGGATTGGTTAAGACAGTCCGCGACCACTTCCCTGGCCTGAACGGGGTCGCAGCGCAGGAACCGGCAGAGTTGCCCTTCGCTGATCTTGCCGGATTCGTACGCCTGGACGGCGAGGTACTTGTAACGCTCCGGGTAGGGCTCGTCCGTCAGGGCGTCGCGCCGCGGCAACCCCAGGTCTTCCGCCGCCCTTCCCGGCTTGAAACCCTTCTCAGCCAGCAGATCCCAGCTTCCCCTCGGTATCAGCCCAAGGTCTTCGAGCCGCAGCGCCATGGCTTGGACGGACACCCAGTAATAATGACTCAGGCGGCAGAGGTCGGCGACCTGGAAGTCTCCGGTGGAGGCGGTGATGTCGTGGAATTTCCGGCGGACGCCCGCCGCGGGCATCAGTAGCGCGAGGCCGAACGCCTCCGCGAAGCGCTCCACGGCCGACTTGCGGTCGCGGCCGTCGAGGTAGTCGATTCCAGGTTTGTGGCGGTCGCACAGCGCGTGGCCGTATTCGTGCGCCAGTGTGGCCCGCCGGCGCTCGGGCGGGTGCTTGCGGTTGATAAGCACGCAGAATCCGAGGTCGGCGGTGTAGGCGAACATGCCCGCGATGCGCGACGGCAGGCCCCGGTAGAAGATACGCAGCCCGACCTCGGCTTCCAGAACCTGGCGCAGGTCGTAGACGGGATGGTGGCCCAGTCCCAGCCGGCCGCGCTCGCGCATGGCCACGTCCTCGGCGAAGTCCGACAGGCTCCCGCGCGACGGAAGCGTCACTTCCGGCGGATATACGCTGATCGATTTGGCATCCAGCAACCGTTCGAGTTCGCGGTAGTCCTCAGCGAAGCGCTGAAGTTCGATGATCGCTGCATCCACATCAGCATTGGCCACCGTGCCGCCACGGCTGATCTCGGCCCGCAGATGTGGCGCCAACTCGACGGCTCGCAGGCCCGGCCGCACGAGTTCGTGGACGCTGCGCGCATAAAACGCGGCAAGAGTGACGATCTCTTCAGGTTTGGCCCGTCGCTCCCCCTTCTCAATCGCAATCAACGTAGGGCGGCTACAGCCAAGCTGCGCGGCCGCGTCCTGTTGCGTCACGCCGCGAGCCTTGCGGGCGGCTGCGAGGCGACGACCAAGTTCGAGAGGATCGATATTCTCGAAGTCGAGCATTCGACAACCTCATTCCTACTCAGGCCGCACATGGGGACGGAAGCCATGTCGCCCAATTCCAGCCTTTTGACTTACCCGCCGCGGTTATGCGGAGCCATTCCTCACGATATCGAGTGAGAACCCCAATCCACGCTGGAAGTTCAGCCACGCTTTCGCACACGCCTGTCCCCAGCGCATACCGCAAGAACCACTCCGGCATATCGCGCCTCGACAGTTCGGCGAGACGATCAACCTGCAATAGCATTGCCTTCAGATAGTCAAGCCTCGTTGAACCGAAGTCGCTGACCGCTCCGCCGAACAGGTCTATTTCATAGGTGCCCATGGGCTCGGAAATCCCTGCTTCGATCATTGCCTGCCGGCGACCGATGCAGGCACAGCAGTAACCACACTGCTTGTCCCTCCCGCGCCCTGGAAAATGGATGCAGGAAACGGTGCTCCGCGCTAGGTCCGTTAGTTCGTCTTCGGCGAGGGTGCGAACCAACTGGGCCTTCGTGCGACCGCGATGAGGAAGCTCAAATGCCACTGAATGACCAGCCACCTGACTCACCAGCTCGCCCATTACCCTCATGAACCGCGGATGGGATGACTTAGTCGTGTACGCTCCCGTGGCCATCCCGTGCATGAGAGGGAGGTTTATCGCGCCGACACCGCTCTCGTAGACCTCGATCGACTCAGCGTGCTCCGCGCAGGCAACGGCGCCCGCCGTCGCGGCAAACAAGAAGGACCGGCACCGCTGGGTCAACTCCTGCGCTTTAAGCTCAGGTGGATTTACCAAGGCGGTCCTGACTACAACCGGCCGGAGATCAGCGCCGTACCGCGCCGCCATGCATCTGAGTTGGTCTAGGACTTTACGCCGCTGACCTTGCTGATGCCAAGTCGTGAGGACGAGTGCAGGCATTGGTGCGGCGCGAAGGCGAGTTGCCAGACCCGCCGCCGAGTCCAGTCCGCCACTGTAGAGGCAAACGAACCGACCGTCCGTACTTTGGTCTGCGAGGTAATCGGTCGTGGGAGGACACGTTCTGAACTGCAAGCTCCAACTATCGCCGCTCAGCAACTCGAGTGCGTCTTGCACCAAGCAGAGCGTCGGTTCGCTCGACCAGAAATCGGGGTCGGCGACGTCGATGGTCAGATCCATCACGCGCGACCCGCCCAAGTCGTGTCGCCTGTTCCGACGTGCGAGTCGGTCCGTACTATAGACAGACATACCAATCCGCAGCAGGTCAGCCGCGCGCGGTGGAATGCGGTGGAACAAACAACTGGCCAATGCATGTTCGTCGAGTCGAACTGCCGTACCGCAATTGATGCGCCCAACTTGCCGGTCCGCAACTCGTTCGAATTCGACACGAAACCGATAGTTATCCTTCATCATCCGTGAGTTCCCGAACACGGCTGTAGCGAGAAGGCAAGCAGCGCTCGCTGCTGTCGCTCCCGTTCAGCTTTGCGCACCGGTGGCATGCGTGGGCCTTGGTCTGGCGCCTCCGCCACCTTCCGAGCAAGCGATTCGATGCGCGGTGCCACGCGCATTACGACCGCGTTGCGCAGCTTGGTGAATTCGCAGAAATCCGGGAAAGCCTGCCCCGGAACAACTTTCGACTTTATTTGTTCGAGGATCCGGTCCAGCGCCGCTAGCGCGACTCCAGTAATAATCGCGACGGGGTCGCTCTGAAACGAAGCTTGCTGGGCCATCAATTCTGCGTAATCGCGACCACGGCGACAGCGTCTCGCAACGCGCTTCGCGGCCACGGGGCCCGATCTCGCGGCATCGAGGAGTTCCTTTAGAGGGAGCAATGATGGCAATCGCTTGAAGATCCTACACAGGCAGGCGATTGCCTCATCGGCGAGCGCGTCAGGCGAGTCGCCGCGGACGATCGAATCGAAGAATGCCTGCCAACGGCGATTGCTCGGGCTCCAGAGATCCAGCGTCTCATTCTCAGCCATTTCCGGGCTCCTTACGTCTGCCACGGGGTCGCGGATATCCGACTCCCAAGGTAGCATAGGCCCGGAGTTTACATTGTCAAGTGATTGCGTGAGTGAATCGTGGATTTGTCAATTCACATCGCCATCGGCGACATTGGGGTTTGTGCCTCACATTGCTCAAGGCAGATCCAGCCCCGCCCCCGCGGCGGCGATGGCGGTGCGGACGGCGCGGGTGGACGGCGCCACCCGGGGCGTCTTGGCGCTGGGCGGGGCCGTCTCGAAGGGGGCGTGGCGGTCCTGCTTCCACCAGTGAGCGACGACCTCATCGGTGTCGTTGCCGGGCACGCTCTGAGACCAGAGGCGGAAGAAGTCCACGTTGGCGCTCTGCGGGCTGCGGGCGGGCATGTCGATTAGCGTCCGCAGCGGCATGAGCACCGCATCGCCGATCACGAAGCCCTCACCCGGCTTGAGCACCGGCAGCATGTCGATCAGGTTGGCGAAGTGGTCGCTGACCACCTTGGCGATGTAGTTCTGGTCCTCCGGGTTGCTCAGCCGCAGGGCGACCATGTTGTTGCACTGGGCCAGCACCGTCTCGGACAGCTCCGACGGCCGCTGGGAGACCACCATGGCGCTGACGCCGTACTTGCGGCCCTCCTTGGCGACGCGCTCGACCGCCTTCTTGGCGAAACAGCGGCGCGTCTCCACCCGCGGGATGTAGTTGTGGGCCTCCTCGAAGACCAGCAGCAGCGGGTGCCGGCGTTCCGAGGGCGTCCAGAAGTTCAGCTCGAACAAGAGGCGCGTGAGCACGGCCACGGTGATGTCGACGATCTCGAAGGGGATGCCGGACAGGTCGATGATGGTCAGGTTGCTGCGCGGGGCGACCCGGCCGGTTAAGAGCTTGATCAGGTGGTTCAGCACGTTCGACATCTGTCCGGCCGTGCTCTCGTCGCCGAGCTGGTCGCGGAAGAACCGCGACTGGCGGGCGTGCTCGACCGGCCGGAGCATGAATGAGTAGCGCCGGTCGTTCAGACGGGTGTCGATCTTGTCGATCATCCCGACCAGCTTGGCGTGGTACAGCGGATGGGGTGTTTCCCCCTCCGGGTTGCCGCGGTTGAACTGGCAGCGGCGTTCCCGCATCAGCTTGTGCTGCTCGGCCGGCTCCAGCGAACGCAGGGCGAGCTGGGCGAAGGCGAGGTTTTCAGCATTGAGAACGAACCGGGCCTCGTTGAGGTTCTGGGCGTAGTCGTGCAGCCGCTCCAGGGAGAAGTAGATCGGCGTATCGACGGTCAGCGAGCGGGTCAGGCCCAGGTCCTTGGCGGCGTCCCTCTTGAACTCCAGCATGGCGGAACGCAGGAACGAAATCTGGCTGGAGACGTGCAGCGGATTGGACTCATCCACGAACAGCGCCTCGATCTCCTCGTAGCGGAGCAGCCAGTAGGGCAGCACGAGTTCGTCGGCCCCCAGGTAGGTGACGTTGGCGTCCACCTGGCCGTCTTCGTCCGAGAACGCGGCCTTGTACTCGCCGTGCATGTCGAAGAGGACAACCTGGGTCTGGGGCAGGTCGAGGGCCTCCTGGACGATCCTGGCGGTAGCGCAGCTTTTTCCCGATCCGCTGTTTCCGACCACGGCCGCGTGCTTGGCGAAGAACTCCGAGCCCATGATCCGCACCTCGAACTCGGTGTTGAGGGCGAACTGGCCCAGCCGGAACGCGGCCGGGTGGTCGTGCGAGTCGGCCAGGGCGTCCTGGGCGCCGAAGATCATGGCGAAATCGTCGTGGGTGGCGACGCACACGTCGTCGCCTATCAGCGGATAGGCGTTCACGCCACGGGCGAACCGTGCCCCGTGCATCTCGCCCAGAAGCTGGACTTGCAGGGTCTGCCGCGGGGCGACCTCGTCGGCGGTGGCCGGCTCCGTCTCGACGCGGGTGACGAACGCGACCAGCACGCGGTCGCGCCCCTGGATGGTGACGTAGGAGCCGAGCTGGCCGACCCAGTAGGACCGGGTGCCGTGCTGAATCTGCCGCTCTCGCCCGACGGTCAGTTCGACGTCCACCGAACCGCTGGTCACGCCGACGACGTGGCCGATTTTCAGAGGGTTCATGCGCTTCGTCTTTCGGACAAGGACCGCCCGGCCGCCGCCCGCGGCGCACGCCGCACCCTGCACGGCTGCGGGCCGGAGTTCCTTCCAATTCTCGGTTACGCCGTGCCGCCGCGGATCGGCCCGGGCGCGATCGGACGTCGTGGCCGGTCGGGTGCGATAATGCCGCGCTGGGCGAAGGCCCGCGCGCGGCGGTCCGTGGGAGACGTCGCGTCGTCCGCGCAATTGCAAAAAAAAGTTCCATGAAGGACTTGCCAAAGCAGGGGGGGCAATGGTACAATCGTGTGCCTGCGGGCGCTGCCGACGCTAGCAGCCGGATTCCGGGGGTCCACGTGAATCGTGCAGGCGAGTCGGGTGTCGCTGAGGGCCGTCGGCCCGGCGACGCGACGTGCAGGCACCGCGCAGGGTTGCCTTGAAAACACCGTGCCTCGGGCGGGGTGACTCAAGACGCGACGCGCGGGTTTCGATGACATTCATAACGGGCGCGCACGCGCGCCTCTGGTGAAACGGACTTCCACTCGCTGCGGCACCCTATGACCGCGCCAAAACTCTACAGGGTGCCGCACGCCTTTTTACGGGGCCGGGGCTCGAAGGCCGAGGCCGCGTCACACCGCCCCAGTCTGATGGAAACTCCGCACGAGCTTCAAGCCACGCAACTCGCTCGCCGACCGCGCCGGTCGCGTCATTGACGCGAAGCGCCGCCACACCCACCGGCGTCTGGGGCTTGCCGAACGCCCGCGCCGGGGGAGAATGTCCCGGTATGAGCGACGCCGTTCCGCCGATGTCCGCAGAACTGCCTCAGGCGGCGCCGCAGCCGGGCTGGCCGGGGACGATCGGCATCCTGGCGATCGTGCTGGGGGCGATCGGCATCACCTGCATCGGCGTGTGCGGCTTGGGCGGGCAGGTTTTCATGCTCGTGTTTCCCGATTCGGGCGCGGCGGCGGGGCAGGCGGACCTGCCGGTTCAGGCCAGGGTCTATGCGCTGGCCTCTTCGGTGGTGCGGGTCGTGGCCTCCGCCCTGCTGCTGGCCGGTGGGCTGGCGCTGAGGCAGCGTCAGCGCAAGGGCCGCGGGCTGTGCCTGGTCTATGCCTGGCTGCGTATCGCCCTCATCGCAGCGGGACTGGTGGCGGCGTGGACGACGGACATCGACGAGATGCCGCAGTCGGTTCGCGACGATCCGAACGCGCGTGCGTTGGTGGAAGTCATGGAATCGCTTGAGCCGATCCTGCCGTGGGTGCTGACGCCCCTGGCGCTCGCTTGGCCGGTCTTCCTGCTGATCTGGTTCCATCGCGGGGCCGTGAAGGCGGAGGTGGCGAAGTGGGCGACGGACGAGTCGTTCGAGGCGTGGCTCAATCGTGAGTGAGCCGGGCCGGGCCGCGGCCGCCGCGGTGCTCGTGTCGCGGCTGGCACGTGAGCCGGATACGCGAAACACCGCACTGACCGGGCGCCTTCGTCACACTGCGATTCTGGACAGGTACACAGCCCAGGCTACACTCCATTGAACGTGGAGCGGTGTCCGAGTGGCTGAAGGGACCGCACTGGAAATGCGGTGTGCGGGTTACCGCACCGAGGGTTCGAATCCCTCCCGCTCCGTTGGGTGTACCTGTTCTGAGCCGGGGACGGCGCTGCCGAACGGCCGGCGCCGCCCTCCGTCCTCCGGTACGGGGAGCTGCGCGCAGGCCGCCAGCCTGTCGGCAGGCGGCGAGTGCGTGACTGATGCGGCGGATCGCCTCGGGACCGCCTGGCTCCAGCCTGGCGGCCGCGGGGGAAGGCGCTCGCGGCTTGAAACCGCGTTCAGTGGGAGACTCCGCGCGGGCTGAAGCCACGCGGCTCGTTCAGAAGCGCCGCCGATTGCGTCACGCCCCCGCAGGCGGCGTGGCCGCGATTGCCCGTTGACCCCGGCGGCGGGCCGGCTACAATGCTCGGCTCGACTTCGGGCGTGTGCCCGGCCGGGACGGCCCGGATGGCACGCCGCTCGGGAGCTGCACGATGAAGAGAGACATCCATCCGGAATACCGCGAGGTCGTGTTTCACGACGTGGGCGCCGATTTCATGTTCCTCACCCGGTCCACGGTCAAGACCGATAAGACGATCGAGTATGAAGGCAAGAAGTACCCGCTGGTGACGCTGGAGATATCCAGTGCCTCCCACCCCTTCTACACCGGACAGCAGAAGTTCGTCGACTCGATGGGGCGGGTGGACCGATTCACCCGGAAGTACGGCGGCGAGTATTTCACCAAGCCGCCGGAGAAGCAAAAGCCCAAGTTCAAGAAGCGGATTTAGCTGCGCCCTTCGTAGACACCCGACCTCACGCGCGCCCGCACCCGGCGCCGTGTTTTTTTTTGCCGGACCGAAGCCATGTCCGATGAAGTCACCATACGTCTGCTGACCAAGCTGTCGGAACTCTCCGAGCGTTACGGCGACCTGCTGGGGCAGATGAACGACCCGGCGGTGGCGTCCAACCCGGCCCGGACCGCCGAGATCGGCAAGGAGTTGGGGCGGCTGCGCCGGCTGGTGGACCCTTACCGGAGCCTGCGGACGGTCCGGGATCAGCTTGACTCGGCCACCGCGCTGATGGCCGATCGGTCCCAGGATCCCGATTTGCGCGAGCTGGCCGAGGAGGAGGCGGCCGAGCTTCGCGGGCGCTACGACCAGATGCTCGAAGACCTGAAAGAGCGGATCGTCATGGACGACGACTCCGCCATTCAGTCGGTCATCCTGGAGATCCGGGCGGGCACCGGCGGCGAGGAGGCGGCCCTGTTCGTGCGCGACCTGTACGAGATGTACCTGCGCTTCTGCGAGCGTCGGGGGCTGAGGGTCGAAGTGCTGGACCAGAGCGGGGCGGACAGCGGCGGGCTGAAGGAAGTCGTGCTCAGCGTCAAGGGCGAGCGGGTCTACCGGATGCTGGGTTACGAGGGCGGCGGGCACCGGGTGCAGCGGGTGCCGCAGACGGAGGCCCAGGGCCGCATTCACACCTCCGCCGCCACGGTGGCGGTGTTGCCCGAGCCGGAGGAGATCAACATCGAGATCAACTGGGAAAAGGACGTCGAGGAGTTCGTCTCCCGCGCCGGCGGACCCGGCGGGCAAAACGTCAACAAGGTCTCGTCGGCGATCCGGCTGGTCCACAAGGAGACGGGGATCACCGTCTCCATGCGCGACGAAAAAAGCCAGCACAAGAACCGGGCCAAGGGCAGGCGGCTGATGCTGTCGCGCGTGTACGACCACTACCGCAGCAAGGAGGTGGCCGCCCGCGACAGCGCCCGCCGGACCATGATCGGCAGCGGCGACCGCTCCCAGCGCATCCGCACCTACAACTTCCCCCAGAACCGCGTCACCGACCACCGCATCAACCAGGACTTCAACCTGGAGCGCGTCATCGAAGGCGACCTGGACGACCTGGTCGAAGCGCTGCAGACGCATGATAAGGAGCAGCGGTTGAAGAGCCTCTGATGCGGAAGGGCCTGAGAGAATGAGGGAGTGGCGGAATCGGGCAGTGGGGGAGACGCGGTGAGTCCACCCGGGGCGGGCGTCGCTCCGCAGCCGAAGACCGTGCAGCGGGCCCGTCGTACGCGGCGCGAATACCCCGCCGGGAAGAAGGACGAACGGGATCGCCGCGCAAGGTCTGAGCTATTCTACTCGCTGTCCGCCTTTCGCCCTTCGCCGTCCGTCACGGCCCCTCGGGCGAGTTGCTGGATCTGCGCCAGCAGCGCCTGCCATTGGGCGACGACCTCGTCGAACTCGTACTCGAGCACGTCGGCCAGCAGCACGAAGTCCTGCGATTGCAGCGCGTCGCGCACCGTCTGCAAGCGGTCCATCGGCAGCGCCAGCGACTTTTCCAGCGGCTGCCCGCCCACTCGGACCGACGCCGGATCGATGTCGAGCATGTGGATGGACTTGGTGGCGGCATCGTGGACCTGTTGCCACACGCCCAGGCACGCGGTGAGCGCGGCGATGCCCTCGGCCGTCTTGCCCTGGCTCAGCAGCCCGGCACACCGGCGACGCTGCTCGTCCACCTCGCGGAGCATCTGGCTGGCCTCGCCGGCCGCGCCCCGGACCAGCGCAGAAGGCGTCGAGGTCGCTACTTCCAGGCTGTGGAAATCGCCGACCGGGCGGTCCATCGCCCGGGAGAGTTCGTCCCCGGTCAGGTGCAGGCCGTCGCAGCGCACGCCGACGACCACGTGGTCGCGCGGACACGACTCCCGCTGCAGCCGCCGCACGGCCGATTCCAGCGTCTCGCGGTCGCCGGGGCTGAAGTCCACGCGGTGGTCGTCTACGAATACGTCCATGATCCATCTCCGCGGCCTGGACGGCCGGTCCGCCGCGACCCTGGTGTGCGCTCTGGCGGCTGGGTCGCCGGCTCCCGGGCGGTGGTCATTCCCACCGACCCACACCTGATGCCCGACCGAGCCGACGAAACGCTCCCACCATGCCGGCGGGAAGCCCCCGCCGCAAGGGCCCCAGCCTACCTCATCGGCCGCCCCGGTCAGGGAAGCCAACCGAATCCGGCCGGAGGTTCGCCGGGCGCCGCCGGTCGGGCGCCTCGGCTGTCCCGCCCTCCAAAAAAACTGGACCGGGGCCTTGACAAGCCCAGCGGCGGGGATATCCTCCATCCTGCGGTGACCAGACGTGTGGGGTCACACCCGTTCCCATTCCGAACACGGAAGTTAAGCCCGCACGGCCGATGGTAGTCGAGAGGCGAGAGTAGGTGATTGCCGCGCTTTTTCGCAAGAATACCCGCTTCTGCGGGTATTTTTGTTGCGCCGACTGTTGATTCCGCCCTGGGCTGGACGATACTGCCTCCTGCGCCTGCCGGCGGGATGATCGTTTCTCGCCGCCGGCGACGCAAGGCTCGCGGCCTTCAGGCCCAGGTGGCGAACATGCAAACGGACTTCTTCAGCTCGCTGGTTGGCGCGATCATCCCATTGCTCATTCAGTTGCTACTGTCGTTCCTGTTCGGTGGGCCGATCTGACGTGTGGCACCGGCTTCCAGCCAGTGGTCCGCCCGGCATGAATGCCGGGACTCTGAGGGGCACCGGCTTCCAGCCGGCGGTCCGCCCGGCATGAATGCCGGGGCTCTGAGGGGCACGGGCTTCCAGCCGCTGTCTGCCGTCAGGCAGCGCGTTCATACGATGGGCAGCGCAGTTCGCGCTGCGATCACCGGCAAGATGCCGGTGCCACACACGCGGTCGTCAGATTCGCGTCAGCGCGTCGTCCAGGTCTTCGATGATGTCGTGCCAGTCCTCCAGCCCGATGCTGAGGCGGACGCCGCCCGGCAGCAGGCCGCGACGGCGCTTCTCCTCGGCCGGCATGGCCGCGTGCGTCATGCTGAACGGCGCTTCGATCAGCGTCTTGATCTGCCCCAGCGACACCGCCAGGGTGATCGAGTAGGCGTTCTCCGCAATCCAGTCGATCAGCTTCTCGGCCGGACGGCCCTCGCCCTCGGGGTCGTGAACCAGGAAATAGAGCATGGAGCCGGGAGCGAACTTGCCGTTGAAGTCCCGCATCTGCTGCTGGGCCAGTTCGTGCTGCGGGAACGACGCCAGACCCGGATAGTGGACGCGCTCGACCTTCTCGTGCTGATCGAGGAAGCGGGCCACGCGCATGGCCGTTTTCTGGTAGTTCGCCATCCGCGCCCCCAGGGTCGGGAGTCCGTACACCAGCGGCGGCCACGCGCTCTTGGGCGACAGCGACCCGCCGAAGTCTTTGCGGAAGAGGATCAGATCGTCATGGGCCGAGCGCGGACCGATCACCGCCCCGCCCAGATCGGTGCCGAACCCGCCGATGCCCTTCGTCAAAGACTGGCAGACCACGTCCGCGCCCAGTTCCAGCGGCCGCTGGCAGAAGGGCGTCGCGAAGGTGTTGTCGACGATGATCCGGATGCGCTCGCCCGCCGGGCGGCCGGCGTTGGCCCGATCGACGACCTCGCGCACCGCCCGGATGTCGATCAGTTTCATGTCCGGATTGACCGGTGTCTCGAAGTAAACGACTCGTGTTTCTGGGCGGATGGCGCCCTCGATCGCCCGCAGGTCGGTCAGATCGACCAGATCGTAAATCACGTGGAATCGCGGCAGCCAGCCGCAGATGAGCGAGTACGTGCAGCCGTAGAGAACCGGGTGGGCGAGCAGATGGGCGCCCGCGGGAGCGGCCGTGCAGATGGCGGCGCTGATGGCTGCCATGCCGGACGCGAAGGTCAGGGCCATCTCGCCGCCCTCCGCCGCCGCCAGATTGTCCTCCAGCATGGCGGTGGTCGGCTCTTCCAGACGGTCGTAGATGTAGATGGGTGGGTGCTCGTGCGGCAGTCCGCCGTCGTGGGCGAACTCCTGGAAGCCCAGGGCCGCCCGCCGGGCGGAATCGAGACGAAACGTCGCGCTGGAGGTCAGGGGCGGCACCACGTGATGGCTGTAGTCCCACCGGGTGCTGTGCGCGACCCCGTGGATCAGCCGCGTCCTCATCCGACCCGCAGCGCCGGCGACGCCGCCGGCCTTGCCCGGGCGGTTGGAACCGTCGCGGGAGGCCCCGCCGCCCGCGGGTGGAGCGTCGCGCATGTCGGCCCCGGCGTCGCCGGGTGCGCTGGCGCGGGTGGCGCCAGCGGCCGGCGCGTCCTGCGGGTTGTGTCTCCAGAAGTGGTGGTCTTCGCGGAGCCTGGCGGTGGGGTGGATCTCCTGTCGCCAACCGGTATGGACACGTCCGCCTTCCATCTCTACGTCACCGATCCGGGGGTCGGGAAGGTCTATCGGTATCCCCTGAGCTGCATGGGGCCGCGTTGTCAGCCCAACCGGGTGATCTCCGGCCTGTCGGTGCCCTACGACGTGCAGGTGAGCGAGGATGACAGCCTGGTCTACGCGCTGGAGCAGGGTGGGAGGGTCAAACGCATCAACCTGGACGGCACGGCGACC
>QZJT01000041.1 GCA_003597935.1 Phycisphaerales bacterium | reverse complement strand
CAGAACACCTTCGGTGCAGCTCACCGCGGCGCGGCTCCAGAGCAGAACACCTTCGGTGCAGCTCACCGCGGCGCGGCTCCAGAGCAGAACACCTTCGGTACAGCTCACCGCGGCGCGGCTCCAGAGCAGAACACCTTCGGTACAGCTCACCGCGGCGCGGCTCCAGAGCAGAGCAGCTTCGCCACGCCTCACGGCGCGGCGGCAACGGCATCTGCAAGCTGAAGGCCAGGATCAAGGGCTGCGTCTGATCCGCAGACAGCCGAGTTCTTCATGCCGTGAATTCGAAGCGGCGGCGGGGTTTGCGCCTCGCCGCCGCTTTCGGCCACCACGCGAACGGCGCCAACTCCCTCGCTCCGTTCGCCCCCAAAAAAAGCGGCGCCTCAAAGAGGCGCCGCATGGTGCTGCGGGGGGTTTTGCGACGCAGGCGGCCCGCGCCGCCTGGTCGCCGGCCCAGTGTTTACGGGCAGTTGCCTCACCGGTTACAAACCGGTGCCACACGCCACGCCGGCCCGGCGTTTACGGGCAGTCGATCACGATCGGATCGAGGCAGCCGTCCGGGTCGATCAGGCTGACCTCCTGCGGGCCGTTGAAGCAGCAGGTGAACAACGTGGCCTTCTTGCCGTGGACGACCACGTCGAAGCGGAGGCGTTCGCCCACGCCCATCTTGATGGTGCGGCCGTCCCAACTGTCGTTCCTGAACTTGACGATGGCCTTGAGGGTGCCGCTGCCCTTGCACTTGCCCTTCATCTTCTTGATGACGTCGCAGGCGCAGATCAGTTCGCAGCCCAAGCCCTCGCCCATGAACTCGCCGCCCTTGGCCAGGCAGTCGCGCTCCAGCAGGATCTCGCACTCGGAGTTGGTCACGCAGCAGGCGCCCGGCTGCGGACAGTTGAAGCTGCCGCACTCCTTGCCGAAGTTCCAGCGACCGCCATCGTCGATGCAGTCCTCCCGCATCAGGTCTTCACACGAGCCGTCCTTGAAGCAACAGGCGGCCGGCTCCGGATTGCCGCTGGAAGCCGCGGTCGCCTCGTAGGCGTCCACGCGGCCGGCGCCGTAGTCGTTGTCCCTGCCCGGCGCGCCGAGATCCTTGGACGTGTCCATCAGGATCTCCTTGACCACTTCATGCGGCATGCCCGGTCCGAACTCGAGCATCAGGGCCACGGTGCCGGCCACGTGTGGCGTGGCCATCGACGTGCCGCTCAGCAAGCGGTAGCCGGAGCAGACGGCGCACGACTTCGTGTTCACGCCCGGCGCCGAGATGCTGGGCTTCATGCACCCCGGAGGCCAGGGACAATCGTTGTAGGGGGGGATGTTCTGCCAGGTGATCGGCCCGCGGCTGCTGAAGCCGGCGATCACGTCGTTACAGTCGGTCGCGCCCACCGTGATGACGGCGGGGACGTCGCCGGGCGTGCGCACGTTGTCGGGCGGGTTGCCGCCGCCCTCGTTGCCGGCCGCGTAGATCACCGACAGTCCGGCGGCGATGGTGTTCTCGCACACTTGCCGCCACATCGGGCGGTTTGGATTGGTCGAGTGCGGCCATCCCAGGCTCGCCGTGGTGGCGTGGGCGCCGTTATCGGTGGCGTACTCCATCGAACGCCAGACGGACAACTCGCCGGAGAAGCTGTTCCAGAACTTGGTGACCATGACCTCAGCGTCCGGCGCCATGCCGGTCTGGGTGCCGCCGGTGCCGTCGCCGGCCACCGTGCCGCTGACGTGGGTGCCGTGGCCGTTCTGGTCGCTGACGTTGTTGTTGTCGCTCTCGAAGTTCCAGCCGTTGATGTCGTCGATGAACCCGTTGTTGTCGTCGTCGATGTTGTTGTTGGGAATCTCGCCCGGATTGACCCAGATCTGGTTCTTCAGGTCTGAGTGCGTGATGCAGGCGCCGGTGTCGATCACGGCGATGATCGAACCCCGTCCGGTGACTTGCAGCTCGTCCCACACCCGCGGCGCATTCATGATCGCTACGCCGCACTCGATCTCGGACCGGACGTTCGGATCCTCCGCCGGCTCGACCGGAAAGACGTCTTCGCCCAGGTACGACTCGCGGTGGAGGTAGGCCACGTCGTCGCGGACGACGAGCTGCTTCACCACCTCCGGTGTGACGTGGGCGCCAACCGCGTTGGCGATCCACAGCGGGTGGATCCGATCGGCCTGCCCGCGCGCCTGCGCGGCTCGCAGCAGGTCGAGAATCGGCCCTTGCGTGGCGGCGGCTTGTTCCTTCAGGAGCGCGATGACGGCCGCGCGGCGGTTCGCCGCCCGTGTCGCCTCTTCCAGCGCCTCGGGCGACACCTGGTCCCGCATCACCACGACGATCGGGATGAGTTCGTCGGGCGCGGCGACGTCAAGGTCCTGGGCCAGCGTCCCGTGGAACCTGGCCGCCATCTCCGCCGAGACCGGCGGCGCCGCGTCCGCGGTCACCGTCAGCGCGGCGATACACCCCAGTGCCAGAACGACTGAACAAACGATCGATCTCATGCCTTTCCTCCAGTTCCTTTATCAGGCCTCGGCGAGAGCGGCGCGGCGCGAGCCGCTGCGGAAAACGCAACCCCCAGTATAGCAGAGAACGGACGTCGAACCAAGACGTCCGGTATCACCAACTCATTTTGCCTGCGCTACTGCGGGCAGGTCACCACGACCGGCTCCCGGCAGTCCTCCGGCGCCAGCAGACGGACCGTCTGCCGGCCGGCCAGGCAGCAGTGCTTCAGTTTCGCCTTGCGGCCGCGCACCGCCGCGTTCGCCTCGAATGCGTCGCCGATGCCGATGCGGACCGCACGGCCGTCCCAGGAGCGATCGGTGAACTTCACCACCGCTTTCACCGTGCCGTCCTGCTTGCAGGCTGCCTTGAACTTCTGGATGAACGGACACGACACCTGCGACACCGCCCCGAAGGCGTCGATGCGCCCCGCGCCGTAGGTGTTGTCCATCCCCGGCTCGCCCAGGTCACGCGAGGTCGCCTGCAACACCCGGTCCAACTCCACGGGCGGCAGCCCCGGATGGGCCTGGAGCATCAGCGCGGCCGCGCCCGCCACGTGCGGCGTGGACATGGACGCCCCGCTGTAGGTGACGTATCCATTGCACGGGTTCGCCCGGCAGGAGATCGTGTTGATGCCCGGTCCGGCCACCGTCGGCTTGATCAGTCCCGGCGGGTAGGGCCAGTCATTGAAAGGCGGCACGTCCTGCCACGTGACCGGCCCGCGGCTGCTGAAGCTCGCCGCTACGTCGTTGCAGTCCGTCGTGCCGACGGTGATGACGCCCGGCACGTCGCCGGGCGTGCGGACGGCGTCGTATGGGCGGCAGCAGGCGCCGTCGCTGCCGGCCGAGTAGACGACGGTGACGCCGGCGGCGATCGCGTTTTCGCACACCTCCCGCCAGACCCGCCGATTCGGCTGCACCGCGTGCGGCCAGCCGAGGCTGCCGTTGATGACGGCGGCGCCGTTGGCCACCGCGTATTCCATCGCCTGCCAGACGGACATCTCGCCGCCGATGTTGTTCCAGAACACCAGCGGCATAATCAGCGCGTCCGGCGCTGCTCCGGTGTACGTACCGTCGGTGCCGTCGCCGGCGACCGTGCCGGCCACGTGAGTCCCGTGGCCGTTGCGGTCCGCGATGTCGTTGGTGTTGGACTCGAAGTTCCAGCCGTGGACGTCATCGATGTAGCCGTTTCCGTCGTCGTCGATGCGGTTGCCGGGGATTTCGCCCTCGTTGGTCCACACGTGGCTGCGCAGGTCGGGATGGTCGATGCACGCGCCGGTGTCGATCACCGCAACCACGACGCCGTCGCCGGTGATGCGCAAATAGTCCCACGCCGGCGGGGCCTCGATCAGTTCGACGCCGCAGGTTACTTCCGACAGGCCGTCGGGCGATTCCCCGGGCGCTATCCCCGCGGGGAAAGCGTCCGCGCCCAGAAACGCCTCCCGATGGATGAAGGCAATGTCGTCGCGCCGGGCGAGTTCGTACACGACCTCCGGCGTCACCCGCGCGGCGATGACGTTCGCCAGCCAGAGCGGGCGGATGCGGGCGGCTCGTCCATCCGCCGCGGCCGCCCGGAGCAGTTCCAGAATCGGCTCCTGGGTGCGGCAGGCGTGCGCTTGCAGGCGCTGAATAACGGCCCGGCGGCCGGCATCGCCACTGTGGCGCCCGCCCGCGCGGATATGATCGACGGAAAGCTGCTCGCGGAGCACGATGACGATGGGGATCAGCGCGTCGGGCGCTGCTGTCTCCAACGCGTGCGCCAGGGGACTCTCAACCTGAATGGTGGACGGTGGTAGAGCAGGCGACCTTGCCTCGGCGTTGATCGCGATGACGAACAGCATGCTCAAAACGGGCCAGGCGCCGGCCGCGAAGCCGATCCTGAAAAGCGTGTGAGACATTCTGAACCTCCCGTGAAGCGTGGGGAATGTCGCGTTTCGACGAAGGACTTGGCACGGGCCGACCTGCGGACCGGACGGCGTGGTCAGCCTTCATAACCCCGCTATCATCGTACCGCCAGGGCGGTCTGCGTGCAAAGCCGGCGGTGCTTCGCCTGACCCGCGCGGGGACGCTATCATGCCGTCGAGGGCCGATCGCCCGCAGGAGACGACACGTGATCAAACACGCCCGACCGGACCATCCCATCCATGACCTCGTCGTGCGGCGATGGAGCCCGTACGCCTTCTCATCGCGGGACGTCTCGACGGAGGACCTGCGGTCGCTGTTCGAGGCGGCCCGCTGGGCGCCGTCGTCTTACAACGAGCAGCCGTGGTGCTTCATCGTGGCGCGGCGCAGCGAGCCGGCGCCGTTCGAGCAGGTGTTGCAGTGCCTGGTCGAGGGCAACCGGGAGTGGGCGCGACAGGCGCCGGTGCTGGCGTTGACCGTCGCCCGCGAGCGGTTCAAGCGTAACGACAAGCCCAACCGCGCCGCCGAACACGACGTGGGACTGGCGGTGGCGAGTCTTTCCGTCGAGGCGACCGCCCGCGGCATCAGCGTCCACCAGATGATCGGCATTCTGCCCGACCGGGCGGCGGAGGCGTTCCAGATCCCCGAAGGCGCCCATGCGCTCACCGCGCTGGCGATCGGGTACCCGGCCGGCCCGGATGAGCCCGCCGCCGACGTGCTGCGCACGCGGGACCAGACGCCACGGCAGCGCAAACCGCTCGGCGAGTTCGTATTCGGCGAGACGTTCGGAACGACGTCGGCGATCGTCTCAGGCGCATGACCGCCGGCGCGCGAGTCGCCAGTCGAAGCCGTCAGCGGCGCGCGACGTACGCCGTCAACGCCCCCGCAGGAACCGCGCCCGCTCTTCGTAGAGCCGGCGATCTGCGCTGCCGGGCGGGCATTGGGCGGCCAGTTGGTCGAACAGCGTCGCGGCTTCCTGCGGGTCGCCGCAGGCCGCCAGCACTTCGGCCAGGTTGACGTTCACCTGCCAGTGGGTGGCGTTCAGGTCGACGGCGCGGCGGGCGTGCCGTAAGGCCGCGGCGCAGTCGTAGCGCTCGGCGTCGAGCCGGTCGATCAGGAGCACGCTCAGGTTGGTGTGCGCTTCCCAGTCGCCGGACGACAGCTCGATGACCCTTCGCAAAGACTCCACCGCCCCGCGCGGATCCGCGGCCGCGGCCTGGGCGTAAGCGAGCCCTTTGATCACGTCCGGGGCATCGGGCCGAAGGCGGACCCAATGCTGATAGGCTTCCACCGCCTCGGCCGGATCAACGACCTCGGCGGCCAGTGCCCAGCGGCGCACGGCGTCGACGCTGTCCGGCTGCGCGCGGGCGGCCTGGCGGCCGGCGGCCAGTTCCCCTTCCACGTCGGCGCCTGCCGCCATGCGGCGTGCCCGCTCCAGCGTGGTGGCGATCTCCATGTTGCGGCCACCCAGCCGCTGCGCCTGTTCCAGTGCGGCCAGCGCTTCCACCCAGCGGCCGGTCTCCATGTAGACGCGCCCCAGCAGCAGATGGAACTCCGGATACGCGTCGTAGGCAGCGATGGCTTCGCGCAGGTGTGCTTCGGCGGCCTCGTAGTTGCCCGCCTCCAATTCGCGCCGTCCGACCACCGAGAGGATGTTCGCACTCCGCGACCCGGGCGTCATCGCTTCGAGGTCGTGGGCATAGATCGTGGCGTTGTCCACCCAGTTCGGGTTGCGCACCAGCGTCCGCACCGCCAAGGCGCCCACGCCGACCACCAGCCCGACGCGGGCGAGCGTGCGCACCGCCGGCCGGCACTGTCGCCAGAACGCGGAGGCCAGGACGGCTTCGATGAGCAGGCCGAGCGTCACGCACAGCCATATCGAGGGCGAATAGAAGAACCGTTCGGCAAAGATGATGTCGATCTGCAGAAACGTGTTGCTGGTCGCTGCGTAGCTTGCCGCCAGCCCGGCCACCACGAGCCATCCGGCGCCGCGGCGCTTCCACGAACGGACGGCCCATCGCACCATCAGGACCAGCGCGGCCGCGCCGACGAGGAAATAGGGCTCCAGGATCGACCGCGTCGCAGGCAGCACGGCCAGCGAATAGTCGAGCAGCAGCCGCGCCGGCCGCGCCATCAACGCCACGTAGCGGCCGACCAGCGACACCGGGGTCAGCAACCGCTCCAGCACGTCGCCCTCGCGCAGCGGATTGCCGGGACCGACGCGCTGCCCACCGACCGAGAGGCGGAACCCGCAGACCTGATAGCGCGCGAGCAGATACGCCGCGAGTATCACCGCCATGGGCATGGCGATCCAGACCCAGTGACGAAGCGCGGGTCTTACGCATTGCACTCGGCCTCGCGGTGATTGCGGGTCGGCATCGTGACCGCCGGTCCTGTCGCCACTGGCTCGGGCCGTTGGTTCGGCGCTGCGGCGTCGCCAGACGATCCACAGGATCACCATCGCCGCCGTGGCGACGCCGCTCTCTTTGCTCGTCAGCGCCAGAAAAAAGCCTGCCACGACGCCCAGCCACGGTCCCGGCAGCCACCCGCGGTGCGGGGAGGCCGCCAGCCGGTCACACCATCGGTCCGCCGCCCACAGGGCCAGTAGCCCCCCCCCGGCCGCGAGAAGTTCCGCCCGTCCGACGACGTTGGCGACCGCTTCGCAGTGGATCGGGTGTACGGCGAAGACGACGCCCACCAGCGTGGCCACGGCGGCGCCGCAGCCCAGCCGCCGCGCCAGCCAGCAGACGCCGGCGCACACCACTGCGTGCAGCACGACGTTGCCCGCGTGAAAGGGAAGCGGGCGGTCGCCGAACCACTTCCGCTGCAGCGCGTAGGTCATCACCGTCAGCGGCCGGTACAAGACGTCGATCTCGGCGTTGACGTCGCTGCCGGGCCAGTAGGGGTGCGTCCAGGGCGCGTGCCACGCCGCCTCCGGCTGCGTCACCGGGTTGGTGACGATGATGGGGACGTCGTCGTAGGTGAACCCGTTGGGAAGCGAGTTGAGGTAGACGGCCGCGCCCGCCAGCGCTACGATCAGATACGCGCGCCGTCCCTGCGGCCGGGGCGTCCGAGTGCTTCCATCCGCCCGCGTCACTCGCAGGAGTACTCCTCTTGCGCCTGCGCCCCGCAGCCCCATTCGACGCTCGCCGTACCCGCCCCCGGCGGCAGACCCGTGATCCTGATCCTGCCCTTTCCTTTGCCGTCGAGTTGACCCTCGCCGCTCTGCCCGCTGGAGAGGCGCACCAGGAAGCTGTCGAACCCCGCGCCGCCGACCAGTTTGACTTTGAGCTTGCCCGCCCCGCGGCGGAACTTGCACGCCGCCCTGGCGATCCGCTCGTTGCCGGTACACGCCTCGCACTCGTCCGGGATGCCGTTGTGGTTGTCGTCGCGGCTGGCGCCGCGGGCGATGTCGTCCCCGTCGTGTACGCCGTTGTTGTTGCAGTCGATCTCGATGCGGCTGAAATAGATGTCCTGCTCGCCGTTGAAAGTCGCGCAGTACGCCAGCAGGATCCCCGCCTGGGTGGAGATCATGTCGTTGTAGTCGCCCATCTTGTTCTGCCGCGGGAAGCCCAGGTGGCTGTTGAACGTCTCAGTGATCTCGACGTTGCGGGCCCAGGTGACGCCTGCGTCGGTCGACCAGGTGTAGAACAACTGCGACATTTTCGGATCGCCGCCGCCGTTGCGGGTGTCATCCCACAGGGCGTCGATGCGGCCGCTGGCCGCCACCGACAGCGTGCCCAGCCACTGCCAGGCGTTGCCCTCGTCGTCGTTGACGCGCACGGGCGGGCTCCACGACCGGCCGCCGTCGGTGCTGCGGATGAAGTGGATGTCGAGCGGGTCGCCGCCGGGCGGATCGACAGAGGCGAGCACGTACAGATTGCCCCGCGACGGGCCGTTCGAATAATCCGCGTCGATCCACACCTGTCCCAGCAGGCCGTCCGGATTCGGCGAAGAGAAGCCCATGTGGCTTCGGGTCGTGCCGCCGAGGTTGACGTTGGTGATAAAAGGGAACGTCGGCGGCACGCCGCCGTTCTGGGCGTTGTCCGAACGGACGAGCACGTGTGAGGTCTGCCCCAGGTCGGAACCGACGATATAGAGAGACCCGCTGTCGGGGTCGACCGCCATCGTGCCCCATTTCAGCCGCGGGCTGGGCATCGCGAACGGCCCCTGATAGGAGAAGCCGGAGTCGATTGAGCGGGTGAAGTCGGTATTGGGACAGCAGGTGAACTGCACGTTCCAGGTCTGGTAGACGTGGCCGTCGCCCATCAGCCCGGAGCGGTCCACGGCGATCCACTGCTTGTCGCCGCCGAACGCCGGAGCAGGGTCGGACCAGGACACGCCGCCGTCGGTCGAGCGGAAGACCTCGACCGAGCGCAACTGCGGCGTGCTCAGGCTGGAGTAGAAGAAGTTGCCGGCCGAATCGGCCCGCAGCACGGGGTCGGTGCGGAACTCGCCCGGGTCGAGCACGCCCGCGTTGGTCCACGAGCGTCCGCCGTCGCGGCTGTAGGCGAGGCCCGCCTCGCGGAAGTTCGAGTTGATCGTATCGAACTGGCGCCAGCCGATCGCCATAAGGTCCGCGTTGTTCGGGTCCATCACGATCGACGGTTCGTTGGCGGCGTCGCCGACGATGTTGTTTCCCCGGTTGTCCGTGTTGATCTGAGTGCTCTCGAACCCGGCCGTCACCGAGCGCCCGGCCGGACTGGTCGCGGCGCCGGCGAGGCCGACGTGGGGTCCGTCCGGTCCGAGGTGCGGATCGACGTGGTCGTCCTTTTCGTGCGGGCGGTCCAGCGGCGGGGGCGTCAGTTCGGCCGGCGGGGTCAGTTCGGGCGGGGATGTCAGTTCGGGCGGGCGTCTAGTTTCGGGCGGCGAAGTCGGCTCGGGCGGCGGCGGGTCGCTGGCAGCCAGCGCAGCGGCCGGCCCGGAAAGAATCCAACCGAGCAGCACGACGTGGGAGCAACCGGGATGCCTCATGGCGAGTCTCTCCAAGCCGGCCGGCGCACGTCCGCCCCGCCGGCAATGACGCAGGCGAGAGGGCGATCTCACACGGGGCCGGGAGACCATTCTACCGAATTCTCAGCGCGTTCCCAACGGAGAATCGCCGCACACCGGAGAGCCACCCATCCGCGGCAACACGTCCTGGGCGGGAAAGCGGTGCTGTACGACGAAGTGGCTCTCTCTCGGGCCGGGCCGCGGTGAGATGTGGCGAAGTTGTTCTGCTCCGGAGCCGCGCAGCGGGCGAGGGGTTGTAGCCGCGGGTGACGCCCGTCTGCGGGCGAACCCGCGGATCAAGCCGGCCCCCCCCCATCCTCTGAGCCGCGAAGCGGCGACGGACGCGTCGGCGCACGAGGCAGCGCTGCAGCGGGAGTGGCGCAATCCACGAGGTGAGATACCTATCGCTCTCGGCCGCCGGGCGAACCGACGCCCGGTGCGTCTCTGATGGACGCTCATCGCGCGAGTTCCTTCGCCGCTTCGCGGCTCCCCCGGTTTTCTGGAGTCCGCCAGTCCGCGGGTTCGCCCGCAGACGGGCTTCACCCGCGGCTACAGCCCTGGGCCGCATTCGCGGCCGCAGACCGGAGCATGCACACTCCATCACGACTGACCGCAGAGCCGCGTTCGCAGCCGCAGACCGGAGCAGAGAGCACGGCGCCGGCTCGAGCCACGCGGCTCGCTCGGATGCGCCGCCCGGTGTGGATCGTTTCCCGGGGGGAGCAGCCCCGGCACACGCTTCACGACCCCTTCACCACGAGATTCGCCGATTGCGCTGACACGCCGACCCGTGCGATGGTGCCGCTGTTGAAGTCAAGGAAGTCGTCCTCGATGCCGTCCGAGAAAATGATGCCGCGCTGCGGCATGAGCGATTCGAGCACGAGTTCTTCGCCCTCGCCCAGGATGCCCGCGACCAGCGTCGCGCCGGACTGTTTGCTGATGAACGGCTCCCGCACCGCCCAGGCCAGCCGGCGCTCGCTGCGCTGCAGGAAGGGCGCGCGGGCGCGGGCAACAGGCGACGTTCCGACCGCGCCGCCTTCGACGGCGGAACCATGGGGTCCGCCATCGCCGACCGCGCGGTCGGCGCGACCTTCGTTGGTCTGTCCATCGCCGCGTCCCTGGATCAGCCGCCAGACCCCTTCGGCCATGTTGAACACGGACGAGAGCCACCCGGTCGCGCCTGCCCCGGTCGAGACCAGCACGCCGCTGGAGGACTGCGGCTCGCAGCGCCCGCCCACCTCCAGCGTGTATCGGGCGGACGCGTGCGACGCGCAGCCGATGAAGAAATCGTTGAAGGCCAGCATACGCTGGCCGTTGCCCAGGTTGACCTCGGCCAGCGTGACGGACTGCGTCTCGGCTCGCCCGGCCAGCACCCGCTGCACCGCCGCCCGGGCCTCCGTGGGTTGAAACGGCAGCAGCACGCCGTCGTAGCGCGTCGGGTCCGGGTTGACGCCGATGATGGGCAGGTCGCGCACGTACTTGGCGGTGTTGGCGACCAGACCGTCCTGCCCCACCACCAGCACCACGGCCGTGTTCCAGAAATCGAACGACGGCACCAGCGTCCGATCCAGCGGCCGTACCGGCAGCCCGAAGTCAAGCTCCTTGCGGATCAGCGCCAGCGTCAGGCGATAGGCCCGGTCCTCCGCTTCGTACTCCGCGAACGCTCCCGCCGCCTGCGCCTCTTCCGCGGCCGCGACCGCGGCCTCGCCCTGCGCCCGCCGCCGCTCGACCTCGATCGCATGCGCCCGGGCGAGCTGGAACTGGATCATGCCGCCGGAGACGTAGCGCTTCTTCAGGCCGGACAGGCGCGTCTCGCGGGTGACGATCACGATGTTGGGTTGCGATGCAGCCATACATTGTCGCTGTGCGGGTTCTCAGGTTTGTGGCCGTATCGCCGTCGCCGCGCCGCTCCCTGACGGTCGCGGTTCGGATTACCCGGCCTCCGGCCGCGACCGAACGTCACCCTCACAACTTCTCCGCAGAATGGCGAGACGTTTCGCCGTCCGAGACTATTCTCTGGCGCAACCGGGTTCCACATTGAACGTCGTTCTCCCGGCCGCTCCCTTACCAGGCTGTCGAAATACTCCCGGCGACCCTTACGAAAAGTACTGTTCGGTGTCCAGAACCCAGCGTCTCGAGGCCGAGAGTACCCTCATACTGCCTGTCGGAATACTCCAAACCGATTATTTCGACAGCCTGTTACGGTCGCGGTTCGGATTACCTATCGCCCAGGCTCGACCTCACAACACCCGGCCCCAATGTTACCTTTCAGTATCTCCGTCTTCATAAGAAAACTCCCGGCCGCGGCCACCATTTCACCTTCATTCAGCCCGCGAATAATCTCCACGTACCCATTGGCGCCGCTGCCCAGCACCACTTTGCGCGGCACGAATGACGTATCGGATTCGCGCACGAACACAAGCTGGCAGCATCCGTCCGTCTGTACCGACTCGCGCGCCACGCTGACGACCGCCTCGTCGTCATGGAGTATGATGCGCGCCGTGCCGAACGTCTTCGCCCGAAGCCAGCCGTCCGGATTGGGCAGCGCAGCGCGAACGCGAACCGTCCGCGTGCGGTCATCCACCTGCGGGCTGATCCACTCGAGGCGTCCGTCGAAGCTCAACCTCATGCCCTCCGCGATGAAGCGCACCGGCTGGCCGACGCGCACGCGGACAAGGTCGCGCTCGTACACGTCCGCCAGCAGCCACATCGAGGAGGTGTCGGCCACGGCGAAAAGCGCCCGCCCCGGCTCGACGGCCTCGCCGGTGCTGACCGCCCGTTCTATCAGCCGCCCGGTGACCGGCGAGCGAAGCTCGTAGCGCGACAGCCGCTCGTCGCCCTCCGTGCCGATCGCGTCGATCTGCTCGTGCGTCAGGCCCAGGATGTGCAGCGAACGCTCGGCCGCATCGAGCGCCGCCTGAGCAACAACGACGCCGCGCTCGGCCTGGCGCAGCGTGCGGTCCACGTCGAAGGCGATCTCCTCCCGCAGCGCGACAAACTCCGCCTCGGCCGCGGCCAGGGCGCTGTGAGCCGCCTCCAGGTCGCGCCGTGCGTTGAGCTTCTGTTCATTCAGCGAGTCCGCCCGCGCCGCCTCCGCCCGCGCCAGTTGCAGTTCTGCGTGAGCGCGAAGCAGGCGGGCTTTCGCCTCACCCACCGCCGACTCGGACAGGGCCGACAGCACTTCCTCCGGTGGCGACGCGGGTGTACACACGTCGAGCATGCGCTGTGCCCCGCGATGAATCGTCCGTGCCTGATCGAGATCGGCTTGGGCGAGTTGCACGTCCTGCCGCCGGGCGATGTAGGCGCTCTTGGCCTCGCCCAGGGCCGGGCTGTCGATCACCGCCAGCAGCGCTCCCGCCGACATTTCGTCGCCCAGTCCGGCCGGCACCTCCAGCGTCACGCCGGCGACTCGCGGCGTGATGCGCGTCAGCCTCGTGGCGTCGAATTCGACCTCGGCCGGGACTTCGAGGCTGGCCGACATTCGCCGCCGCGCGGCCGGCTCGACCATGATGCCGGCCTTGTCCACGATGCTCGCGTCGACGAACTGAACGCGCACGCTCTCGACGGGGCACAAGGGGTCGTTGTCCGGCGTCAGCAGCCGCGGCATGCGCTCGATGGACAGGTCGGTGCCTGAAAGCGCTGCGCCAGGGCGGACCAGCGTCGTATCGGCGGAAGCTGGCTTCCGCGGGTCGCTCGGGAACTGGTTGGCACGATTCGCCGGATCCAGCTTCGCCCACTCGGCGGCCGCGCCCGGGTTGCACGTGATGCACTGCGACTCGGGAAGCCCGTGCTCCTCGCACCAGTCGCCGGCCGCCTGGAACACCGCGATCAGTGCCTGGTTGCACCGCGTACACACCGACTCCGGCACGCCATGCCCGCCGCACCAGCCCTTCGACAGGTCCACCGGCACCCCGCTGGCTTGCGGCCCGGCGGCGTCGACTGGAGATGCCTGACCGGGTGGCGTCGCGTCGTCTGGTTGAGCCGACCGGGATGGGCGCACCGCCGAAAAGGCCCGCTGAAAGGGCCCCGCGCGAACCGGCGACGAGTCGATGATCGATCCGAAAAACAAAGTCACGATGGCCGTTGCGTAAGCAGTCATAGGTGCAGTTCCGACTCCGGATTCGTATTGAGAAGCGCAGGTTTCCTAGCGCGTCGATTGTGGAAGACCCCGGTTGAAAGCCGGCGCCACGTCGAAGGTGATGGTGCAGGCAGCGAGCCACGCGCGGCCACGTCCGGTCACGTGTGACTGGCGACCGGACCGCACCATGGCGGCTCGCACGGCGCGGCAGTGCGTCTACACCCGCAACGGCCGATCGCTAATCGGAAAGGGAAGCCCGCCCGATTCAGGCGGGACGGTGGGTTCGATACAGGAGCACGGTGCCGCAGTGCCGACGGCGACGCTCGTGAAGGCAAGGGGACAGTGCTGCACCACCGCGTGCTCCGCCGCGCCGGAGGATTCCGCCGGCTTGGCCACCGCCCCGCAGACGATCACGCAGGTGTCGCACTCGCGCTGTTCAGACGGAGGCTGCCACGGACAGGGCGCCTCGGCGGGCCGCGCCGGCGCGCCGTCTTCGTCGGGCGACTGCCCGCGCGCCGTACTCCCGCAACAGCCATTCGAGCCTGCCGCGGCCGCAGTACCCGGCGAGTCGCCGTCATGGCAACAGGCCGTCAGCAGGCCCGCCCGGCACAAGCTCGGCACGACAACCAGCGCCCACAGCGCGAATCCGATGGTGAGAATCTGCCTCATCAGGTATCTGATCGTAGGTTGACCCTGGCATTCGTTCAAGCCCCGGCCATCACAGTCATCGGATCGTTACCGCACGCACTCGCGTTTGCGGCCTGGCATGCAGCGCCCCCTGGGCGCAGCAGCAGCATCATGGGACTTCACCGCGAGTGAGTTGTTCGGCTTCCGCGAACAGGCATCGCGTCGCGCTCACGTCGCTCTGAATCTCCCAGTCGAGATCGTGCGCCCGTGCCAGCGCCGCGCGTGCCTCGACGTCGCGCCCCAGTCGGTGATACGCCATGGCGAGCACGGACAGGTTGTCCGGGGCGCTTCCCTCGCCGCTTCTTGCGAGTTCCGCCTCCGAGCGTTCGAGCACTCGGATCGCCTCTTCGTCTCGGCCGGCCCGGTACAGCGCGAGGCCGAGCGTGTTCAAGTATCCTGCCGAGACCGTCAGTTCGCAGGCGCGTCGTGCCATGGCCAGCGCCTTGGCGTACTCACTCTCGTCGCGGTCGGCGAGCTTGACGATGTGCCACGCTGCTGAGTCGAGCTGCCGAGGGTTGTCGCCGCGGCGGGTCGTAAGTTGCACCGCGGCCTCCTGTACGCGCGGGTCGATGTGCGGGCTTCGGGCCAGCTCCGCAAGGACCTCCTTCGCAGACACGTGCTCACGAAACAGCTCGTCAACGCGTTGCCGCGCGGCTGCGATAACGTAGCGCTTCTGCGACGCGTCCGGCGACGGCGGCGCCGTCTCCCAGAGGCGGATCGGACCGACGTCATGCGCGCTGGCCAGCCACTCGTGGCCGCTCGGGGCGCGGCCGAACGCCAGCGCGCGGACGGCGTCCAAGGGCAGTTCGATCGTCAAGAGCTGCTCGCCGGTCGCCGTGTCCCAGATGACGATCGCCCCGTCTGTTCCCCCCGTCGCGAGCCGGCTGCCGTCCCTGTTGAACGCGACCGCCCCGATGTACCCCTTGTGCCCGCTGAGCCTGTGGATGACCTCGCCGCTGCTGCCGTCCCACAGAATGGCGCACCCGTCCTCGCCGGCCGTGGCAATCAGCTCGCCGCTTCGGTGCCAGGCGGCCGCGGTAATGCCGCTCGCGTGGCCGGACAGACGAGCGACCGTCTCCAGACGCGCGTTCAGGATCAGCGCCGTGCAGTCCTGCCCTCCGATCAACGCTCGTTCGCCGTCCGGGCTCCACTGGGCGCACGTCGGGCGAAACGTGAGGGAACGCGGCTCTGCCAGAGGCAGGCCGGTGGACACGTCCAGGATGGCAACGCGATTCCCAGCGTCAGCGATGATGACCCGCCCGCCGGAGCGGTCGATCGTCAGTGCCTCGATGTCCCGACCGCTTGACGGGAGGCTCCGGACTTTCCGGCCGGCGGCGATATCCCAGACAATGACCTCTCCGTCTTTTCCGCCTGATACTACCTGACCCGTGTCGTCAACACTCAGCATGCTGATCTGCGACGCCCGGCCGCCGAGCACGTGCTCCTCCTCGCCCGTTGCAACATGCCAGACCCGGACCGTAGCGTCGTTGGCGGCGGAAATCAGGCGCGTCCCGTCGGGTGACGCTGCCAGGGCTGTGACCTTGTTGGTGTGTCCGACGAGTTCGAGCCCGAGGTCGTATGGAATGGCCTCCCAGGCGCGGATGGTCCCGTCCCCCCCGGTCGAGATGATGACCGAATCGTCCTGATCAAATGCAACCCGCGTGATGCCGGCAGTGTGACCGAGGAACGTCCCGATGGGTTCGCCCGTCACGGCGTTCCACAGGTGCATGGCACGATCACCCCCAGCCACGGCGAGGCGGGCACCATCTGCCGAAACGCAGATGGGCCCCATCGGCACACGCGGCCCCGTCATGACGAGCGACTCGGTTCCATCGTCGACGTCCCAGCATCGGATGGTCTGGTCGCCACCGCTGGAGAAGAGCCGCCCGCCGTCGGCGCTGAACGCTACAGCATACACGGCGCCCGCGTGGCCGCGCAGGCGGTGGATGGGCTTCCCGGTGCGCACCACCCAGACGCCGACGCGCCCACCGTCCAGCCCGGCTGCCAACAGTGTTCCACGGGTGTCGTAGGTGATCGCGTTGACCGGACCGCCGTTGATCGTCGCCAGGTCGGTTTGTTCGCCTGCTTCGATGTCCCAGAACTGGATCGTCCCGTCGATACCCCCGGCGGCGATCTGTCCGGTGACCGGGTGAAAGGCCAGGGCGGAGAGCGGGCCGCGGTTCACTCGCCGCTCGAAGACCAGGCTGCCGGTGTCGAGTTCCCATACGCGCAACGCGCCATCAAAGCCGCCCGTAGCGGCGACGCTGCCGTCGCCGCCGACGGCCACGGCGCTCACGATGCCGGCGTGTCTGCCCAACTCGGTGGATTCGCCGGTCGCGCGATTCCACCGACGCACGGTGCCGTCGGAGTCGCCGGTCACGAAGATGTCTCCGCTGAAGTCACAGGCGAGGATATCCGTGGGCTGGCGCCACAACAGCATGCTCCGGTCGGACATGTACTCCAGATGGCGCCATTCCCACGCAGACGACGGATCTGGCGGGTGAAAGGACTCCAGCAGCGTCTGCGCCGCCGGGGCATTGCCCGCCCGGAGCGCCTGGTTCGCCCGGGCGACCGTATAGGCGTAGAGCGTGCGCGTGAGGCGGTCCTCGTTGGCGCTCGCCTGCCGCCAGAATACGGTCGTGGTTGCGGCCGCGGCCGTAACGACGGTGACGAACGTCGCGATCACGGCGGCGGCGGCCCTGTACCGTCGCACCGTCTTCCGCAGCAGGTACCAGCGGCTGTCGCCTTTGGCCTCGATCGGCTCGCCCGCCAGGTAGCGGCGGATGTCGCGGGCGAACTCGCCGGCCGTCTGGAAGCGCCGCTCCGGCTCCTTGGCCAGCGCCTTGAGTACGATCGTGGTCAGTTCGTCGTCCAGCGGCCGCCCGGCGGCCGTCGGGCGCTGCGGTTCAGCCGTGATGACGTTGTGCATGACCTGGTGCGAGTCGCCGGACACGTCATAGGGGAACCCGCCCGTGAGCATCTGGTACAGGATAACGCCCAGCGAGTAGACGTCGCTGCGGATGTCGACATCGCTGCGCTTTCCGGCGGCCTGTTCGGGGCTAAACCACTGAATCGAGCCCACGATCCCGCCCGTGCATGACACGCCCGAATCATCGGCGACGAGTTTGGCCAGGCCGAAGTCGAGGATGCGCGGCTCGCCCTCGTCGTCGACCATGATGTTGCTGGGCTTGAGGTCGCGGTGCATGACGCCGCGCAGGTGGGCGGCGTTGACTGCCTCACAGATCTTGGCGAACAACTCAAGCGTCTCGACCTGTGCCTCTCTCGAGACGGAACCGATGGCACCGCGCTGCTTCAACCACGCAGCGAGCGTGCGGCCTTCGATGAAGTCCATGACGCAGTAGTAGAAGCCGGCCGCTTCCCCGCGGTCGAAGATGGGCACGATGCCGCGGTGCTTCAGGCGGGCGAGGATGTCGATCTCGCGATCGAAGCGGGCGATGTCGATTCCGCCTGCGAAGGGTCCGCCGTTGAGCACCTTGACCGCGACGCGCTGGCGCGTCGAGCGCTTGACCGCCTCGTACACGACGCCCTGCCCGCCCTGGCCGACTTTGCGCAGATTCTCGACGCCCGGAATGGTGGGCACTGGCGGCGCGATCCGCCCGAAGTCGCGCAGTTCCTCGATCAGGATTTCGTCGTTTTCGAACCATGGCTCCGTGTGGTCCATGCGTGTGCTCCTTGCGTCTTCGACCAGATCAGCGTGCGCAATTGTGCCCCCCGCAGCGACGGGCCAGTCCGAACCCGGAGCGTAAGCGACGGGCCAATCCGAACCCGGAGCGTCAGCGACGGGCCAATCGGAACCCGGAGCGTAAGCGACGGGCCAATCCGAACCCGAAGCGTAAGCGACGGGCCAATCCGAACCCGGAGCGTCGGCGACGGGCCAATCCGAACCCGGAGCGTCGGCGACGGGCCCATCCGAACCCGGAGCGTCGGCGACGGGCCAATCCGAACCCGGAGCGTAAGCGACGGGCTGCCCGCAGTGCGCGGCAAGCGCTTTGGCAACCGTGCACCTGCAGCGAGCCGCGGGCTTCAGCCCGCGCGGACTGGCCCGCATAGCCGCACGGCCGCGACCGGCGTCAGCCCGCTCTCACCCTTCCTCGGCGATCTGGCGCGCGATTTGTACCTTCAGCTTCTTTAGAATGCGGGTCCTGGCCTGATACACCTGATCGACGCTCATGCCCAGTTCGGCGGCCGTGTCGGCCGCGCTGCGACCCTGAAACACGTAGGACTCGAACGCCCTTTGGTCCCGGTCGCTGAACTCGACTCGCACGACCGGCCACGCCAGCCCAAGATGGTGCATCCGCCACTCTTTCTCCCAGACCTGCTCGTCGTCCACCGGGCCCGCCAGCCGTGACGCGCCGCTCTCCATCTGTAGTACCCATGACGGATCGCGTTTCTGACGCAAATCGCAGATCGCGTGAACGACGGCGGCCTTCAGATAACCCCGGAACCGGCCCTTCGCCCGGTCGTACGTGAATCCCGGCATGGTGGTGCTGAGCTTGACCAGCACCATCTGGACGACTTCGTCGCCGTCGGCCGGCTGGAGGCCGCGCCGGGAGGCGATGCGGCGGATCAACTCCCCGTAGCGTCGGTTGAACTCGCGCCACGCGGCGGGCTCGCCACGCGCCACGTCCTCCAGCAGGGTGCTGCGGGTTGCCGTTTCCGTGTACATCCTGGCCGACAGGATACCAGACCGCCGGGGCGGGGTGGAAGCAAAAAATGCGCCGGTTCTTGTCAGACTCGCCGTCCCCCCCCGGTAGGTCTGTCAGAAGGCGGCCCGGCGTGGGCCGCGAAGGCTTCCAACAGCAGGGATCCCAGGCGGCCACGCCTCTGGCCTGCCGAGGGGGGCGAGAACGTCTGAGAGCGACGCAAAGGAGATTCCCATGCGGAGAGCTTGTGCCATTGCAGGATGTGTTTTCGCCACGAGCCTGACAACGGCGAGCGTGGCAGACGTGCAGTGCTACGTCGAAGATGAGGAGGGATTCAAGCGAGCCATCGACGGGCTGCCCAAGAGAATCATCAACTTCGATGAGCTTAAGGAGGAAGGCATCTGCGTCGACGACCTCTATGATCCGCCGGTCCGGTTTCGGAATCGAAAAGAGGATTGCATCATTGCGTCGTCCGAGATTCATGGCCAGGAACCATGCTCACGACCATTGGCAGCCCGTTTGCCTCCCGTCGAGCACGACGAGTCCGCAATCATCGAATTCACTTTTGGCGTCCCGGTTCGCGGCCTTGGCTTCTGCCTGCTGGATCTCGACGCTGGCGGCGCCAAGTTGGAGGCATTCGATGCCGACGGGGAATTGCTTGGTACATGCTCCTCGATCCCTCATCGAACCGGAAGAGTGTTTGTTGGCCTGCTTTCGGATCAGCGCGACATCGCGCTCATCCGTTTCGACAGCGGGGTAAGAGGCGAACAGGAGGGCATCGGGTTTGATGACGTCTGTATCGTCGCGCCTTGCAGCGTCGACATCTGCGACTGCAAGGCGAAGTTCAAGCGTTCTATACAGGGCCTGCGATACAAAGCGAGCCTGTGCCGAGGCGGCGAACCGATCGGTCAGGGTTGGCGCGTCTGTGCTATGACCACCAATCGGCGAACTGGCGAGACGCGTGAACTGTGCGGGCGCACCACCAAGAAGGGTCGAGTGAAGGTGTTGTTCAAGGAGCTGACCTGCGGAGACGTGTACGATACGTGCGTGACGAAGGTCCAGGACGATCAGGGGAACGACGAGGTACCCTGCAACGATTGCTGCAAGAGCAAGATCATCGCGTGTGTGCCATAGCGATGCGGCCTGAGAATGGAGGTGCGGGCACACGTGGCGGTTGGCATCTGTTGCAACCGCCACGTCTCCGCGCCTTGTTGTCCCAGATCTATCTGGTGTCGCCCCTCTTCGGTCGGTCCTGCTCCAAACCGCCGCTGCGCGGCTTTCACCCTGATATCTCCTCCTCCAACTCCCGCCGCGCTTCGGCCATTTCGGCCTGCTGCTCGTCGGTGACGGTGGGGTACTCAAGATCGAGCGACTGTATCTTGGCCACCAGGATGTCCGCCACGGCCGCGCGCATGAACCATTTGTGGTCGGCCGGGATGACGTACCAGGGGGCCCATTCGGTGCTGGTGGCGGAGAGCATCTGTTCGTACGCCTTC
>QZJT01000139.1 GCA_003597935.1 Phycisphaerales bacterium | reverse complement strand
CGGCGGGGCAGTCTCGCACCGCCAGCCGCCGATCCGGCCGGGTGGCGGCTCTGCGACCAGCGAGCAAGGCGCGCGCTGCGGATGCCTCCGCGCGGGCTGAAGCCCGCGGCTCAGGAACCGGCGGTTCAATAACTGATACCCACTGGCGCGTGGCGGCCGAGCTTGTTCCGCGCACCCGCCCGGGCGATTTCAATCAGGCGTTGATGGAGTTGGGCGCTACGGTCTGTCTTCCGCGGCGACCGGCATGTGCGGCGTGCCCGATCCGTCGCGGGTGTCGCGCGTTTGTCGAGGGAGCGGGCGCCGCGGCGGTGCGGCCGCGCCGGCCGACGGTCAAGGATGAGACAGTCGTATCCCTGGCCGTCTGCGTGAATGGGCGGGTGCTGCTGCGGAAGCGGCCCGACGTGGGGTTGTGGGCCGGCTTGTGGGAGTTGCCGGGCGTCGGTCCGAACGGCGGCGAAACGCCGGACCGCGCGTCAGTTCGGCTGCTGCGATGCCTGCTCGGCGCCAGTCGCAAGCGCCCGGCCCCCTATGCCTCGCTCGTACACCGGTTGACGCACCGGCGTTTCACGTTTCACGCCTACCGCGTGACTCTGTCATCTCGGCCCGCGCGGTTCGAGCGGCACGGGACCACGCGCTGGATTCGGATCGGTGACGGCGCCAACGTGGCCGTGTCCGCGGTCACCCGCCGACTGATCGGGGCACTCAGCGCCGACGTCTCCGCTCAGAGGATTCCGGCGCCGAACGAATCATCCGCCGGGACGCTGGCCGGCGGATGAACGATCCGTGCTCGCGCGCGCGGCGCGGGAGCGACGCGCTCCGGCTCCTTCGACTTCGGCCGCACCTCCTGCACCTCGCCGGCATCGTAGTCATCGAGCGTCTCGTCGTGGGCGAGGTCGTGGCCGGCCGCACGGCGCGCCTCCTGTTCCTCCACGTGGCGGTGAAACGCCTCCAGGACGGTCTGCTGCACCCGTTCCCGGCACTCGGAGTTGATCGGGTGGGCGATGTCGGTGTGCGTGCCCGGCTTTCCGTTGTGGTGGTTGCGTTCGCCGCGGTCCGGAGGAAGGGCGGCGCCGCAGTCGTTGCAGAACTTCGATCTGACTTCGTTCTTGTGCCCGCAGCGTCCGCAGCGGACCGTGCGTTTCCGCGACGGCATCGCCACGAACAGGCCGGCCGGGCCTTCGACCACCTTCAGGTCTCGCACCACAAACTCGTCGTCGATGGTGATCGTGCAGAATGCCTTGAGCCGATCGCGCGATGCGGGGATCAATCTCACGCCCACGTTGGTGATGTCCATGTCCTACTCCTCGGTTACGTCAAGCGTCTCGGTGTCCAGAACCCGAACCACGGAGACGTCAGGGACGAGGCCCGTCTCCAGCACCCGTGCCGCCGTCACGACTGCGGCAGATTCACTGTCTTCAAGTAGAACCATGACGGATCCGGCGCCGGTGACGCGCAGGGGCCGCTCAATGCCGACGTCCCGCAAGCGGCGGCGAAGCTGCCCGATCCGGGGCGCCACGCGAAAAACGGCCTTCTGGAGGTCGTTGAACGTCGATTGCTCCAGCGACCCTGCGTCCGCGGTATTGAGGATCATGTTAAGGCGTCGGGCCGTGTCTTTGCAAGCGTCCTCCCGCCGCCACCGGCGATAGGCCGCCGCCGTGGAGACGGTCACGCCGGTCCGGACCAGCACCACCCACCCGCGCCACGCCAGCGACACCGGCCTCACCCTGTCGCCGCGGCCGGCCATCCAGACGTGGGGCAGGTGGAAGAACAGCGGCACGTCCGAGCCCAGTTCCGCCCCCAGCGCCGCCAGCTCACTGCGCGACAGCTCCAGGCCCCACAGCGCGTTGCACAGCAGCAGCGCGGCGGCGGCGTCGCTGCTGCCTCCGCCCAGCCCCGCGCCGACGTCCAGGCGTTTCTCCAGTTCGAGGCGGATGCCACGACCGACGTGAAAACGGTTCTGGATCAGGGCCGCGGCCCGCCAGGCGAGGTTTTCCGGTCCCGCCAGTCCGGCGGCGCTGCAGCGAAACTCTATTCCGCCGGGCAGAGGCGCGGCCGTCAGCCGGTCGTACCAATCCAGCCCGACCGCAATGGACTCCAGTTCGTGAAATCCGTCGTCGCGCCGACCCAGGATCGACAGGCCCAGATTGATCTTGGCGTATGCGTTGACGACCAGCCTGCTCACGAAGTCATCCGCGCGGGTCAGATTGCAAACAATGCCTGGCGCGCATGCGCTGCAGGCCGCCTGACATGGTACTGACCGCCGCACGGCGCCGCCAAAGTGCCGACACCCTCAGCGCGACGCAGGACCTTCGATAAGTAGTTCCTAATGATGCTGGCTCGTCACCCGCCGACCGCAAGAATGGCGGACTGGAGGAGTTCGTCAGAATTGGGGGCTTTCCGGACCCCGGCGCGCGTGCGCCGCGGTCCCAGCGCCGTCGGCTCGCCGACGGGGGGTTCAACGCGGCAGGCGACCGACCTCGCCTCCTCGTGCGCGGCAGCGCCGACGCGGTGTGCTGCGCTACGATTTCGTCGGTCGCCCGCCTCATGGAGATTTGCAGTATGAGAAGCGTCATGGTTCTGATCGCGGCCGTGGCCGTGGTTGCGGTGTACCCGGACCGCGCCGTCGCCCAGCGTGGCACCGGCGCGTGTTGCCTGCCCGACGGCTCGTGCAAGGACACGGACTGCAGGACGTGCCGGGCGGAGGGGGGCCGCTTCCTGCGCGGCCGAGCGTGCGAGGACGTCAATTGTGAGCGCCCCGATCCCGAGGGCGCCTGCTGTCTGCGGGACGGCTCGTGCGAGGACACCAACATGCGCGAGTGCATGTCCAAACATGGGCGGTTCCGGCCGGGTGAGGCTTGCGAGAACATCGAGTGTCCGCAGCCTCCCAACCCGGAGGGCGCCTGCTGCAAGCCCGACGGGTCGTGTACCAACTCGAACCTGCGCGAGTGCCGCGCCGAGCACGGCCGGCTGATCCCCGGCAAGAGCTGCGACGAGATCGAGTGCCGTCCGCGTCCGAATCCCGAGGGCGCCTGCTGCAAGCGCGACGGATCCTGCGAGAACTCGAACCTCAGGGAGTGCCGCGCCGAGCACGGCCGGCTGATCCCCGGCAGGAGCTGCGACGAGATCGAGTGCCGCCGGCCGCCGCGCATGGGCGGCGCCTGCTGTCTGCCGGACGGCACGTGTGAACAGACGTCGTTCCGGGAATGCCGCGCGAAGGAGGGCCGGTTCGCGCCACACCGCAAATGCGAGGAGATCGAGTGCCCATGACCCGAGGCGGACTGACGCGCGCGAGCACGTGAGGGATCGCCCGCAGAAACCGCGCCGCGGAGCCGCCGATGGTTGGGGGACCGTCGCGGCTCCGACGGCCGGTGCTACGGATGATCCGACGCCGGCGCCACTTGTGCCAGCTTCTGCCGGTAGACATCGGCCAGCACAGGCCGGTCCCAGCGATCATACAGGTCGATCAGGCGCTGCGTGGCGTCGATGCTGAGGCCGTGCTCCGGCGACAACTGAGCCGTCAACACCGCCCGGCTGTCGAGCAATAGCGGTTCGGCGTGCTCGTAGTCGCGCCGCTCCAGCAGGCACTCTCCCAGCACGCTGCGGGCGTTGGCGGTCAGCCAGTGCTCCAGCGGCAGGATCCGCCCTCGAATCTCCACGCACTCCCTCGCCAGCGCCTCCGCCCGCGACACCAGGCCCCGTTCCAGTTGCACCTGCGCCAGTTGCAGCAGCGCCGATGCGAGGGCCGCTTCGTCCGGCGGCCGGGCCGCCCGCCGTTCCGAGACGACAGCGCCCAGCAGATCAGCCGCTTGCGCAAGCCGGTTGCCGTCGCGGAGCACGGACGCCATCGAGGTCATCGTCTCCAACGTCGCGGCCGCGGCGGGGCCGAACCGGCCGCGTTCAATCGCGAGCAACTCGCCGTAGACGCGCAGAGCGCCATCGTCATCACGCACCAGCGCCAGGGTCTGTCCCCACTCGCGCAGCAGACCCGCCAGCAACAGCGGCCCCGCATCGCCGCCGGCTCGCCGTGCCCGAGCGACGGCCCGACCCAACAGCACCGTCGCGGCCGGGTACGCCCCCTCCGCGGCCAGTTCACCGGCCGTCGAAGCCAGTCGGGACGAAATCATCACGTCGTCGCCGCCGTCACCGTCGCACGCGCCGTACAGCGACTCCAGCAGTTCGGCGGCGGAGTCGGCGGATTCGAAGTCAGGGAGTTCCGCCAGGCGCCTTGCCGCCTCGATCAAGTGGGGCTCGGCTTCCGCCCAACGGCCCTCCTCCAGCAGAGCGCGACCGTACCACCACGTTGCGTCTGCCAGTTCCCGTTCCGTGACGTGCTGATCCCGCCGGCGCAGGGCGAGGTTTTCGGCCAGCAGCGGCGCCGCGTCCGCCGACTTTCCGACCTCCAGCCACTGCCGCCCGGCGGCGGAAAGCGCCCGCGCGAGGCTCGTGTTGTGCTCCGAGTAGACCCGTCCGCGTCCATCGTGGGTTTCGATCTGATCGCGATAGACTCGCGCGACGTCCAGGTACATCAGCGCCGCCGCCTCGTGAAACCCGAGCCGGCCCAGCACTTCCGCCAGGCTCGACGTGGACTCGATCGCGAGGCGGTGGTCTGCGCCCAGCAGTTGGCGGCGAAGCTCCATCGCAGAGCGGAGATTGCGTGCGGCGTCCGCCCAGCGGCCGCGGGCGGCGTGGAGCCGGCCGAGGTTGTCGAAGCTCAGTGCCACCTGTGGATGGTGCTCGGTCAGCAGGGCGCGACGCATCTGAAGCGCCGCGGTGAAGTCCATTTCCGCCCGCTCCACGTCGCCGCGCATCTGGCGGAGCTTGGCCAGCTCATCCAGAGTCGCGGCCACGTGCGTGTTGCGCTCGTGCAGGAGCCGGCGGCGCATGTCCAGCGCTTCAAGGAACAGCGATTCCGCCGTGGCCAAGTCGCCCCGGTCTCGCAGCAGGGTGGCGAGGTTGTGCAGGGTTTCCGCCACGGCCGGGTGCTCCGGTCCGAACAACTTGCGATTGATGGCCAGGGCCTCGCGGTACAGCGCTTCCGCCCGCTCCGTCTGGCCCTGCGCTTGCAGGAGCATGGCGAAACCGTTGAGCGTCTCCGCCACGTCCTGGTGCTCGGAGCCCAGCAGCCGCCGCCTCATCTGAAGCGTCTCGTTGAACAGCCGCGCCGCCACGGGAAGGTCGCCCTTGGCGAACAACGCCACCGCCAGGTCCTGCTGCGCCGAGGCCAGATCGACGTGGTCGCCGGTGGGGTGCAGGTTCTGCTGGATGTCGAGGGCCCGCCACAGCTCCCGCGCCGCCCGATCGTAGCGGCCCAGCCCCAGATAGGCGTTGCCGATCACGGCGTGCGTCTTCGCCTCGACTTCCGGGTGAATGCGCAGGTCGATCTCGATGCGTTCGGAGGCGTCGGCGAGGATCTGATACGGATCGACCGGCCCCGCCCCGCCCTCGGGGTTGAAGAGCGTCAGGATGTACTCGAGCGATTCAGCCAGCCGCCGCGTCTTGTTCGCTTCCTCTTTCTGGTTCCGATAGAGCACCGTGGTGACCACCGCCGTCGTCACCGCCAGCACCAGCACCATCACGCACAGACTGGCGGCCAGCCGGTGACGCATGACCAGTTTGCGGAACAGATACAGGGGACTGGGCGGCCGGGCCTGAATCGGCTGCCCGGTGAGGAACCGATCGAGGTCGTCGGCCAACGCCAAAGCGCTCTGATAGCGCCGGGCGGGCTCCTTCTCCAGCGCCTTGAGCACGATCGTCTCGATCTCGCCGCGGAGATGACGGCCGAGGGTGGCCGGCCGGACGGGCGGCGTGCCGCAGATGACGTTCCCGGCCTCCAGCGCGTCCAGCCCGGACACGTCGTAGGGAAGCCGCGAGGTCAGCGTTTGATAGATCAGCACGCCCAGCGCGTAGACGTCGGTGCGCACGTCGACGTCGTCCGTTCGCCCGCGGATCTGCTCCGGGCTCATGTAGGGCAGCGTGCCCTGGATCCGGCCGAGTCGCGTCGCAGCCACCGGCTCGTCTCGGGCCGGATCCACCACGCGGGCCAGGCCGAAGTCGAGCACCTTCGGGCAGCCGTCGGCGTCGATGAGCACGTGGCTGGGCTTGAGGTCGCGGTGAATGACGCCGCGCTGGTGGGCGTAGTGGATCGCGGCGCAGATGTCCCGCAGCAATCCCACCCGCGCCGGCAGCGCAAGCCGCTCCCGCTCGACGAAGTCCGTCAGCGGCGCGCCGCGGACCAGTTCCATCGCGAAGAAGTGATGACCGTCGTCCGTGATCCCCGCGTCATAGATCGCCGCGATGGACGCGTGCTTCAGCAGCGCCAGGGTGTGGATCTCGCGCTCGAAGAGGCGGATGTCCTCCGGAACGACGTGGCGCCCGCCCTTGATGACCTTCAACGCCACGGCGCGGGCCGGCGTCTTCTGACGGGCCTCGAAGACGATCCCCTGCGCGCCTTCGCCCAGGATCCCGGTGATCTCATACGGCCCGATCGACCGCGGCAGGACCGGCGGCGAACCGGCGGCGGTGTGCGCCACCGCGTCGATCGTCGTCCGCAGATCACGGGCGCGGGTGCGGCACAGGGGGCACTCCGCCAGGTGGGCGGCAAGGCGGGGGTCGGCCCGATCGAGCCAACTCCACAGTTTCTCCTCGGACACCTCGCACGCCAATGTCTCGTCTCCCGCCGTCGCCGGCCCGCACGGGCTGATCGCCAACGGGAGATTATAGTTTGATCGCGGCCCGGGGTAGCGGAAGGACGCGCAGAGCACCCCCCGCGAGCGGGGATGGACTGTCTGCCGATGCGACAACGCCGCACAGGGAGCCGCGCACCCCCCGCGAGCGGGGATGGACTTAACGGTTCGCAGGGTTAGGTATGCCGTCTTTCGAGCACCCCCCGCGAGCGGGGGTGGACTGGATGGACGGAATGGACTGAGTGGACGGACCGGAGGGTCATCCCCGCCGCTGCCGTGGCGCAGGTCAGCCAGTCCATTAGGGTTCATTCAGTCCATAGGAGTCCATAAAGTCCATTCAGTCCATTCAGTCCATACCGTCCATGTGTCCATGCTGGCGGCCGCCGGCGCCCTCCGCTGTGTGCGGCCTCCCCCGGGCGGAGCCCCGCGGCGGCCTCCCGGCGGCACTTTTTTTCGGCCGCAGACCCGCCGAAACGGACCGACGGACGTCTAGAGGGTGGGGACCATCGAGTGATGTGGGTCGGGCTGAGGCGCTTTTCGTGGAGGTTTGCCATGAAGTCGTTGGCGGCTACTCGCTCGGGCGTGCGGAAGCGGTGTCCGGGCGGCTTTACCCTGATCGAACTGCTGGTCGTGATCGCGATCATCGCGCTGCTCATCTCGATCCTGCTGCCCTCGCTGCAGAAAGCCCGGCAGCAGGCGAAGCGCAGCGTGTGCCTTTCGAACATGAAGGGGCTGGCGACGGCCAGCCGCGTGTACGCGGCCGAGGAGGAAGGCGGATGGGCGATTCCCATCCATCCGCTCAACTTCAACCAGGATCCGGACAATCCGACCTACATCGGCGCGTACGAGTGGGGCGGCAAGTCCGGCGTGGGGCGGACGGGCTACTGCGGCGGGGCCAAAAACCCGGTCTCCAGCAAGTACGGGACCAAGTGCGGGTTCGGCCCGGCCAGCCGCCCGCTGAACAAGATCGTGTACAAGTTCGACTTCGCCGACTACCGCAAGGATACGCCGGAAAAGCAGCTTCGCGACACGCGGCTGGAGCTGAAGGACTTCGAGTGTCCCGGCGACGACGGGCCGCCGCGCGGCGCCCACTGCCAGGACTGGGTGGACGACGGCCAGACCACGTCGTTCGACTGGTTCGGCAACAGCTACGCTTCCAACGTGTTTCTGTCCGGCATCGCGGGCGGCGGCGGCGTGCTGAAGAGCAACTCGCCATACCTGCGGCCGATCTCGCGGGTGCCGAACGCGGCGAACACGCTCTACTACGAGGAGAACATCGGCCGCTGGGCCTGGGCCGCCCGTAACGACATCTGTCGGGAGAACATCCCCGAGATCGTGGGCGTCGACATCGGCCCGCTCAAGACGCTCCGCGGCTGGCACGGCGAGGATTGGACCTACGTCCGCTCGTTCGTCGACGCCCACGCTGCGTACCAGAAGATCCTGCTCGAAGGCACGCGGGATGCCGAGGGGTACTACTTCCATTACTTCCAGCCGCACCTGGATATCTACCCGGTGGCCAATTACACGTGTACGAAAGGCTCGACGGAATCGCCGTACGGGTACCACGCCGGCTGGAGCTTCTGGCGATGCCTGATCGTCCGGGGTCAGGACTGGCAGAAAGACACGCTCCCGGCGCCGACGATCTGCACCGATCTGATCAATCCGGGCAGAGGCCGGCCGTCGTACGAAGCCTGCGTGTGCAGCCAGATGCCGTGCCAGGGACAATGAGCGCGGAGGGCCGCCCTGGCCCCGATGTCGCGCGCTTCTATGACAGGGACCGGCGCCGCCAGCGCGGCGCCGGTCCCTGCACAATACGCTTCGATTCAGACGGGCCATTCGGCCGAACGGCCCGCCGCCAGGATCCGCTCAGCAAGCCGACCGCTTGCCCTTGATCTTGCAGGTGCCGTTGCCCTGCGGGCAGGCGATGATCGTCTTGATCTTCTTGTCGCAGTCCTTCACGTCCTCGCAGCGCGCCTCGCTGCGATAGTCGCCGCCTTTGGGCGGGCACACCTCGCAGCCGCCCTTGGACTTGCTCTTCTTGACGGTGTAGACGCAGCGCGAGCCCCCGAGTGTGACGTAGGCCAGCCCGTCGTGAGCCCCCAGGCCGCTGCGGTGCAGCGTGCGGGCGTAGCCGTTGTTCGGGTCGAAGCTGTAGAGGTTGCCGCTCCAGTCGATCATCCAGAACAGGTCCTTGTCCGGATCGTACGTCATGCCGCAGTTGTTGAAGAACGGCCCGTCGTTGATGAGCGTGCCGGTCCCGTTGCCGCGGTTCATCTCATACAGGTCGCCGGGGCCGGCGACGGCGCCCACCAGCATGTCGCGCGCGGAGTCATACGCGACACTGTCGAGATTGAAGCCCGGGTTGCCGATGAAGGTGCCCTGGCCGTTCTTGTCGAATCGGAAGAACCCCTGGTCGCGGGTCGACTGCCCGCCGTAGAACTCATCCGTCGTCGGATCGTAGGCGAGGGCGAACATGCTGTCGAAGCCGTGCAGATTCACGAGCGTCGCCTGGCCCGTGTCCGTATCGACGGTCCAGATGCCCCTGCGTCCGCCCCAGCCGTCCACCGCATACAGCGTCTGCGTGCTGCTGTCCCAGGCGAGGTCGCCGAACTGGTACGACATGCCCAGCGGGCCGATCGACGTGATCTGGAACGTGTCGGTGTCAATGGACACGAGCGTGTCGGTGTTCTCGTTCACCGAGTACATCGTGCCGGCGTCGGCGGGACAGATCAGCAAACCCAGCGCCGCGACCATGGCGACGCTCATCAATGATACCTTGCTCATTCGATTCCTCCTGGAAGTGGTCGAGTCGAGTCGCGGCCACGGCGCCGCGCATCCCCGCGCCGCCCATCCGGGTCCGCGTCCATCGGTGGACCCCAGCCACCGTAGATCGACTTGCCCAGCATACCCATTCATGGAACGGGATTCAATGGCGTCGAACGGCGGGCGCTTCCGGTTCGTGCGAGAGGCCGCGCTCTGATGGGATCGACTGAGCTTCACCCGCCCCGTCCGCCTGACACAGAATGCGATACAGCGTGCAGCGTGCGATCAACTCCTCGTGCGAACCGCTGTCCACGATCCGCCCGGCCTCCATCACCACAATGCGGTCTGCGAAGCGGAACGTGCTCGGCCGATGGGCGATCATCAGGGTCGTGCGGCCGCGGGTCAGTTCGCGCAGGGCGCGGTGGATCTTCTCGTCGGAGTCGGTGTCGATCTGGCTGGTCGCCTCGTCGAAGATCAGGATGGGCGCGTCGCGCAGCACCGCCCGGGCGATGGCCAGCCGCTGGCGCTGGCCGCCGGAGAGTGTCACGCCCTGCTCGCCCACCGGTTCGCCATACCTCCCCCCGCGTGCCCGGATGAACTCGTCGGCGTAGGCCCGCCGCGCCGCCGCTTCGATCGCTTCCGGGGCGGCGTCGGGCGAGCCGTAGGCGATGTTCTCCGCGATGGTGCCCGCGAAGATGACCGCCCGCTGCGTCACCAGCGCCATGTTCCGCCGCAGCCCCGCCAGCGGCAGCGTCTCGATGCCGGCGCCGTCGTAGAGGATCCGGCCGCAGTCGGGCGCGTAGAAGCGTTGCAACAGGTTCACCAGCGTCGTCTTGCCCGAGCCGTTCGGCCCGACCAGCGCGACGCACTCGCCGCGGCGAACCGTCAGGCTCACGTCCGAAAGCGCCGGCGAACTCGCGCCGGGATACGTGAACGTGACGCCCTGAAACGCCAATTCCTCTTTCAGCGGCGCTACGGCGACGGAAGCGTCGGCCGGATCGACATCCGGCTCGGCCGGCGCGTCGATGACGCTGAAGATGCGGTCCGCCCCCGCCGCGGAGCGCTGCACCCGCGTGTACACGTCCGCCAGCTTGCGCAGCGGATCGAGGAGCATCCCCATCACCAGCGACAGTTGAAGGAACTCCGACGGATCCAGCGACCCGCGCAGCACCCGCCCGCCGAGCCACACCACGACGCAGGACAGGCCGAAGACCGCCAGCACCTCCAGCATGGGCCGCAGCGCCGCCTCCAGCACCGCCAGCCGCAGTTGATGGCGGTAGACGTTGCGGTCCAGCCGCGCCATGCGCTCCTTCTCCGCGGACTCGGCGGTATAGGCCTTGACCACGTCGATGGCCTGCAGCGTGGTGGTGAGTTGCCCGATCATCGAGCCGTATTCGCGCAGCAGGCGCTTGTTGGCCCGTTTCACCTTCCGCCCCACCGCCCAGAAGATGCCCACCGCCACCGGCGCCACCGCCGTCATCGTCAGCGTGATCTGCCAATCGAGCATCAGGGCCAGAGCGAAGATGAAGATCGCCTTGAGCGGCTCCTGCACCACCTTGCCGAAAAGCGCCAGCAATCCCCGCTGGATCTCCTGCACATCCTGCACGAAGCGGCTGACCGTGTCCGATGTTTCGGACTGCACGAAGAAGCTCATCGGCAGCCGCAGCACGCGGGCATAGAGCTGGCCGCGCAGGTGGACCATCCCGCCGAGGACGGCGCGCGACATCCAGTATTCCGCCAGGAACCGGAAGGCGTTGGCGACGATCACGACGACGCAGACGAAAGCGAGAATGGTCACCAATACGCGCAGGTTCGTCGGCCCCGTCTGCCGGGGCAGCCACGTCGAGGCCCGATGGAGCGCCCTCATCTTCCAGTCGGCCGCCGGCAGCGAAACGGTCAACGTGTGCGTCCGGCCGTCAGCATCCACGATGGTCAGGTCCACGTCCCCGCCCGCTGCCGCTGCGGCCACGCCGGCCAGCCAATGCGACGTCCCTTCTTTGCCGACGTCGACCCGCGACAGCGCCGGCAGACCCTCACCGCTGAGCGGACTTCTCTGGTGGATCCGGTCGATCAGCAGCGACGTGCCCCCGTCCGTGCGCCAGACGCGCAGCGCTGCGCCCAGCCGGTCCGACGCGACCAACCGGTCGACCCAGGCGTGAAGGCCCTCCTCTTCGAGGATGATCTTCAACACCGGCAGCGCGCTGCCGATGCTGAACGTGTGCAGGGCGGCGAACGCCACGGCCGCGGCGAAGCTCATCGCCAGCAACCGGCGGAAACCCCACACGTAGCCGACCATGCGGCGGAAGTGCGGCGACAGCACCCGTCCTCCCGCGGCGCGGGTGGAGTCGTCGGCCGTGATCAGTTCGGGGTGGATCGCCAACGCTGGATTCGCTACGGCTTCGGGTCCGGCGGCAGTTGGAACTGCTCGATGCCGCCCTCGCGGATTTCGCGCACCACGCGGCGGACCTCGTCCGGGGCGTGAGCGAGGCGCCATTGACCGTTCTCGCGCCGCACGACCAGCACCACGTCGCGCTCGGCCTCGTCGGCGGACACGTTGAACCGGCCCGGTTCGAGCACGGCGTGGGCGTGCATTCCGTAGAAGACTTCGTCGCTGCGCGGGTCGCGCATCTTCTGCAAGACGTCGATCACGATCCTGCGGACGCCGCTGTCCCACCCGGCGTCGAACTGCTTGCGCGCGAACGGCTCGTCGGTGGCCGACCACAACAGGCGGAACTCTTCGTAATCGCGGCCGGTGGTGACGCGCAACGCGCGCTCGACGAACTCGTTGACGGTCTCGTCCGCCACCCGCGTCCGCGGAGCGAACGTGATTTCGGTCTGAGGACCGTCGGCGTTGACCACCGCGTTCGGTGCGGCCGGATCTGAGGACTCGCCGCCACGGTCACAGCCGGCGGCGAGCAGCAACACCACGCCAAGGCACGAGAGGAGGAAAGGGAGTGAGGGAGTGAGGGAGTGAGGGGATGAGGGAATCGGGCTGATCGCCGCCGCTCCTGCGGGACATGCGGTGGCAACGGCGTGCGGTTTTATCATTGCGTTTCCGGTCGCGGACAGCGCGTCGCCGCGGAGACTCGTCCCAGACCCGTCCACTTCCCGACTCCCTCGATCCCGGACTCGCCGAGTCCCTGGCTCCCTCGATCCAGGACTTCCGGCTCGCTCCCGAGCAGCCATTCGCCATGCCCGGAATGCCGCCTACACTATAGACTATCCGCCGGGCCGGTAAACGACGGACGAGAGGGCATTTTGGCGACGGACTTCGACATCATCGTGGTCGGCGGCGGACACGCCGGGATTGAAGCTGCGTGGGCGGCCTCACGGCTCGGGGCGCGCATGGCACTGGTGACGTTCGAGCGCGCCGCCATCGGACGGATGTCCTGCAACCCGGCCATCGGCGGCCTGGGCAAGGGTCACATGGTCCGCGAGATCGACGCGCTCGGCGGACTGATGGGCCTGGCCGCCGACCGGGCGGGGATTCAGTTCCGGATGCTCAACAGCAGCAAGGGCGCGGCCGTGCGGGCGCCGCGGGCGCAGGCCGACCGGGCGGACTACGCGGCCGCAACGCAGTCGCTGCTGGCGCAGGCGACGAACCTGGAGATCATCGAGGGCAGCGTCGAGGAACTGGTTGCAGACGCTTCTGCGAGGGACACCCGGCGGATCCGCGGCGCGGTCGTCGAACCGCGGCGGCGCGACGGCGGGTCGAAGCGGCTTGAGCTTCGTTCGTCCGCGGTCATCCTCACCACGGGCACTTTTCTGCGCGGCCTGATGCATTGCGGCACGTGCAAGACGGCCGGGGGCCGGGTGGGCGAGGCGGCCGCGGTGGGGATCAGCGAAGCGCTGCGGCGGCTGGGCTTCGAACTGGGGCGCCTCAAGACCGGCACGCCGCCGCGCGTCCATCGCGACACGCTCGATTACGATCGCTTCCAGGTTCAGCCCGGCGATGAGGTGCCGTCCCCGTTCTCGTTCATGACGGACGGGCTGCACCAGCCGCAGGCGCCCTGCTGGATCACCTATACCTGCCAGCGCACGCATGAGATCATCCGCGCCAACCTGGACCGGGCGCCGATGTACTCCGGCCAGATCGAATCGACCGGCCCGCGCTACTGCCCCAGCATCGAGGACAAGGTCGTCCGCTTCGCCGACAAGCCCCATCACCAGATCTTCCTCGAACCGGAGGGCTACGATAACGAGCGCATCTACTGCAACGGCATCAGCACGTCGCTGCCCGCGGACGTGCAGGAAGAGATGGTACACTCCATCGCCGGCATGGAGCACGCCCGCATCGTGCAATACGGCTACGCCGTCGAATACGACTGGGTGCCGACCCACCAGACCCGTTCGACGCTGGAGAGCAAGCTCATCGCCGGGCTGTACCTGGCGGGGCAGATCAACGGCACCAGCGGTTACGAAGAAGCGGCCGGGCAGGGTCTGCTGGCAGGGGTCAATGCCGCCCTGGCCCTGGGCGGACGGCCGCCCCTGGTGCTCGGACGTGAGCAGGCCTATCTGGGCGTGATGATCGACGACATCATCACCCGCCCGCCGATCGAGCCGTATCGGATGTTCACGTCGCGGGCCGAGTATCGCCTCTCCCTGCGGGCCGACAACGCGGACCAGCGCCTGACGCCCATCGGCCGCGACCTTGGACTGGTGGACGACGCCCGCTGGCTGCGCTACGAGCGGAAGCGCGACGCGATCGCGGCCATCGAACGCGCCGTGGCCCGCACCAGCATCAGCGGGATGCCCCTGACCGCCTGGGTGCGACGTCCCGATGCCGACGTGGCAGCCCTGGCGGATGCGCTGTACCTCCACGACCGAACGGCCCGCAGCGCAGCCGACCTGGAAGCCGTGCTGGTCAAGGCCCGATATCGCGGCTACCTTGATCGGCAGGACGCTCACGTCCAACGGATGCGCCGGCTGGAGTCGACTCAGATACCGGTGACGCTCTCCTACGACCGCGTGCCGTCGTTGCGTGCGGAAGCGCGCGAGAACCTCGGCCGGGTGCAGCCGCGGACGCTGGGCCAGGCGTCCCGCATCACGGGCATCACCCCGGCCGACATCATGATCCTGTGGGTCCACATCAATTCGGTCGAACGGCGCATCCGCGGCAACCCAGCTCCCTGAAGCCGTCCTCCACTGGATCCATCCGGTCCATCCGGTCCATCCAGTCCATTCAGTCTATTCAGTCCATAAGGTCCATTCCGTCCATGCGTCCATTCCCCCCCCGCGCGTGCCCCAGCCCGAGCACGCCGTCGCACGCCCCGCGCTCGACCGAGAATACTCGGCCGCGCCGCCGGTCCCATACCAACCGCGATCGCACGCGCGATTTCCTCTCGCGCGTAAGCTCCGTCCGCCGCGGTTTTTGTCATCATTGACGTGAAGGTGTGACGAATGTAAGATATAGGAAAGATAGGGATTCTAGGGAGTCTCCGTTGAACGGGGGGTTTGTGGCAGGTGATGGCGAGACAGGAGCCCCAGAGAATGCCGGGAGTGCGATCCGTCTACACGACCGGTCAGGTGGCCCGGATCTGCAAGGTCAGCCAGCAGACCATCATCCGGTGCTTCGACACCGGCAAGCTGCGCGGGTTTCGCGTGCCCGGATCCAGGTTCCGCCGCATCCCGATCGAGTCGCTGCGAAAGTTCATGATCGAGAACCGCATCCCGCTGGAGCAGCTCGAGAACGGGAAAAAGCGGGTGCTGGTGGTGGACGATGACGCGGCGATCGTCGAGATGCTCAGCGACCTGCTCCGCCGCGATGGCCGCTTCGACGTGCGGACGGCGAGCAACGGCTTCGACGCCGGCATCGAGACGCGGGATTTCCGGCCCGACATCATGCTGCTGGACTACAAGCTGCCGGACATTAACGGCGACGCCCTCTGCCGCCGCCTCCGCAACGACCCCCAGCACGCCTACATCAAGATCATCATCATCAGCGGCGTGGTGGATCCGGACGAGGTCAGCGGTCTGCTGGCCGCCGGGGCCGATGAGTTCATCAAGAAGCCGTTCGACATCGAACAGGTCATCACCAAGATGTCCGAGTTGCTCGGTCTGGCGGCGTGAAGCGGATCCGCCGCCGGCCGGAAGGGTCGCATGAGCCAAAGCGCCGTCGCCATCTCGTCTTCGGAGGGCTCGCTCTCCCCCGCCGCCCGCGTCGAGCTGATCCTCAGCCAGGTCAGCCAACTGCCGACCCTCCCCGCCGTGGCGGTGCAGGTGCTCGCCGCCACCCAGTCGGCGGACTCGTCCGCCGCCGACGTCGTCCGCCTGATTCAGGCGGACTCGGCCTTGACCGCCAAGATCCTCAAGCTGCTGACCCGCGCCGACCTCGGCGTTCGCGACGAGGTGGTGTCCATCGACCGGGCGGTCGTGCTGCTGGGCTTCGACGCCGTCCGCAACGCGGTACTGTCGCTGCAAGTGTATGAGACGTTCGCCTCGGTGGAGCCGGGCGAGGGATCGGTCCTCATCCGTGAGGAATTCTGGAAGCACAGCCTGGCGGTCGCGTGCGCCGCTGAGATGGCGGCCCGGGCGGCGTCGAAGGTGCGCGTGGATCCGGGCGAGGCCTTCGTGTGCGGGCTGCTGCACGACGTGGGTAAGATCGCGCTGGACGCGTGCCTGCCCAAGAGCTACGGCCGGGTGATCGCCCAGTGCGAGATGAAGCGGGTGTCCATCTGCGACGCGGAGCGGGCCGTGCTCGGGCTGGATCACACCCAGGCCGGCAAACGCCTGCTGGACCAATGGAGCCTGCCGCGCAGCGTGGTCGAATGCGCCTGGCTGCACCATCACGACGAGCTTCCCGAGTCGGTCCAGGGGCGCGACGTGGTCCAGGTCGTTCACTGGGCGGACAACGTGGTGCGCCGGCAGCGGATCGGATTTTCCGGCTGCCGCGAGATCGAGCCGATCGAGCCTGGGGCCTTGCGGCTGGGCATCGCGGCCGCGGAACTGGCGCGGCTGCTGGAACAACTCCCCAGGCGGATGGAGACGCTCTCGGAGCTGTTCGGGCTGGGAGCGTTCCGCGCCGAAGGCGTGTACACCCGCGCCATCGCGGACGCCAACGCCGAGTTGGGCCGGCTCAACGCGGAGCTGACCGAAACGAACCGTCGGCTGACCGCACGCTCCCGTGCCTATGAGGCGATTCGGGCCTTCGTGACCGCCAGCGGCGAGCGTGACGGCGTCGGCGACGTGTGCGCCGCCGGCGCCGAAGCTGTGGGACGTCTCTTCGATGCCCGCGAAGTGGTGACGGCCGCGCTGGGACCGGGTCCGCTCCTTCACGCGGGCTTCTGGTCCGCGGGGCAGACGCGACGGGCGGGGCGTTGCTTCGATCCGTCTGTACTCGGCCCGGACCCGGGGTGGCTCCGCCCCGAGACCGGCGAGGTTCTCGCCCCCGCGCCGCACGCGTTGCAGCGGGTATGGCGCATCGTCCGCGAGTGCGACCCGCCGCCGGACTGCTGTGTGCTCTACGTCCGCCACGCCGGGCGGGTCATCGGCGCCGCCATGTTCGAGCCCGGCCTCACGCCCCCCTCCCAGCGGGCCGGGCGGGAAGAGGGCGAGTCGTTGTCGTCTGCGCTGGGCATGGCACTGGCCTCGGCCGCCGCCCGCGCCGACGCCGAACGCCTCAGCGAAGACCTGCTCGACCTCAACCGCCGGCTGAAAAGCGCCCAGCACGAACTGCTGCGGACGCGCTCGCTCTCCATGATCGCGGAAATGGCGGCCGGGGCGGCCCATGAGCTGAACACGCCCCTGGCGGTGATCAGCGGACGGGCGCAGATCCTGGCCCGGGAAACCGAAGATGAGAACCTGCGCCGCGATCTGCAGACGATCATCCAGCAGGCCCGCCGCGCGTCGGACATGGTGACGGAACTGTCGCACTTCGCCAAACCGGACGCGCCGCGGAAGGCCCGAACCCTGCTCAAGGCGCTCTTCGAGCGCCAGTATCTGCACTGGCAGGAGCGTTTGCGGGAACGGGGCGTCGAATGCGCGTTTGAGGTCCACGACGAAGCCGCCGGCGTGTACGCCGACGCCGAGCAGACGCTGGCCGTCCTGGACGCACTGATCGCCAACGCGCTCGAGGCGGCCCCCTCGGCTCAGCCCCGCGTGCAAGTCAACTCCGCGCCGGGGGCGACCGATGAAACAGTCCGAATAAGCGTCACGGACAACGGTTCCGGGATGACGCCTGACGTGGTGCAGAAGGCGTTCGACCCGTTCTATTCGAACCGGCAAGCCGGACGCGGGCGAGGGCTGGGGCTGTCCCGTGCCCAGCGGTTGGCAGAGATCAACGGCGGACGGCTTTGGCTGGAATCAGACCCGCAACACGGCACGACCGCGACGCTGGAGCTTCCGGCGCGCGAAGATTGAAGGGTCCGCCGCACCCACCCACGCTCTTTCACTGCCGTGCTCCTTCGCTGCCCTGCCCCCCCCCTCCTGCAATGGAGGCCCCCCGCTGACGCCGCGCCCCTACAAGATTCTGGTCGTCGAACCGGACGCCACCATCGTGGAGATCCTGGTCGAGAGCCTGTCGGACCGCTGCGGGCCGCGCGTCACGTGCGTCTCGCGCGGCGTCGATGCGCTGGACGTGGACATGCTGGAGCCGCACGACGTGGTCATCTGCGAATCGCGGCTGCCGGACGCTTGCGGCATCGACGTGGCCCACCGCCTGCTGTCGCTCAATCCGCGGCCGGTCATCATGATGGGGCACGACGAGCCGCCGGAGCGGATTGTGGAAGCCATGCGGGCCGGCGTGCGCGACTTCTTCCTCAAGCCCTTCGCCGTCAGCGACTTGATGGATTCGATGGAAGCGGCCGCGGTGGCCCAGCGGCTGCGGGTCGACCATCAGGTCCGCCACCGCCAGTTGCGCGACATCCTCCGCCGGGCTCTGCGGCAGCGCCGCGACCTGCGCGAGCGCATCGACCTGGTCTGCAAGGACCTGGTCGCCGCCCATCGCCGGCTGGTCGAGCGGGTGCTCCATTACGAAGGCGTGCGCCAGCCGCAGCGGTCGTAAGAGACGCTCGCGGACCATCGCGCCCGATCCCGCGCCGCCAACGAACGGCGGGCTTGAAGCCCGCGCGGAGGTTCCGTCTGGAGGGTGGCCGCGAATGGCACATCAGTACCGATGGCTGAGTGGAGGAAGCGGCGGGCTCTCCTGGGACCGCCTGGCTCCAGCCTGGCGGCAGCGGGGAAAGGCGCTCGCGTCTTGAAACCGCGTTCACCGGGACACTCCGCGCGGGCTTGCAGCCCGCGGCTCGCTCACGGAAGCCGCCGATTCCGTCACGCACTGTGACGCAGCCATCCCACACACGTCCGGTTGATGCGCGGACGGCAGGCGGGTATTCCTGTCGGCATGTGCCAGAAATCTTTCGTCTCCGCCGTAAGCGGTGTGTTGCGCCTCAACCGTTTCCTTGCGCGCTTTCGCGGCTTGCCAGCGCAAGATGATGCGCTCCGCCCTTGCACCGGCGGCACGGCGCTGCGTTCCACCGCCCCGAGGCGGATCATCGCGCGCTCCTCTTCCGCCTGGAGGCAGGGCGCCGCGCTCGCGTCGTTCGTCCGGAGACGGGGCATCGCGCTTCCATCCTCCGCCGGGAGACTGTTCACGACGCGCCCCTCTTCCGCCCGGAGGCGAATCGTTGCCCTGCCTTCTTCCGCCCGGAGGCGAATCGTTGCCCCGCCTTCTTCCGCCCGGAGGGCGGACGAACGTAGCCAGGGACTTCAGTCCGTGGTAGCCGGGGCTTTTGATGATCTTCCCGCCCGGAGGGCGGACGAGGCGTACGAGGAGGGCTTCGTGCGCCCTCCGGGCGGCGGAGGGCCGGGGGGGGGCGTCTTCCGGGGGCTGAAGCCCCTGGCTACGATCGTGCGCCCTACGGGCGAAAAGAAAGAGGCACGCCAGCTCAGCGCGGGACGGCCCGCTGCGCGGGCGCCGATGGAGCCGTCGCCACGTGTGATGCGAAACGCCTCCGTCCGACCGCGCCGAATCGTCCGATGCCAAACCCCAGCGCGGCCTATCGTCCGATGCCAAACCCCAGCGCGGCCTATCGTCCGATGCCAAACCCCAGTGCGACCCATCGTCCGACGCCGGATGCCAGTGCGACCTATCGTACGATCCGGGGCGGCGCTGCTGATGCTGCTGTCGATCGTGGCTGCGCCCGCGTGCCGAACGCCCCAAACACAACAGGGCGCCGCGCCGCCCCAGGAGGCGGCCCAGACGTCATCCGCGGCAGAGGCGCGCGAACCAAGTGTCCGCCCCGGCATCAATGAATCCTACGAACATCCCGACGTCGAGACGTTCATCCAGCGCTTCGAGACCGAGAGCCGTGAGATCTACCGCGAGCGCGAGCGGATCGCCGACGCGGTGGATCTTCGTCCCGGCATGGCCGTCGCCGACGTCGGCGCCGGCACCGGCCTGTTCACCGAGCCGTTCGCACGCCGGGTGGGACCGATGGGCACGGTGTACGCGGTGGACATCGCGCAGGAGTTTCTCGATCTGATCGAGCGGCGGGCCGCCGAAGGCGGCCTGGGCAACGTCCGGACCGTGCTCTGCCCGCAAGACTCGGTGAACCTCCCTGAGAACTCGGTGGACCGCGTGTTCATCTGCGATACCTATCACCACTTCGAGTATCCGCGCAGCACCATGTCGTCCATCTACGCTGCACTTCGCCCGGGCGGAAAGTGCATCATCGTGGACTTCAAGCGCGAGCCCGGCGTGTCGCGGCAGTGGGTGCTCGACCACGTTCGAACCGGGCGCAGCGAGGTGATCGAGGAAGTGACGGCGATCGGATTCCGCCTGGCGGACGAGCAGCCGGACGCGGAATTTCTCGAAGAAAACTATGTACTGGCGCTTGTGAAGTAGGCACTCCCGAGCCCCGGCTTTCAAGCCGGGCGGACCACCGGCTGGAAGCCGGTGCCACACTCAGAGCCCCGGCTTTCAAGCCGGGCGGACCACCGGCTGGAAACCGGTGCCACA
>QZJT01000155.1 GCA_003597935.1 Phycisphaerales bacterium | reverse complement strand
GGCCGACGTTGCCGTGGTAGATGACGCCCGACGGCGACGTGACCTGCAGTGACAGGTCGTTGATACGGTGCTGATTGGTGGAGGTGGTGCCGGCCAGGTCCGTGTAAACAAGCGTCGCCTTCAGTGCCGGGGTATTGTCCGCCACGTCGACGAGGTGAACGGTGCGGTCGAAGTTGGCCAGCACGTCGGTCTCGTCGATGATGAAGAACTTGTTGCGCAATTCGAAGAGGTTCCGCACGTTCGCCAGGCCGAACCCCTGGTGAACGCGGGTCAGGTCGTGGCCCTGTCCGGTGAAAGGGTATGGCTCGGCGGTGTTGATCATGAGCGCTTTGGCGGTGGCCAGGTGCGGCCGGTTGTCGAACACAGTACCTTCCGGGTCCACCGGGTTGCCGAAGATGCCGTCGTTCCACATCTGAAACATCAGGCCGAAATGTCCGGCGGTCTCCGGCGTGGCGGCGCTGGTGCCGCCGAAGCCGCTGGTATACCCCCCGCTGTTGTTGGTTGTGAGGATGCTGTCGTACCAGTAGGCCAGGTCCGGCTTGATGCGCCCGTCTTCCGCCGGACCGATGCTGCCGGAACCGCTCCAGGCGTCGTCACCGCGGGTCAGCGTGTCCCGATGGCGGATCCCCCCCACCGACACGATGTTCTTGCCCCACGCGTGCCCGCTGGACGACCGGTTGCCGTTGTTGGCCTGGGCCTGCAACAGGAGGAAGTCGTACTGGAACGCGATGTCGTCCATCTGCTGGGCTTCCGACCCGTAGTTCGTCCGGCAGCACTGCCCCCAACTGTTGGTCTGGAAGACCGCGAAGTAAGGCGCCTGGAGCAACTCCGCGGTGTGGGCGTGGCGGTTCGGCGGCGACCAGAAAGCGAAGATCCCCTGCGCATCCGGCATCATGCCGCGCCCGTTGGCGTTGCCGGCGCCGTCGCCGAACACGATGCCGTACACGGAGGTGCCGTGGGGCGACGACTGGCCGTTGCGGTGGACCAGCGGCGGGCGGGCTCGGAACGCCTGATGACTGACGAGCAGTTCGGTGTCCATCACCTCCGCCCGCACGCCGGCGCCGGTGTAACCGGCCACCGATTCGACGTGGTTGGCGCCGCCGTCCTGCCGCACTTTTTCCATGAACGTCTGCGGCGGGCTCCAACGGTCGACGTAGAACGTCTCGCTCATGCGGATGACATCGAGAAGCTGGTCCCACGTCAGCGTCGCCTCCAGAAAGTGCCCGTCCGGCTCCAGCACGTCGACGACGCCGCCGAGGGCCATGATCCGGTCGGCGACGATCTCCTTCAGCTCCATGCCGCGGTCGAGAACCTGGATGTTGTAACGCCCCGTCTCGATCGCCGCGCCGGGCGTGCGAAAGCGCTCCAGCAATTCGGCGTCGAACTTGTACGCGGGGTGATACGGCCCGATCCATCGGATGAACGGCTGCGCCGCCAACGCGTCGCACACCTCGGGCGACATTTCGATGACGAATGCGTGGTTCGGCAGAAAGTAACGGACCGTGCCGCCCAGCCCCTCGATCACGTCGGTGTAGGCCTGAAGCGGCTGAGTGATGAACTGAACCATGTACACGCGCGAGTCTACCGGCGCGGCCAGCTCACGTTCGACGACGGGCACGGCCTTGAGCGGGTCGAAGTTGGCGTAGCGGAGCATCAACGTATAGGTCGTCTCGCGCACGGCCGCGGCGGTCTGACCGTCGAAGCTGACGGCATAGTACGGCGTCACCTGGCCGTTGGCGGCCCGCTGCGACCAGCTCGCCACCACCGTCCCGCCGACTTCGACCGAGCCCACATCCTCGATAGCGTCGTCAGTGACGTGAAACGCCCGGCCGCTCAGCGCCAGCGTGGCCTGACCGGCGTCGACGACCACCGTCACGCCCGTCGTTCCCGACTCGCCGGCGTGGAGCACACTGGCCGACACCATCCCCGCCAGCAGCACTGCCGCCGCGGGCCGATAACACCGCATCCATGTCATTCGATTTCCCCCAGAGAATCTCCGGTCGACTCGCGCGAGCGACGAAGTAGTGATTGTAACCGATGGACGACCAGGATGCCAGTCTCTCCTTGCTCATGGCGCAGGCACGCGGTCAAATGTCGGTCGTGCAGGTCAATCTGGTCAGACAATCCGCGCGGGCTGAAGCCCGCGGCTCGCTGGCAGCGCCGCTGCGAACGCGGTCAGTCGATCGCTTCGTAGCCGGGCTCTGCTGCCTGCTGTTCGCCGCGGCCATTCCAGCGATAGCGCGGTCGGACGCTCAAGATGACCTGACCGAAGCCCTCCGCATCACCCGGCAGGCCGAGGCGCAGCGCATCGCCGTCATCGACCGCGCCGCGCGCTGCGTCGTTTGCGTCGTGGATGCCCAGCGCCGCGGCGGCGGCTCGGGCGTGGTCATCGACGAAGAAGGCTACGGCCTGACCAACTTCCACGTGGTCGCCAACCTCCTCGACACCCGCCGCGGGTTCGGCGGCCTCTGTGACGGGAAGCTCTATCCGCTCGAAGTGCTCGGCATCGACGTCGGCGGCGACGTGGCGATGTTCCGCCTGACCGGGCGCGAGCGGTTCGACGCGTCGTCGCTGGGCGATTCGGACGCGGTGGCGGTCGGCGACACCGCCATCGCCATGGGCAACCCGTTCGTGCTGGCCGAGGACTACACGCCCACCGTCACGCTCGGCATCGTCACCGGCGTCCACCGCTACCAGTGGGGCGAGGGCAATCAGCTCGTGTACAGCGACTGCATTCAGGTGGACACGGCAATCAACCCGGGCAACTCCGGCGGACCGCTGATGAGCGCCCGCGGCGAGGTGATCGGCATCAACGGGCGCATCTCGATCAACGCCCGCGGCCGGTTCAACGTCGGCGTTGGATACGCCATCTCGGCCAACCAGATCAAACGATTCATGCCCGGACTGCGGGCGGGCCTGCTGGTGGAGCACGGCTCGCTGGCGGCGACCGTGGACGACGTGGAGGGGCGCGGCGCGCTGTTCAATCGTATGTATGACGGCGCTCCCGCATGGAACGCCGGCATCCGCCCCGGCGACCGGCTGATCTCCTTCGCCGGCCACGAGATCCATTCGCGCAACCACTTCGCCAGCCTGCTGGGGACCTACCCCGGCGGGTGGACCGTCGAGGTGGTGTACGAACGCGACGGGCAGCGCCGAACGGCGATCACGCGGCTGGAGCCGCTGTCGAGCGGGATGGATGCGCCGTTCGAGGTCGACCCGCGCGTGAACGCGACCGCGGTCACACAGGTACTGCGGAGGTTCGCTGAGGCGGCGGGGGTTGCACCGCAGAGAACGCAGAGGACGCAGAGAACGGGGAGTTCACGGAATCTGTGGGCGGCGCGGGAAACCGTCGCGGCGATGGACGACGGCAGCGCAGCGGAAGGCGAGGTCGGCGCGTCGGGGAACGGGGGTCGCAATAGAGGCGACGAAGGCATCGCGTCCGTCACGTTCGAATGGAGGGCGAGCGAATCGGATGCGGTCTTGCGTCGGTCAGGGAACGGCGCCGGTGGTCCGAAGGAGGTCACCTTCAACGTGAGTTCTGCCTGGTGGCTCGACTCGGAAGGGAAACGGTTCGACCTCCCGCCGACCGAGGCGATGAATTACGCCGCGCTGCGCGTCCTGCTGAGCCTGTTCGATGGCTCCGAGGTGACGAACAACGGCGGAGGCTTCGTCCATCGCGGCGCCGACGCCTGGACGGGTTGGGCTGCTCCTCGAAACGGCGCCGAGCCGCCCATCCTTCACGTGCTCCACCGCGACGTGGCAGGCCATGCCCTGGCCAGATTCGCCTTCGACGTCGATGAAGGGTTCTTGCGGCGAGTCGTGGTGACGGACCAGCCGTCCGGGGCACAAACCGTTTTTGATCTGCTCGACTACGCCGACCGGGGTCCGGCTCGGTTTCCCAGGTCGGTGGTCGTGTCTTCGGCTGACGCCGTGGTGCGGTATGACACCGTTGAACTCATCATGGTGGAAACAGAATAGCGCGTGGAGGCTGGCGAATACGGTATGAAGCACCTGGGTTCGTTTATATCGACGTGCGCGATTCCCGGCCGCGGCAGGGCCGGCGAGTCCGCAGGGGCCCAAGCCCGCGGCTCGCTGGCGGCGCATGATCGCGCACGATCATTGCAGGTGCAGGGTCTGCGATCGCGCAAGTCATGGCGCGCCTGCGCGATCCCGGTTCTCGTTGTACTCTATTCCGCGTCCGTCGCTCGATCTTCGCCGGCCGCGGCGTCCGGTGGTCTCGACGAGGTCATTGCGGCGACGCAATCTCGCGTGATCAAGCTCTACGGCCTCGGCGCTGGGCAGCAGGCCGGGTACGGGTCGGGCATCATCGTGTCGGCGTCGGGCGAAGTCCTGACGGTCGAGTCGCTGCTGATCGACGCCCGTTCGATCCGGGCCATCGACGCCGCCGGCAAGCGCTACGAAGCGGCGGCCGTCTATCGCGATCCGTCGCGGCAGTTGGCGCTGCTGCAGTTGAGGCGGCCGGGACAGCCGGTCGACGTGCCCGCCCCGGTTACGGAAAGTGAGGACGTGCCCGCAACTTCGGGCTTGCAACTCCCGGCGTACTTCGACGTTCCCGCGCACATTGATCTGATCGGCGGCCAGTGGGTGCTCGCCGCCGGCAACGCCTTCCGCATCGCCGACGGCGACGAGCCGGTGACCGTCGCCCGCGGCGTCTTCTCGACCCGTACCCGCCTGGACGCCCGACGGCGGTTGAAGGACTATCCCTACCGCGGCGACGTACTCGTCATCGACTGCATCACGAACAACCCCGGCATGCCGGGGGGGGCACTGGTGGACTTGGACGGGCGGCTGGTCGGGATGATCGGCCGCGAGGTGCAGGCGAACCAGACGAACACGCACTTGAACTATGCCCTTCCGGCCGACGTGCTGTCCGCGTTCCTCTCGGAGGCGCGCGCCGCGGTCGCGGCCGGGCGTCACGCCCCCGCCGAGGACCGCGAACGCGGCGATGACCGCCCGCCGGACTTGGGGCTTCGCATCGCCCGCACCGGCTACCGCACCGTGCTGCCCTTCGTCGAGCGCGTCATCCGCGGCACCCCCGCCGCCCGCGCCGGCCTGCGGTCGGATGACCTCATTCTCTCGATCAACGGTCGGCAGATCTCCAGCGCGGAGGACTTCGATGCCGTCGTCGCCACCCTGCGCGCCGGTGACGCCGTCGATCTGGTCATCCGCCGCGATCGCGACATCAAGTCGATACGGATCGAGCAGAAGGAGGTGAGCGAATGAGGGAATCGGTGAACGACAGATTGCACGAGGTGTCGCTGCAAATGAGACCCCATGCCCGTGCGGTGCTTTCCAGGCTGGTGCCGCACTCCCTTTTTCCCTCGCTCCCCCACTCCCCCTCACGGCGTCGCGCGGTCGTCGTTTGCGCCGTCATCATGGCATGGTCCGCGCCGGGCGCGTCGGCGCGTCCGCCTCATATCGCAAGCTGCACGTCTTGCATCCTCATGCCCTTCCTGGGACAGGCCATCGAGTCAGCGACGCCGTCTGAGGATGAGGGATCAACCCCCCCCACCGCTTCCGTCGACGAACGGACCATCCTCCGCGCCGGCCAGGCGGTGTTCCACGCCGTCGCCGAGCAGACGCGCCGCTTCCTGGTCCGCATCGACACCGTCGGCGGCGCGCAGCCGCCGGAGCAGATCACCCAGGCCGACGAAAGCGAGGACGGCGACGAGGACGCCCCCCCCAGGCCGCGCAGCCAGAGCCCTTTCCGCGACGCGCCCGGGTCGTCCTTCACCATCGCCGACGGCCCCACCACCGGCATTATCTACAGCGCCGACGGCTACGTCGTCACCAGCAGCTTCAACTTCGTCCGCGACCCGCAGCTCATCAACGTCACCCTCCCCGACGGCCGCCGACTGGCCGCGGACCTGGTCGCACGAGACCAGGTCCGCAAGCTCGCCCTGCTGAAAGTGGACGCGAGAGGACTGGACGTGCCCGTCTGGGCGACGCGCGATCAGATCACCGTCGGCCAGTGGGCCGTGGCGCTGGGTCTGGGCTTCGGCGGCGAGCGCCCCGCCGTCAGCGTCGGCATCATCAGCGCCGTAGGCCGCATGTCGGGCAACGCGATCCAGTCGGACGCCAGGATCAGTCCCGTCAATTACGGCGGCCCGCTGGTGGACGTGGAGGGACGCATCCTGGGCGTGTGCGTGCCGATGGCCCAGCGGCCGGGGGAACTGGCCGGCGTCGAGATGTACGACTCGGGCGTGGGCTTCGCGGTGCCGGGCTGGCGCGTGGACGAGATCATCGCCGACCTGAAACAGGGCGTCAGCTTCTACCGCGGCTGGCTGGGCATCAACGTCAACGTGCGGCGGCAGGACGGGGTGTTCATCGAGAACATCGCCGATCCCTCACCGCTGCGCTCGGCGGGCGGCCTGCCCGGCGATCAGATCGTCGAAGCCGCCGGCCAGCCCGTGCTGCACTTCGGCCACCTGGTGCAAGCGCTCTACATGCTCCCGGCCGGACGGACCGTCCACCTGGTGTTGCAGCGCGGTGACGCGCGGATCGAACTGGACGTCCCCCTGGCGCGCGGCGTCGATCTGGGCCCCCTGCCGGAGCTGGAAGAGCCGTTCGACCCTTCCGAGCCGGCGCCGGCGCCGCCGCACGGCGGCTGAGCCGCTGCTGGTGGCCTTCCGCCTACCGCGATCCGTCGTCTGAAATCTCGTAGCCCTCGGGCGGTTTGAGGGCGAAGGCGTCGTCGCTCAGTTTGGGGTCGATCTCGAGCTGGTGGATCCGGATCACGCGGGCGCCACGCTGCCCGGTGCGCGGGTCGATCAGGACGATCTCGCGCTGGCGGGGCAGGAAGTCCTTCTTGGAGAAGCTCCAGACCGATTCGCCGCGGCCGGCCGTGTAGACCACGTCGACGACGTAACAGTCCTCGCCCTCGATGGTGCGGCCGGTCAGCAACGTGGCGTTCAGCGCATGGATCTCGTCCTCGAAGGGCGTGGCGTGGACGAACTCGATCATGCCGGCATCGCTGGCGGTCATGCCGACTTTTCCCAGGCACAGGAAGTAGTCAGCGGGAGATCTCACCTCCCGACGGCGGATCGTTTTCCGGTCATGGTCGATGACCCACACCGTCTTCATGTCGCAGCCGGACGTGACCCTTCGTTTGCTCTCCTCGTCGCCGACGGAGATGCTCACGTCGAAGACGAACTGGCCGAACCCGTAATAGGGGCCGGGTTTGCCCAGCAGAATGACGCCCTCCACCACGACCGGCTTGCGCTCGGCCAGGTAGCCGGTGTAACGGCAGGATCCGTGGTAGCGGACGGTCCGGACCGCCCTGGCCGCGGCGTCGACGCGCTTGAGTATGGCGATCGGGTCAGTGAGGGCCTTTTCCGGCTGGGCAGACCCCTGCGTCGGCGGTGGGTGCCCGGGCGGCCGTGGCGTCTGGGCGACGAGGGGAAGCCCGAACAGGCCGACAAGAAAACAGGATGCCCGGATCATTCGACCGACTCCCTCATCCGCGGTCAGGCGGCGCTGCCCGGCCGGGGCGTAGCAGCCGGCCGGGAAGCGACTTCGTCACGCCGTGGACACCCGCCGGGGCGTCGTCACGGCGCGAAGTCGTCCGACTTTTTGTACCCTTCGGGCAGCTTCAGCTTGAACGTATCTTCGTCGATCTTCGGGTCTACCTTCAGATCGGTCAGCGTCGTCGTCATAATCCCCAGGTTCGCGCCCGTGGCGCTCTGCAGAATGCGGTCCACCCGGCGCGGCAGGAAGTCCTTTTTCGAGAAATACCACACCGCCTTGCCCCGCCCGCCGGAGTACTCGACGTACACGACGTAGCAGTCCTGATCTCCGATCTTGACGCTCTCCCGTAGTTCCTGCTTATCAGCGGTGACCTCATCGTTGAAGGGCGTCGGGTGGCAATACTCGATCATGAGCAGCCCCCTCGGACCCTGCCCCAGGCTGCCGATCACACCCGGGTCCATGTCCGCGTAGGCGATTTTGTTGGCATGGTCGATGAGGTAGGACATGTCCGGCGTCATACCCACCGTGTAGTGCTTCGACTCTTCGGAGTTCGGCATCTTCACCACGGCGTCCAGGTAGCACAGCGTGGGCTGAGTTCCTTTCTTCTCACCGGCGATGACGGTCGTACCCTCCACCTCCGGCGACCGCGCCGCCGCTTCGCCCGTGGTCGAGAACTTCGCCTTGTAGCTGACCGCCTTCACCGCCTTGGTGGCTTCGTCCGCCCGCTTGCAGATCTCCAGCGCGGTCAGCTCTTCGCCCTTGGCGGGGGTGTCCTTCTCCACCTCCTGCGCCAGTGCTGGCACCGCCAGCCCCAACATCAGCAGCCCAACGACGAATCGAGTCATGGCTAAATCTCCGTCTCCAGTCGAACCACGGAGCGTGTCGGCGGGCTTCCGGACAACCGGGAGACTCGCGCCGACGGGTCCGGCCGGGCTAAACGACCGCCGACCCCGCTCCTGATACTAATAAAGGCGTTCGCGACATGCACGTCAAATCTGAAGAGCAGTTGTCAGAAACCGCAAACGCTCGCCCTCGGCCGCGGCACTCCAAACCCGGCGCGGCGGCCCGTCGATACTGATGCAGACGACCGGACCCGCTCCGGCGGGCCATCGGCGGAGCGGAACCCATGCGACGCGGCACCAGGCCACCTGCACACGACTCGCCACCCGACAGCCGGACCGGTCACGCCGCGGCTCCCGCGGGCGCCCGGCCGACCGGGATCCCCGGCGTCATCGCCCGCCCGCTGGCGACCGTTGCCGACGGCCCCCACCGGCCTTTCCCCTTCGATAACGCATTCTCGGTGGATTTGGAGGACTGGCAGCAGTCGGTTCTCGACCGATCCTTGCCGGTCTCGACGCGGTTCGTGGCGCCGACGTACCGCCTGGCCGAGTTGCTGGAGACCGTCGGCGTCCGCGCGACCTTCTTCGTGCTCGGCAACGCGGCCCTGGCGTCCCCGCGGCTGGTGGCCGACCTGGCCGCGGCCGGGCACGAGATGCAGATCCACGGGTTCGACCATCAACTGGTCCACCGGATGTCGCCGGAGGAATTCAGGCAGGACCTGCTGCGAACGCGGAACATCGTCCAGGACATCACCGGCCGCCCGGTATTCGGCTACCGAGCGCCGCGTTTCTCGATCGACCACCGTTGCCCGTGGGCATTCGAGGTGCTGGCCGAATGCGGTTTCCGCTACGATGCGTCAATCGTACCAATGCGCGTCCGCGGTTACGGCGTGGCGGCGTGGCCACGGGACTTCTGCCGGGTGCGGACGCGCTGCGGTCGCGAACTGATCGAGGCGCCCGTGGCGGTCGGCTCGGTGCTGGGCATCCCGCTGCCGATCGGCGGCGGCGGATTCGCGCGGCTGTGGCCGTGGGCGATCCTCCGGCGACAGTTCGACAAGCTGAAGGCGGCCGGCCGGCCGGCGGTTTTCTACTGTCATCCGCACGAATTCGACCCGGACGGGCTGGCCCACCTTGCGGCGCCCGTGCCAGGGCTCACGCGGCTTCACCAGGGGCTGGGGCGGCGGGCGATGATCGAACGTGTCCGAAGGCTGCTCCAGCGGTATCGCTTCGGTCCCATCGAGAGCTTCCTTGGACCGACGGTGCTGGACCAGGCGTCGATGCCCGTTCACCGCGCCGCGCCGGCGCCGCGGCCGCACACGGCATTGCTTGGCTCACAATGACTAACTGGAAACGGCGGGACATCTTAGAGGGTCCCTGGTGAGGGGGCCGGAGTGGTCATGCCGGCGGCTCGCGGCGCAGCCGGGTGCAGACCGTCTGCCTCAAACGCAGCAGCGCCCTGCTGGCTCATGGGTTCGGCTGCGGCGGCAGCGATACGTTGAGCCAGACGCGGGGGTCGCCCGGGGAGGAACTGAGGATGTCGAGCAGGCGGCGAATGTCGTCCGTCAAGACTGTGGCGTCGCTATCGTCCGACGGCTGGCCGAGCCCCGGTCCGCGGCTGACGCCGTCTCGGTTCAAATCGGTCTGGTAGGACGCACAACTTTGCTCCCCACTCAGGCAGTCCACAAGATCGGCAATGTCCTTGCCCGTGCTGGCGCCGCTCTGGTTCACGTCGCCGGGCAAGAATCCGACATCGACAAGGCTGTGATCGCCGTATGCGATCGTTGTCCATTCGCCGGCCGTGATGGGTCGGCTGAGTCTGATTCGGAGGCGGTTGCCCTCCAACCGAGCAGCGCGGCGTATCTCCGGCGGCGTTTCACCCCCGGTTTCCTCCGCGTGAAAGCATGCGCCGACGACCGATTTCGAGTCGTCGAACGAGAACTCCAACTCGGTCAGACCGGTTAAGTCATCGGGATCTCCGAACGCGTGCAACTCCCTCGCGTCGATGCCGCCGTGCGGAACGGTGTCGCTGCTGAACAGCGCGCCGGAGCAGCAGGAATCGAAGTTCCCGAACTCGTATGCGCCCATGTCGACGGGCGGATCGCCCCGGCCAGTGTTCGGCGTGTAGGGCGCATCAACCAGTCGCGGGTTGCCGTCCAGGTCGACCTGGGGGCCGACAACCGTCGAGTCACCGGCGTCGATGCAGGGCGACGCACACGCCGGACGATAGTCGTGGTTGGTCGGGTCCGTTAGAACGGGGTCGTCGCCGATGTTGCCCGTTCCGCCCATCTGGCCGGTCCAGCCTTGCACACATGAGTAGCTGACGATCGGAATCAATATGCCGTTGTTGTGGATCTGCGCCGACTCGTCCATGCCGCCGACATCGAAATTGAACCACAGCACCGTGTTCACGATCGAGGGCCGCGCGCCGAATTCCGAGTTGAAGATGCCGCCGCCCGATGCGGCGGCTGAGTTGCCGGTGAGGGTACAGTTGACAAGCCGTGGGTCGCTACGGCGCACGTACATGGCGCCGCCTTCGGTATCCGCCTCGTTGGCATAGAAGAGAGAGTTGGTCAGGCTGGAGTCGGACTCGTCGACAACGTAAATCCCGCCGCCCTTCTCCGCCCGGTTCTTGCCGAACCGGCAGCCGACTATCGGTCCAGTGGCCTCGTTCAGGTATGCTCCGCCGCCGAACCCCGCGGAATTGCCCTCGAATCGGCAGTTCGAAATCGCCGTTTCCATACGGTGACCAAAGGAGGCCAGCCCGCCCCCCTGGTCCGTGCCCGCGTTGCCGGAGAACTCACAGCCGTCCACAGTCAGGAGGGCATCGATACTGGAGAGGCCGCCGCCACTGAGCGCGCGGTTCCCCGAGAAGTTGCAACCCTTGACTTCGGCGCTGGCGAGGCTGTAGATGCCGCCGCCTTCCACTGCCTCATTGGCTTCAAATTCGCAATCGTCGACCGTTATCCGCCCAGCCGTATAGACGCCGCCGCCCAGGAGGCTGGTATTTCGCCGAAATACACATGCCGTTATTGCGGTTCCGTTGACGCTGGTGTGAAGTCCGCCGCCCAGGGCCCGTTCCCCCGAGTTCTCGACAAAACGACAGCCGTCGAATGACACGATGGCGCGGTTGAACACGTAGGCTCCGGCGCCGCCGCGATCGCCGGCCGTGTTCAGCTCGAAGAGGCACTCGGTGATCGCCGCCTCGCTGTCTGACGCGTGGACGCCGCCACCGCCGCCCAGGGTCGACGCATTGTCAGTGAAAGTGCAGGCACGTATAGACGCTTTGCTGTCAAGACGGATGCAGATGCCCCCCCCAAATCCTCTGGCTGAGTTACGTTCAATCTGACACGCCTTGACGGCAAGCGTCGCGCGTTCGAGCTGAACGCCTGCCGCGATTCCGTTGGGCTGATTGAACTCACCATCGGCAAAGCCCCCGGAGATCGTGAACCCATCGAGCACCGTGCCATCGGCCGTCCCGATGGCTGTGACGACGTGGTACGCGTTCTCGTCGTAGTTGCGAAAGCCGGCCCGGTCGTTGCCATTCAGATCGCCGCTGAGCACGGTCTCGTGGAGTTCGGGCACTCGCTGTTCGCGCTCGATCTCGGAGCCGTCGAATCCACCATACAGCGCCGTCTGCGACACCAGACGAAAGGTCGCCTCACGGTCGCCGTCCGGCGGCGCGGGCGTGTACCGTCCTTCCGCGACCCAGAGTTCATCTCCGGCCTGAGCGATCGCCAGCGCATCCTGCAGCTTATCGAACGCCCTGGCCCAACTCGATCCGTTGCCGCCGGGTGGGGCGTCGGCGTCCACGAAGATGACGCCACCACGAGCTACGGCCGTGGCAGTCAACAGGAAGGGCAGGTATCCGGTGACGGACAATCGAACTGTCATCGTGATGCTCCTTTTCCATCGACCCATGCTGCCGTCGGGCGTACCCGCCCCAGAATGCCGGGAGCGCGCGTCTCGTGGATCGCTACGATAGCACCTCTGGCGTGATTGCCCAAGTCGGACGGCGACGCGGGCGCGCCGCGGGCCGCAGACAGGCGATCGTCCAGCGGCTATATCGGGGGGTGACTGTGCGCCCGCATCGGCGGGTCGCCGTCGGAGTTTCTTGAGGATTCGTCCCGATTCCGCGTGGGCTACCGCGCGGATCGGACAGGTATGGTCGCGATGGGGCGGGCACAGGCGCACACCTGCGTGGGACAGCCTTCCAGGCCATAGGGCAACCCGCGCGACGCGTCGACACGGGCGGGATGCCCGTGCCAACCGAAGCGTCCGGGCGCGTGACAGAATCGGCGGGGCCAAGTCACGGGCCCTCATCGGGGCGGGTTGCGGGTGCGCGTCGGCCGCGTGAGAATGATGCGGCCATGACCGGATCGTCCATCGTCCCTGGCCGCGGTTCTTCGCCGCCTTCATCCGATCCGCTCTTCCATCCACCAGGCGGGCAGGATACCTGCACCCCAATCAGCCGATTCCGTCAGGCGCTTGCCGCGCCGTGGAGCCGCTGGCGTCGGAATCACCATGCGCGATTCGTAGCCACGACAAAGTCGGAACCTTCACGCGGGCTGAAGCCCGCGGCTCGACCGCGGCGCATGATCGCGCACAGCCATTCAGTTCGCTGGAGCCTGCCCCGTGCGGCCGCTTAGCCCGCGAAGCGTCATCCCTTGGCTGGGAGCGTGCCTGGTGCTGCTGCTGGCGCTGCTCGTGATCAGCCCCGGTATCGGATCGCAGCTTACGGCCGTGGGGTGGCGGCAGGCGTGGAAAGTACGGCTGGGTCTGCCGCTCGATATCGCGTCGCTTCGCGGCGATCCGCTGGCGGACGCCGATGGCGATGGCGACGTCAGTCCGCTGGAGCTGAGCCAATACCGCGCCATCATCCGGTCCATCGGCTTCGATCAGCGGTTCGCCCGGTCGCTGCTGGCCCTGGTGGTCGGCGTGACGCTGGCGCTGTGCGGTGGGACGTTTCAAGTGCTGTTTCGCAACGCCCTGGCGACGCCCTATACGCTGGGCATCGCGGGGGGGGCGTCGCTGGGGGCGGTTATCGCGATCCGGGTGGGATTCACGCAGACCTGGATGGGCGTCAGCCCGGTCATGGCGTGCGCGTTCGCCGGAGGGCTGGGCGTGGTGGCAGCCGTGCTCGTCATGGCCCGCGGCCCGCGGCCGCTCACCTCGAACGAACTGCTGCTGTCCGGCGTGACCCTCGGAATGTTCTGCGCCGCGATGATGATGGCCGTCCAGACGATCTCCAACGAGCGGCAGACGTTCCGCATGATCCAGTGGATGCTGGGCTCGCTGAACACCATCACCAACGCCAAGGCGATCACGCTCCTTCCCTTCGTGCTGCCGTGCTGGGTGGTGCTGATCCTTTCCGGCCGTGCGCTGAATCAGTATCGCCTCGGCGACGAGTTGGCGGCCAGCCGCGGAGTGCCGGTGGTCCGGGTGCAGGTGATCTGCGTCCTGGTGGCGACGCTGGGCACCGCGGCGGTGGCGGCCAACTGCGGGCCGATCGGCTTCGTGGGGCTGGTGGTGCCCCACGTGGTCACGCTGATGGTCGGTCCGGACTGCCGCGTCATGCTCCCGGCGGCGGCCATTCTGGGGGGGGCGTTCACGATCGCTTGCGACTGGGCGTCGCAACTGGCCATGCCGGCCGCCGGGGCGCTGATGGGACGCGAACTGGGCGCAGCCCTGCTGCCCATCGGCACGGTGACGGCCATGATCGGCGTGCCGGTGTTCCTGGTGATGCTGCGCACCGGGCGCTTCCGCATCTGACGCCGCTGACGCCGCCCGCCGGGCCGATGACCGCCCGCCGCCGACCCTCGCTCGACCCGGCCATCCGCCACGCGTGCGTCGCAGGCGACGCTTGCCGCTCAGTACCGCGGCCAGTGCGGCACCCAGAAGCGGGTGAAGAGAATCTCCGCTTTCTCCGCGTCGCAGTGCAGCTCGAGATAACCGGATTTCACGCCGGTCCCGTTGGTGTTGATCTCGAACTGATGCCGCGCTTTGAGCAGGTCCAGCCGCCGGTTCAGCGCCCCGGAGTGGGGATAGACCGGCCGGCCCAGCATCGGCTCACCCGCCAGGGCGTCGGCGACGATCTCGCGGCGGACGTTCCACGTGCCCTTTTCGTTCTCATTGATGCCTCCGTTCTGCACGTACCGACGGCCGTCCAGCAGGCGGATCGGCCGCCCGTCGAAGTGAATATAATTACTCACCGCCGGATCCAACGGCCCGCCGGTGTTGCGGCCGGGCGCCTTGTCATAGGGAACGCCCTTTCCGATCGCGCCGGCGGCGCTGAACGTATAGGTCAGCGTCCACTCGTTCTCCGCCGCCCCGGCCGGGAACCCGGCGATCGCGCCGGGGCACGTCCACGATCCCGGATTCACGAAATCCAGCAGCACCCGCCCCACGGTAGTGGGGTAAAGGGGATCAAACGGGTCCGCGTTCGGATCGGTAATATTGACATCCTCCATGAACGGCACGCGGTCGCGGTTTTCATAGGTGTACGTCAGAATCCCCGTCCAGATATTGCGCAGATTGTTGCGGCAGACGAGTTGTTTGGCGTTCTCGCGCGCCCGGCCCAGCGACGGCATCAGGATCGACACCAGCAGCGCAATCACCGAGATCACCACCAGCAGCTCGATCAGCGTGAAGCCGCCGCACGTTCGTCTTCTATGGAACATGGCGGTCCTCCAGTAAGGCAGCCCCCCCCACCGGCTGACTGAACCTCTCTACTCGGTGCGTCGGACTGAATCCGCGTGCGCGATCGCGCGCCAGCAGCGAGCCGCGGGCTTCAGCCCGCGCGGAGTTTCCGGCTTTGATCCGGCTACGAATCGCGCACGGCGATCTAGCCTCCGCAGTCGGCCTTCCTGCACGGCGGGCAGGGCGGATCCACAAGGCACACGTCGACCGTCCCCTGCCGGTCTCTGAGCTTGAGTTTTGCCTTCCTGCCTTTCACGCGGACGTTTTTCTCCTCGCCGTTCACGGAAAACGTCACCTCCCGCCCGTCATAGTCCGCGGACCGGAGCACCAGCCTGGCCTTGAGCGTCCCGCGCCTGCAGGAGGCGGAGAGCCTCTTGACCGCCTCGCACGGAATGGCGCCGGCGCCCAGCACGATCTCCAGGACGCCCGGCTTTGCCCTGGGCACGCCTTCCACGCCCTCCTTCATATAAACGTTGGGCACGTCCCGCGGATCGCCCTGCGGGATGATTTCCTGCAGGGACGTAACGGCCACGAACACCCTTCCCCCGTCGAGCTGCTCCTGGAAGTAGCGCCGCACCGACCCATCCGACAATTCCAGGTCCACGTCGAATACGATGTCGAACGGCTCCTCCTGACGCCCGGGCCGGTATTCCAGCGGCACGCCCACGGCCCAGGGAACGGGCGTGAACTGGGCCACCGGCGGCTCGGCGCGCTCGTTGAAAAGCCCTTTCACGTTGTCTTCCACGTGCAGCGGGATCTTCGAGATGTCCTGATAGACGAAGGGAAAGGGATCGCGCGGCAGAGTCTGACCCTGAACGGCGCCGATGTATCGACTCCGCTCATTCCACCCGTGATAAGAATGGGTCGAACCGAACGCCATTCCGAACAGCTCCACCGCCCGGCCGGGATCCTCATCGTCGCTCTCGCCGTCCGTATCGCCGCGCTCCCCGCGGGGAATGCCGTCCTTGTTGATGAAGCCGTCGCGGTTCAGATCGAACGTGAACCACTCATCCGGCGTCAGGTCGACCTGCCATCGGGCGCCGGGCAGGTTCGTCATGGTGACCCGGACGCGTGCGACGTCATAGGAATCCGGGCCCCGTCCGGGCCGGATCTGCCCGGACGTATCCCATACAATGATCGCAATGCCGTCGCGATCGTTGAACTCGGGGAACTGGACGTTGCCGGCGGCGCCGAAACAGGGGGCCGCGGCGCGCGTGCCGGGCGTGAAGTTCACCCAGTAATGCCACCGATCGTCGCTGGGACGATCGAACACGAATTCGTCACCGCCCGCCACGGCCGCGCACCAGGCGAAGGCCGTGCAGCAGGCACATATTCTGAACATGTCCACTCTCCAACAGTGTCAGCAGAACGGCGCGACGACGCCCGGCGCTGGCGCGCGAGGCGCCGTCGCCCGTCCTGTTTTCCAGCCGGTCCGGCGCTTCCCATGCGTGGGCCTGCCGCCCGCCGTCAGTGACGACGGGCGCGGCCCACGTGCCATGGAAGTCCGAAGCCGGCGCGTCGCGCTGCGGCCGCCTCCCGTCAGCGGCGGCAGACCGCCTCGGCGGCCAGATCACACCCACGAAGCGAAACCTCATAGGATCCGGCCTCCAGGCCGCACCACTTCACCTTGGCTTTTCCGCTGTTCTTGACGCGGACGGTCTGCTCGTTGCCGCCGTCCAGCAGCAGCGTTACTTCGCTGCCCGGTTCGGCCCTGCTGAGCTTGCCCACGACGCGATAGCCGCAGTTCTTGCGGGCGCAGCGGGCCTTCAGCTTCTCCTCACCGCTGCAACTGCGGCCCTGACCGTCGATCGTAGGCTTGTCGAGGTCGAAGAAGAAATCGTCGTTGATGCCCTCCAACCCCTTGCTCACCTGGATGCCGATCTGGACGTGACCGATGTTGGAGAACACCGTCTCGAAGTCGCTGCCCTCGAACGTCACGAACTGTGGGTTGTCCGCCCGGATGGGGATCTCGATCTTCGTCCACGTACCGGGCGGGACCGGTTGAAACACGATCGCGACCCCGCCGGGGAAGTTGGCCGGCTGCGAGAAGCGGGTGAAGAACGTCGCCGGCGCAGGGGCGTCGTGCCGTACGAACGCGGTGAACACTTCCACGCCGTCGGTGATCCAGTTGCCCTCGAACGCGCCGCCGCTGGAGTTGAACTCATCCTGGGCCCGGAACAGCGCCGGGATGTCTCCCTCGCGCGCGTTGACGAAGTTGAACGTGGTGTAGACATGCGCGCCTCCGTCCGGACCGCCGGAGCCGGACCACTCGAGCGGGGCGTTGCCCGGGTTGTTGTACCAGTTCGCACTGTCGTTGTTGAAATCCTCGGTAAAGGGCACTTCGGCGGCGACGGCCGCCGTCGCGCCGGTGATGGCGCACGCTGCGCATACGGCCCACTGCCATAACAGACTCTGATATTTCATCATGTGGAAAAGATCCTCAGTAGTTGACGCGCTCCCCACGGAGCGGCGTCAGGTCGTAGTTCACGAACGGTGGCGACGCCGGCCGGGTCCGGCTTGGACGTCGCGGACGAACGGGATCGCGCGGCGGCGCCGGCGCAGCGATGCACGCTGCGGCTCCAGCAGGCTGCGACGGCGCATGATCGATGCACCTTACCAGCGCTGCGGGCACTCGTGCCGATCGGACGATGGCATCGCGCCTTACGGCGCGTCGCGCCATAACGATGACGAAGTTGCTGAGTCGCTTGCGAACGGGCCTGCGAAGCCACGTCATCGGCGTACCGCGGCGACTCATCCGTCGCCCACGGCGCCGCGTGGAAGCAGCCTCACGAGCACGAGACTTACGCCAGAGGCGGCGCCCGGAGGGATCGGACGCTCATCAGGAAGGCAAGCTGAGTGAAAGGACGCGGGCACAGCGCCGCCGGCCCGCACGGACCGAACTTCAGTCCGGTCTTTGACGCGCTCTGGGCGGCGCCAGAGCAGGCGCGACCCAGTTCGAGAATCCAGCGTCGGACCAGGGCGGCGTGACCGGCCGCGCCCAGGGCCAGCACCACGCCCACCGACGCCGGCCGCACGCCCGACTCGCCACGAGCCGCACGACGGGCGACGCCAATGTGAATCAGCCCGACGGCCACCACGGCCGCAAGACCCGAACGCCACCCGGGCGTCAGGCGAAAACAATGCACGTCCGCGATCTTGAGCGCGAAGTACACCGACGATGCCAGCAGCATCGCCATGCGCACGACGCCGTCGAAAACCGCCACCGCGCCGGATGCGACGCCCAGCGCGGCGTAAGCGACTCCGGCCCCGTGCAGCAGCAGCAGGGCGAGCCAGAACGCCACGTGCAGCATCCGCTGGATCGGCTGTCCGCCTCGGCGGAGGCGGCGCTTTCGCGCCACGCGATGATGGGCTGTCGACCTGGACATGGATCGCACGAGCATCCGAAACAGCGACCGGGCCGAGGGACTCCGGTTCCCGGGACGCTTCGCATAACACGAATCCGACAGGCAGTCAAGCAGAGCTTCACCGCGGCCGCCGGAACGGCGCCCGTGGTGACGACGATCCGCTCGACGACGGCGGCGGCGCGGAGACAATGGCGCCGCGCCGGCAGGCGGTGGGCCGTGAAATGAGTCGCCGTGCGATGGGTCGCCGTGCGCATTTCGCGGCCGCATCACCCCTGCACAGTCCGCCCGGGCTGACCTGCCTGCCGGCAGGCAGGAGCCACGCGGCTCGCCGTCGGCGGATGATCGCGCACGCTCCCTGAATTCCGAAGTCCCGCGGATGCCGCGATCATGGCCGCCACTCGAATCGCATCGACGCTCGCCAGCGGCACCGAAATCCTCTTCGCCCTCGGGCTGGGTGAGCGCGTCGTCGCGGTCAGTCACGAGTGCGACTATCCGCCCGCGGTGAACGCTTTGCCGCGGATCACCCGGTCCCGCGTCGACGGCCGGGCCTCCAGCAGCGAGATCGACCGCCAGGTCCGCGCCCTGGCCGGTCGTGGCGAGCCGCTGTACGAGATCGATCTCCAACGTCTTTCCTCGCTGAAACCCGATCTGATCGTGGCCCAATCCCACTGCGACGTATGCGCCGTCTCCGGCGACGATGTGCGGCGAGCCATCGCCGCGGCGCCGGCATCGGCCGAGACACCGTCAACAGCCGAGACGCCGGCATCGGCCGCGACGCCGACACTCACCGCGTCGCCAGCGTTTACCGCGATGCCGGAACTGGCCGCGACGAAGGTGGTCGATCTCAACGCCGCCACGCTGAGCGGCCTGTTCGACGACATCCGCCGGGTCGGCCGAATGGCGGGTGGCAATTCCCGTGCCACGAACCTGATCGAAGCGCTGCGCGGTCGAATCGAGGCCGTCGCGGCTCGTACCCGGCCGTTGCAGCCCACCGCCCGCCCGCGGACCGCGTGCATCGAGTGGATCGAACCCCTGTCGCTGGCGGCCAACTGGATGCCCGACCTTCTGGATCTTGCGGGCGGCCGGTGCGAACTGACCGCGTCGGGTCAGCGCAGCGGCTTTACAGGCTGGGAGACGATCCGCGCGTTCGAGCCGCAGGTCATCGTCGTCATGCCGTGCGGGTTCGACCTGGAACGCACGTTGGAAGCCGCCGGCGTGCTGACGTCACAGGACGGCTGGGACGCCCTGCCGGCCGTGCGCCGCCGGCGCGTCTGGGCGATGGACGGAAACGCCTATTTCAATCGCAGCGGCCCGCGCCTGATCGACTCCGTCGAGCTGCTCGCCCATATCCTGCACCCAGAGCTGTTTCCGCAGTTTGCCCGGCTCTGTGCCTCCGCCGCACGGAGGATGTGAATCGCGTGACGGACGACAGGTTGGTGAACGGGGACCGCACGAGCACGACCGTGCCGGGATTACATGGCGTCTTAGACGGCATCGTCGTCGTTGTCCCATGCTCTGGCGAACGCGGACTCCTGGGCTTGTTGCCAAGCCAGCGTGTCGCCGGCGCGCGCTTCGCTGGCAGGCGCGTCACCGCCGCGGCCGATCTCCTCAAAAACGAGGATGACCTCGCCTGGAGCGATGTTCGGCATTCCATCGGGCAGAATGACCTGCCGGCCGTCGTATTTCGCATTGATGGCGCCCATGGAGCACTCCGCGGCGACCCGTGACGTTCCGCCACTTTCTCTCGGCGCCGCTCGGGCGATCCAACACCGCCCGCGATCAGTCGCGCCAGCGAGCCGCGGGCTTCAGCCTGCGCGGAGTTCCCGACTGCGACGCGGCCACAAACCGCGGGCAAAGCAAAGGTCGCGGACCAAGCCCGATGAACTCACCTTCAACCCTCAACCTTCGACCTTGGACCTCGGACCTTCAACCTTCGACCTTACAACCTTATGACCTTCACCTCCCCTCTACACATTCCCCGACCGCACCACCGCCGGCTGCACAGCGACCTGCTCGGCGGCGGCGGGCGGCTCGGAGGTCAGCCAGGCCCGGGCGTCGATGAACAGGGAGAACATCGCCGGCACCACCACCAGCGTGAAGACCGTCGATACGATCAGGCCGCCGACCACCACGCTGCCGATGCCGCGGTAGAGTTCGCTGCCGGCGCCG
>QZJT01000033.1 GCA_003597935.1 Phycisphaerales bacterium | reverse complement strand
CAGTTCCGCCTCGACGGCGCGCAGCGCGGCCTCCTGGTCGCCAAGTTGGCCGCGCAGCCGCTCAGTATTTTCCTGCCGCGCGGCCGCGGCCCGCTCGGCGGTTTCGGCAGGGAAGTACTCGGCACGCTCCCGAATGATCGCCTCGGCGGTCAGCCGGCGCTGCCGCAGCCGGTCGCGAGCCGCCGTCAACTCCCGCAGCAACTTGCCGCGTTCCTCGACGTTCAGTTTCTGCTTCAACCTCACGATCTGTTCCCGGGCGGCGGCCGCCTCCGCCTCCATCCCCGCCAACTCCGCCTCGATTGCTTCAAGCTCTGCCGAATCGTTCCGCGCGTTGGCGACCTCCGCGTGGGCGGCGCAGCACGCGCACCACCGCGCGTCGTCCCAGCCGGCGGCGGCCAGGTCACCATGCAAGCCGTCCGCGTCGGCTTCGGTGGCGGCACCACGGGCCAGCCGCGAAGCCCGCTCCGCGAGCCGGCGGACCGCAGCATCCTTCGTCGCCCGCTGGCGATCACCACTGATTCTCAACAATGCCTCAGCCGTGTTCATATAAGCTGCTCCTATCAGGTCTACTCTGACCGCATCATGCGGCCTCGGTTCAACGATGCACGTCAGCAGGCCCGCCGCGTATGGCGTGAAAAGGCAAGCCGCCGCACAACGGCCGGCCCGCTGACGCGCACCGTCGAGTGCGGGCCGCGCAGCTTCCCGCTGGCGGCCAGCGCCTATACGGTGCAAAGAGTGCTACGCGCCCTTGCTGCGCACGATGCCGCGCCAGTCCACGAACGCCACGCCGACGTCGTGATAGGCCCGCCATCCCAGTCCCAGGATGCCCACCGGGTTGACCTGTTCGATCACCGGGTTCCTGTTGCCGCTCAGGTAGACCACCACCAGGCTCTCCGCCTGCAGCGGGTCCGCGATCAGGTACCACGCCGTGGTCCCGTTGGTGGCCGCCGACAGGCGCGGCTCCACGACCGGGGCCAGCGTGCCCTGGTGAACGTTCTTGGTCGGGAACACGGTCGCGCTGCTGTCGGAGCCGATCATCAGCTCCTGGCTCTGCACCAGCTTCATGGCCGTGTGCTCGAGTTCCGGCGGCACCAGCAGGATGCGCGGGATGACGTTGATGAAGACGTCCCCGTGCTTGAGCTTGCGCATGAGTTTCTTGCCGTCCGCCAGGCCGGTGTCGCCCAGCACAGTGCCGGCGCCGGTCTGATAGTTCGGCGTCGCCCGGGTGGTGTCGAACAGGGCCAGCGAGTCCTCGCCCATCGTCGGCCCCACGCCCGCCGCCGACACCAGCAGGTCGTACCCGATCTGGTCGATGTTGCGCGCCATCGCCCGACCCAGCTTGCGCGGCCAGTCCCGCAGGGCGCCCAGGTCGTCGTTGATCCACGTTTTGCGGGTCAGCGTGAACGTCTTGCCGTAGGTCTCGGCGTTGTAGGTCTCCGCCGAGTCGCCGATGGTGTCGTGCGGCAGCTCGCCGCCGTCGTTGATCTTCTCCGGGGCCGCGAACTCGCCCATGCGGACGTCGGTCCGGGTGCGGAAGTCCGGCGCCTCGCGCTCGCCGGCCCACAGCCGCAGCGTGGAGGTGAACTCCTGGTAGCCGCGCGCCAGCGACCGGCCCATGATGGTCGAGAGCACGTAGCCGAACGTGTTCGTCGTCACTGCGGTGGCGAACAGCCGGTCCGGGTTGTCCGGCGCCCGCTGCCCGCTGCGGCCCAACACCGCCCGGGCCAGCCCCTGCAGCCGCAGCCCGCCGAACTCGCGCGCCGCCGCCTGCCGCTCGGGCGGGATGCCGAAGGCGTCGGCCTCGCCCAGGAAAACAGCATCGGCAAGACATTCGTTCAACTTCTCGCTGGCACTCCGTCCGAAAGTGATCGTCTGAGGCATTTCAATGAAACCTCCATGTTCGCAGTTTGAGTCCGCCGGCGGCACCGTGCCGCTGGCAACATCCGTGTCATTTCGCTGTGTGAGTGCGACCCCCGCCCCGGCGCGGGCCCGGTCCCGCCGCGGCCGCGTCGGCCCGTCGGTGATATGCTCCTCGATCTGCCGCGCGATTTCGGCCAGCTCCCCGCGCGTCCCCCCCGGTCCTCGGCCGACGATCTGAACACCGTGGCGGGTCAGCAATCCCTGAAACCACTCCTGCACCAGCTCCGGGATAACGTCGTCGAACCCATAGCGCGCGGCCAGCGCGGCCAGCTCCGGCGGCACCACGTCGGACAAGCCGAACAAAAACGACAGCAGCGCGTCGCCCATCATGGGAACGTCCTGCCGAGCATGAAACAGCCCGGCCGGGTTTGCGGCCGGATCGTCAACCGCATCCACCGCCCGCAGCGTCGCCAGGCGCGCGTGCGGCTGGTTTCGCACGTTGCCCGCGTCAGGGCTGCGGAAGTCGTCGTTTTCATCGAGGTTGTCGGCGATAAACTGCTGCTCCGCGCGGACGTCTGGCGCGTACGCGAGTGACATCCCGAACGCCTCCGGATCCTGCTCTGCCAAGTCCATGATGTACGTCGCCAAGTTCCCGTCGGGCGTCCGGTGCGCGGACCTCGCCAGATGCAAGTCTGCCACCACGCGATCACCCTCCAGTGACGCGTGCTGCGCCCGGCCCAGGAACCTCCCAAGTCCGTCTCCGGACAGTCCTGGATGCGTGAACCGCATCTTGACCCCCGACCGGCTCGCGTTCACTGCGTCGCGCGTTTGCTCCAGGAACTCCGAGTCGATCCATAACCCATGACCGCGGGCCTCGCCGCATGTCACGAGCGACGCCCCGCGGATTAGACCAGCCCCGTACGCGCCCCCGTCGCGCACGACGCGGGCAGACCCGTCGCCGGCGGCGGTGACGCCGCGACTCGGGGCGGTGCGAAAGAGTCGGATCGGCCTTCGAAGGTCCACTGTCGGCATAGCTAGATCCTCTCCGGCGCGCCACCGCCCTCGCGGCGGCCGCTGCCGGCGTCATTGTTTCGTTGTTGGTCTGAGACGCCCTCCAGGGCGCCCGCGTCCGCCAAGGCGCGCATCGCCCGTCGGATCGGTTCCGGCAGGCCGGGCCACGCGCTCACGATCCGGGCCAGGTCGGCGTCCGCCGGGGCGGTGTCGGGCTGGCCAGCGGCCGGGCCGGCCGGCGATGCGGCACGGAGGTCGGGCGGTCCGTCCGGCACGGCCAGCGATGCGTCCGCCCGTGGCGCGGCCGAAAAGCCGGTACAACTTTCGGTACAACCGGCCGACGAAAGTCGGTCTGCATCGGCCTTGGCGCTATCACCAATGCTGTTTTCCGGCGTGTCGCCTCCTGCCTTACAAGCAGGAGGTCGCAGGTTCGAGCCCTGCATCGCCCAGTCTGGATCGGCTGACCCTGCGACAAACGGCTTCGGTTTGTGACCTCACGTGGGTTCCGCCGATCGTCGTGTGCGACTCGGGGCCACCCTTCAGACCGGACATCCGCGCCGCCGAATGCCGCCAGTGGCCGCCGGATCCAGCCGGGGCCCGCGGAAGCCGGCTGACGCCCGCGGCTGGCCGGTAGCACAGGGTCGCGCACGGTGAATACGCAGCCCGCGGCCCGGCGAATCCGGCGGCGCTTCCGAAGCTATCCCCCGGGCCGTGTATCCATGCGCCCACCCGCGTGATAAAACCCGGTGGATGAACAGCGGAGGCGGACAGCTCTTTCCCGATCGCCGGCACGGCGGCGTGCGCGTCGTCGTCACCGGGCAGGTCGGGCTGGACAAAAAGCCGCTGCTCGAACGCGTCGCGGCCGTGGCGGCCGAGCATGGGCACAAGGTCGGCGTCGCTCACGTCGGCGACCGGATGTACGCCGAAGCGCCCGACGTCGCCCCCGGCCGCATTCTCGATCTGCCCAAGCGCCGACTCGACAACCTGCGCCGCAGCGTGTTCAAGGATATCCTCGCGCTCGCCGGGCAGACGCCGCACCTCATCGTCAACACCCACGCGACGTTCCGCTGGCGGCACGGCCTCTTTCAGGCCTACGATCACGACCAGATGCGCACGCTCGACGCCGATCTGTACGTCACCCTGGTCGACAGCGTCGAGGCGATCCACGAACGGCTGCTGCGGCAGCACGAGGGCATCCGCCATACGTTCAAGGATATCCTCGTATGGCGGGAGGAGGAGATCGTCGTCACGGCCAGCATCGCCGACGCCCTGCGCGGCTACGGGGCACACTATGTGATCTCCACCGGCGACTTCGAGACGGCCGCGCTGATGATCTACCGGCTGATGTTCGAGCGGCACCGCAAGCGGGTGTATCCCTCCTTTCCCATGACGCACGTGCTGAGCATGCCCGAGGCGCTGGTGCAGATCGACCGGTTCCGGGCCACGCTGGCCGAACACTTCATCACCTTCGACCCGGGCGACCTCGACGAAAAGCAGCTTCTTTTCGATGCCGGGGCGGCCGTGCAGGCGGGCCGGGAGCGCTTCACCATCCGTGTCAACGGCCGCGACCTTCAGATCGCCGCGGCCGAGGTGACCGCCTGCGCCGCCGACATCGACGGCCAGATCTACGCCCGGGACTTCAAGCTGATCGACCAGTCGGACATGATCGTCAGCTTCATCCCGGCGCTGACGGGCGGGCGGGCCGGCCTGTCCAGCGGGGTCGAACGTGAGCTGCAGCACGCCTACGAAGCCGCCAAGGAGGTCTACGTCGTCTGGCAGCCGATCGACGAGCCTTCCCCCTTCATCCCCGCCACCGCCACCCGCATCTTCCCCGGCGTCGATGAACTGATGCACTTCTTTCAGCAGAAGGGCTACGTTGGAGATTATTCGCCGCTGCTCCCCGAGCAGGCCCGCCTCGACGAAGCGAGCGGCGAATCACCGGGTGAAGCGATCGGAGAGTGACGGAATCAGCGGGTGAGGGGATCGGGGTTCTGAGGGAATCCGCGAAGGGGGAATCGGGGAATGAGGGAGTGACGGCCCGGGGCCGCACAGGCCAAAGGTGGATAGGAAAGCCAGACCCAAGCCGAACGCCTGTACCGTTGTGGGGAAGCCCGACCCAAGCCGAACGCCTGCACCGTTGTGGGGAAGCCCGACCCAAGCCGAACGCCTGCACCTTTGTGGGGAAGCCCGACCCAAGCCGAACGCTTCCACCTTTGTAGAGTGGATATCGACGTTTCCCTTGAACGCGGTTCCGCGTCCCCAGTATCGAGAGCTTCGACACATGTTTAACTCGGCTTAGCGCTTGTGCGAACTCGGGGGAGAACTCCATCGAGTCCATAAAGTCCATCGAGTCCATAAAGTCCATCAACTCCAAAAAGCGTTCCTGCAAGCGCAGCGGGCGGACTGCTGCGCGGACGCCGCGCGCTGCTTTTGTGATGGATCCTGATACACCTCCATCGCTGCGCGTTCCAGCAGCATCGGGCCTGCCGACGGGCGCCGCGGCCGCTCTGCACGTCCGCGCAGGCTTCAAGCCGCACGGCTCACTCAGCCGCCGCACGGCTCACTCAGCCGCCGCACGGCTCACTCAGCCGCCATGAGGCTTGCTGGAAAGACCCCGCCCGCGTTGGCTCCGTCGCCGCGACGCGGGTCGATCGACAGGCGGTTGCCGACCTTGTCGAAGCTATAGTCGTACCGCGCCAGGTTGGCCCGTTCCGCCCCGTCGGACCATGTGCGGCTCTTGACCTTCTCGACTCGCCGGTAAGCTCCGACAGATCGTTGTAAGCGAACACCGTGCCGGACGCGCCCGCGGGCGTGCCCGTCGTGCCCCGCTCATCGTGCCCACGGCGTCGTACGTGTTCGCCTCCACCAGGGCGCCGTTGCGCTTGATGAGCCGCGCGACGGCGTAAAGCTCCTTGAGCACGTAGTAGCAGGTGTCGACCGTCGTCGGATCGTCGGGCGTGCTCACCATGATCGCCCGCTCGTCGATGCAGGTCGTGCGGTGGATGTAGCGGCGCTGCACGTCGTCGGCGGGGGACACCTCCGCGATCACGTTCTGGCCGTCGTGGAAGTACGGGAGTTCTTGGTTGTCGGAGTACACGTCGGTGTCGAGCCGCATCTGCGCGCTGGCCAGGCGCCCCAGGGCGTCGTACTCGAACTCACCCACCCGGACAGGGGACCGGCCATCCGGGGCATAGTCGATGGCCGTGAGGCGGTTGTCGAAATCGTGCGGAGGAGGGTAGGCCCTGGTCGTACGGCGGGATAGCCGTGCGACGATTGTGGCAATTCTGTGCGGAAGAATCCGCGCGGGCTGAAGCCCGCGTCCCGCCGGTGGCGCCGTGGGAACCCGACGGCTCGCCGGTGGCGCCGCCGGAAGTTCGCGGCTCGCGGCTGCCGAGCGAAGCCCGCGGTCGGCTGCTGTCGCTTCGGGATTGCGGCCGTTTGGTGCTGCTCGTCCGTCCCGCACGCCACCGGGTACTCGCTGGCCTCGCTCCTCCTGTTGATTCAACTCTCCGCCGGCGGGGGCAAACAAGCGGATCAATCCTGCAGTGACATTGTCGGTGCGTGACGGATGCGGCGGCTTTCCTGAGCGGGCCGCAGGCTTCAAGCCCGGGCGGAGTTCCCGGGTCAGCGCGTTGTCGAGCCGCGGACGCCTTTCCGCGCCGCCGCCAGGCTGGAGCCAGGCGGTCCAAGGGGCGCACAGCCTTCCGGCACGTACCCTCGACCTTCCGCCCTCGCCGCCGCTTGAATCCGGGAGCGGACCTGGCGACACTGCGGTGGGCACAGCGGCCCGATGGACGGCCGGCGCCGCGATGGGCGGACGTGTCGGACGGCGCGACCGTCGCAGCGCCTGCCCGTCACGTGCCGGGGAAAGCGTCGGCGAACACATGAGCCTGGAACCCGTCGTCACCAGGGAGATCGCGGCGCTGCCTGTCCGCCCGACCGATGCGCACAAGGGCCAGGTGGGCCGCGTGGCGATCATCGGCGGCTGCAGCGGCGCCCAGACCATGGCGGGGGCGCCGGCGCTGGCGGCGCGGGCGGCGCTGCGCAGCGGGGCGGGGCTGGTGCAGGCCATCGTGCCGGGCGACATCCAGCAGACGGTCATCATGCTGGAACCGTGCGTCACCACGCGGGCGCTGCCCTTGGTTGGCGGATCGTCGCTGGCGGCCATCGTGGCGGAGTTCGAGCCGGACGTCGTGGCGGTTGGACCCGGGCTGGGCGGCTCGATCCTGGCCGATCACCTGCGCGAGCTGATCGAGCAGTGCGACAAGCCGATGGTCATCGACGCCGACGGGCTCAACATGCTCGCCCGCATGGACCGCTTTGCCATCCCGAACCCGGCCCGCATCACCCTGACGCCGCACCCAGGCGAGATGAAACGGCTGTTCGACCGCTGGTGCCCCGGCCCGATGCCGGCCGCGCGCGCCGACGCGGCCGTGACGCTGGCGCGCTCGACCGGCTGCGTCACGGTGCTCAAGGGCGCCGGCACCGTCGTCACCGACGGCCGCCGCCTCTACGTCAACGAAACGGGCAACGCCGGCATGGCCACGGCCGGAGCGGGGGACGTGCTCACCGGGATGATCGCCGCGTTCGTGGGCCAGCGGCTCGAACCGCTGGAGGCCGCGATCCTGGGCGTCTATCTGCACGGGCTGGCCGGCGACTTCGCCGCTCAGGACCTGGGCCAGCTCTCGCTGACCGCCGTGGACATCATCGACGCGCTGCCGGACGCATTTGCCGAACATGGGCATTGATGGGTTGAAGGTTTTAAGGTCTTAAGGTTGAAGGTTTTGGGGCGTCATCCCCGCCGGACGGCTCAGCGGCGCGACCTGTCATCAACGCCGCCTCCAGCCGCCGGACCTCCGCCTTGAGCGCGAGCGCTTCGTCGATCAGTTCGCGCCGCGAGAGCGATTCGAGCCGCTCCCGTTCTCGCTGTTCGTCGGCTGCAACCGTGTCGGCGCTGCGGGTCCAACGCCGAAGGAACTCCCACCCGATCACCGCCGCCACACCGGTGCGCAGCAGCTTCATGGCCGCGCCGCGCACGCCGAACACACCGATGAACCGCGCCAGCCGCAGGGACCGCGCCATGGCCAGCCCGCGCAGCGGCCGCAGGAACGGCAGCAGAATGATGAAGACGTCCAGCCAGTTCTTGAGCGCGTAGCGCGGCCGGCTCTCCGCGATGGAGATCTTGACTACGAACTCGATGGTGAACGCGAGCCAGATGAAGAGCAAGGCGATCTCGATCGCCAGCGTCACGACCGGCACTTCCAGCGCCGATTCCGGCAGAATGAACTCGTGTGCGAAGACGGGCAGCGCTAACAGCGCCAGGATCATCATCGGCTTCTGGAAGAGCCGGTCCACCCGCTCGCGGTCGTCCGGGCCGACGTTCCTCCATCCGACGAACGGGACCCACACCCGCCGCCACCCGCGCGGCAGCACGGGGCGGTCGGAGGGGCAAGCGGGCGGCGACGACCGCCGCCGGCCGGGTAGAGATCGCCCCCGTTTCGGGTCAGGGCTCATCGGGGGCCATTATAAGGCCACCGCCGTCGTGGGTCCGACGCGTGCAGCATGGGGCGATGGGGGCACGGCAGCATCGGCGGAGCGGGCGCGTCGTTTACTGAAACGCCCCGCGCATCACGTACGCTCTTGGGTCGCGCGTGGATCTAGTGCGCGCCAAAGGCATGCCATGCCGTGCCGCAGCCGCTGTACCACGGCCTGGTGGGAGCATCCCAGTTCCTCGGCAGCCTCCGCGATGGAGCGGTACTCGAACCTCACGCACACCAGCGCCGCCCGGTCCTTTTCGGATAATGTGGCCAACGCCTTCAACACGCGATGGACTTCCTCATTGAGATCGGCAAGGTCGGCGGGGGAACGCTCGGAACCGGGGATCCAACTGGGTGGTACGGTCGTGGTTCCGCCGTCAATTGAGCGCTTGATCGAAAGGCAGGGCGGGCGGGACGCCAGGAGACGGGCTGAATCCATAACTACGCGGCGCGCGAGGGTCGCTATCCATCGCACGAACGCCTGCTCGCCCTGGTACGTGAAGCCCGGGCGCTGTTCCAAGGCCCTGATGGCTACGTCTTGCGCCAAGTCCTCCGGCAGGAAGTGCTCCAGAAGCTCAGCGCCGCCACGATGCCACACAATCGCGCATAGCCGGGGCCAGTGGCGCACCAGACATGCGTCCAGTGTCGTGTCCAACGCGCCAACGCGCGGCAGCCCCTGCGGGTGTCGGGTATCGCACTCCACCGACTCGCCTCTCCCTCGCGCCGATGAACAGCCGAGGCTCTATCATACCGGAATACGGTCCGCGATGCTCATGCTACGACGGCCGTCTGGCCGACACGGCAGCAGTCGGCGTATGACCTTTCCGAAAAGACCCCGGCCCGTGGCGGGCAATTTGGACTTGAGAAACCTTTGCGCCGGCCACGGCGCCGGGGCGCACTCTCGGCGTCCGGCACGCGAGCTTTGCTCGCTCTCTCCCGTTCACCGAAGCGTATCCCGGGGCGCCGCCCATCGCGGCGCGCATATCCGGGAATCCGCCGGTATTCCAATCGCGCGCAGAGGGCTGAATTTGAGATTTGATTTTGGAAATCGACACCTTTTTACAAGTCGACTCCTCTGATGGGCTTTCACGGCGGGCCGTTAAATCACCGTGCCTGAACAAGCGCCCGGCAGCGAGCCGCGTGGCTTCAGCCCGCGCGGACGTGCCGACTTCGCATCGGGTCCGAATCGCGCATGGCGATTTGCGGGAGCGCATGGGCGGTTGCGTCGCGCCCCGGGCGCGCCGTGACCGACGGCCGCCGGCGGGAATCCCGCTTCCCGACCGGCGGACGCAAGCCCGTGACACCGGCCGGCACCGCGCGCGCCCCGTCAATCGGCGTCGCTGAGTCGGTGGTGCAACCGCTACTCGGAATTCCGCACGGCGCCTCTTGACATGCCTCCGGCAATTCAGTAGGCTGCACGATTGACTTGAGAAACCGCGCGTCGCGGTTGCGGCGTTCGCTGGCGAGTGAGTCGCTTGCGAACGGCTGCTTGCTGCGATGCGTCCGGACTGGCCTACGCCCTTTCACAAGGGGCGCAGTCGGGATGCCGCTCATGCGGATCGCGGGTTTTCTGGTCGTTTTTCTTTGGGCCGTGACGCCGGCCGCCCCTCAGCGGGCGTTGCGTCACGTCGGCAACCGCGCCACTGCCTGCATTCTTCCCGCGCTCATGCCGTGCGCCAGCGCCGTCGCGTCGAGCGGCTTCGCTGCGCCGTCCGTCTGGTCACCGTGCGCGCCGTCACGGATGGCAGGCGAGCTGCTGCGAAATGGCAGGGCAGTTCAAGAGCAACAACGTATGATCGCCGAACTGGTGTTTGTACTTCGCCTTGGCGCGGCCGCCAGCGTCGATGACCAGCGGACGGTGGTCGCCGTTGTTGGTGAGGGTCAACTCCGTCCCCTCGCCCAGCCGCGTCCGCACCTTCGCGACGATCTTGGGAAGAGCCTTGCGCCCCTCGCGGCACCGGGCCTTCAGCTTGCGAACGGCGTCGCAGTCGATGTGGGGCTCCTCCGGGATCCCGAAGCGCACAAAGTCATACGCCGAAAGGCTATCAACGCATGCGGCCCGGGCGCCCCAGATGATGAAGGAGTCCGCTGTCGGATACTGCCCTTCCGGGCGGGCCGCGACCCGTACCTCGCCGTCGACCGACCATTCGTACCAGTACTCCCCAAAGATGTCGACGCGGAACCGATGGGTCATGTTAGGTTGAAGTTCGTACCAGAACGGATGCCGAACGTCAATCAGGAAGCTCGCCTGGTCTCGCGCCACGGTCGTGTGATACCAGATCCCACGCTGGCCGGCGGCGACGCAGGAGGAGGGAGCCACGTCAGGTATTTCGGACCGGGGGCCGTCGGTGATCACCGACCACTCCAGCATGAATCTGCTTGCGCCAGCGAAGTCGTCCAATTCCCACCGGTAGTACTCGTCCTCCCCCGCGCACAGCTTCGGGTCGAAGACTTCGCACCGAAAATGCAACCAACCATCCATAAGCCATCGCTCAGGCGGATGAGGTCGCAGGCGCCGCTCCCAACCCTCTTCCTCCGGAAAGGAGTTCCCCTCGTATGAGACAATCTGTGCGAATCCGGGGACCGCCGCGAGCAATGCGCTCACCAGCATCAATGCATGTCTTGGCATGCTTCTATCTCCGTTGGACCTGATTGGCGATTCTCCGCGCGCGCGGGGCGTCTGTCAAGGTCTGATCCACGTTCATCGAAAGGAAACGAAACATGAACCGCATCTTCCCAATAGCGATCAGGCTGATCGCGCTGGCCTGTGCCGCCGAGGGCGTCCTGGCGCAGCCGAGCACGTCCGTCTGCGACGCCGGCGGCGAGGGTAAGCCTGAAATCTGCGTCAGATTCGACAATCTGCCCGATCCGCCCGAAGAGGGAACTGACTTCAGCTTCATCTTCTCGGATCCCGACAACCCCGGCACCACATTCCTCCGCGGGAGCAACGCTCTGGTCACCCGCACGTGGCGCGTCTGGTCGTGGGACGACGACCAGAACCACCCCCCCAGAACATCGGCACGCTCACGGCCACGGGTGAGTGGAACTACACGATCGTCATCCGTCAACCCGACAACGATCCCGGCGCGGTTGACATCCTGGACGTCAATCTCGACGAGAACGACCCCGATTTCTACACCGTGATCTCCGATGGCGAGATCACCGGCGACCTGGTCACCAGCTTCGCCCTCCAGCGCTCCACCGGCGGCGAGGGCGGCATCGGCGCCATGACCATCGGCGATGACCTGCTCGGCGACCTGACCATGTACGCTCCCGGGACCAGCGGCTTCAGCGTCGAAGACGACGTGGCCGGGGATCTGACCATTACCCTGTCGGACGGCAACGGCTTCACCATCAAGGGCGACGTGCTGGGCGCCGGCTCGCTGACCAAAGTCATCATCAACCTGGGCAATATCAGCGACAACGCCTTTCAGATCGGCGGCACGGTCAACCGGTTCGTGGACATCAACGTGACGCAGATCGCCAGCGGGGCGACGCTCCGCTGCGGCTATCTCAGCGCCAACGACGTGCCGATGCAGGGAATCGTTACCTTCAGCGGGGACCTGACGGCCGGCGCGGCCATCGATATGTCCAAGGCGTTGATCGATGCTTTCGGGGACTTGCTTTTCGGTAGCAACGACATCGACGGGACGATTACCGTCTATCACCTGACGGGCGATATCGTGGCCCGCGACCTGGCGGGAACGGTGGAGATCAAGACGGAGTTCGAGTCGGCGGCCTCGCTCGACCTGGCCGGCTCGATGAGCGGCACGTTCAGCGTCAACACCGACCAGGGCGGCAACAACTTCATCGGTGAGGTGCTGATAGACGGCGACATGACCGGCTCGGCCCTAATCAAGATGTTCAAGGGCACCGCCGGTAACTTCACCAGCGACGCCGTGATCCAGGTCGGCGGGGCCAACGGCATCGGCAGTTCCGCCTCGATTCTGCTGGAGGGAACCATGCAGGGCTTGCTGACCGTTTCGAATGACCTGACGGGAAGCGTCACCGTCGGGGGGAACTTCTCCGGCGACGTCTCGATCGGCGATGAGTTTTCCAGCGGCGCGGACTTCAACGTCGGCAGCGCGGCCGGCGCGGCCGACATGCTCAGCGGAGCGTCCTTCACCGTGGTGGGCAACTCAGGCGGCGATTTCTGGGTCAGCGGCGACGTCAAGAATGGGGCGCTCCTGGATCTCAACAACCTGGGCGCCGACGGGCGCATCCTGATCGACGGTGAGTGCGACGGCGACATCTTCATCGACGAGGATACCAACGCCACCTCGCTGATCCAGATCATCAAAGGCCTGACGTTGAACGGGCTGATCGTGATCAACGAGGATGAAAACGACGCCTTCGACGCCAATGGCGACATCTTCATCGGCAACCCGGACACTTGTGCCACCTGCGACGTCGACCCCGTCGAATACGACGGCGTCATCAACGTCCTGAACGGGTCCTCAGGCGGCGGCGACCTGGCGGGCGATATCAGCGTCATCGGCTGCCACGACGACGACAACCTGTTCGAGCTGTGCGTGTGCGGCAGCGAAACGGGAAGCAAAAGCGTCGTCCAGACGGGCTGCGAGGAGCCGATCGTGGATCCGCCCTACTTCACCTGCACGTCGAACCCGTGCAATTGACGTGGAAGGTCGAAGGTCGAAAGTCGCCGGGCGGCCGTAGAATGCCGAAGGGCGACGGAAAGGGCGAAGGGGAAGGACGGATCACCATCGACTCATGACGTGTGAAGCAACCTCAACTCTGCCTCTGTGACGCCGAGCTTCGCCATGCTTGGTGTCCACGCAGGCGGCGGGTTCGTGTTGCGGGTCGCGCCTGCCGCGCGGACGGGGGCCGCCGCAGGGATCGCCGCTCCCCCGCTCGAAGTCGAGGCGGCAGAAAAACGGGGCGTTCGCGCGACGCTGAATTGCTCGATCGATCAGCTTTGGGTAAACCCGATGGCCGGCCGATCCCCAGCAGCGCGAACGCTCCCGCTTGATGGATACCTCGCCCCGACCGCCGTCAACGGCCCCGGGACGTTTGTGTCAGACTCTATAACCCTGCGCGATTCGTAGCCACGTCGAAGCCGGAGAATCCGCGCGGGCTAAAAGCCCGCGGCTCGCTGGTGGCGCATCATTGCGCCCGGTGATCTGGCGCTGGCGGGAAGGCCGGACGACGGTTGCCGGCTGGATGCCACCCTCCCCAACGTCCGGCCTTAACTTCTCTCGCCCAACGACCGATATACCTTCAGCCGCCTGGCCCGCGGCGCTCGGGTCGCCGCCCGCTGCGGCGTGCGCACAACCGGCTTCACGATGTCCACGACGGAGAATCGGTGCACGACTCCGGTGCAAACAACCCTTTGGTTGCGGGCGAGCACGCCGCGCCAACGGCGCCTGGAGCCGTTCAGCCGGATGCACTGGCCGAGGCCGCCGAAGACGCCGCCGACGCCCGTCCCGACCGGCGGCGGTTCGTCGGGCGGGTGGGCAGGGCGGTGGCGCTGGCCGCGCCCCTGATCCTGATGTTCGCTCCGTCGAACGCCTACGCCGCCTCGGCTTCGAGCAGTTGATCGTCACGACGAGCGCACGTCGCTCGTGTGCGCTCAGGATCGCGACCCATGAGACCCAGCGAATCGTATTCCGCCCGCCACAGCCCGGCGCCGCAACGGCGGGCTGGATTCAAGCTCCGCCTCCTCCACGATGACGTAAGGGCCGGGAAGACCGGCCGGCAAGACGTGTACTACCTCAACGACGCCGCCCTGGCGCACTGGTCGCGCTCGGACGGCCGCACCGGTCCGGCGTCTGCACTCTGGGAACCGACGAGCGACCCCGGCGAGGTCGCCGATTACGTCGACAGCGCCGTGGACACGATGATCCACGCCGGATTGCTGGAGCAGGAACTGCCGATCCACGCATCGTGAATGTCGAATGACGAATGTCGAATGCTGAACGTCTGCTCGGGCTCAAGAGCGCACCCTGGCACGCGCCGCGTGCCCGGCAATCATCGGCGCGGCACTGCTCCGACGGCCTTCTACCAGCTCGGACCCGTCGCCATCGCGCTGTCGTGTGATGTCCGGCACGTCGCCGCTGACTTTGACCGCCTCTACGGGCGGTACCGGCGGCAAGCGGTCCTGCGTCATGCGATCGATCTGAGGGTCCGGTGGACGCGCTCGCCGCGCACGCTGCGCCGCCACGCGATCATCTCGACCGACGGCGTGGAGCGCTTCGCGATCCGGTCGCCCGCGGCGATGCTGCCGCACGTCGAGTGGGCCATCAACGGCGCCATCATCGAGACGCTGCCGGGCTTCCACCAGTTGCACGCCGGCATCGTCGCCTGGCGCGGGCAGGGGCTGGTCATGGCGGCCGCGCCGCAGAGCGGCAAGTCCACGCTCACCGCCGGGCTGGCCGCGCGCGGCTGGCAGTATTACTGCGACGAATTTGCCCTCATCGACGCCGCTACGCGGCGCCTGCACGCTTACCCGAAGGCCATCTGCGTCAAACACGGCTCCTTCGAGCCGTTGGCCCGGGCCGGACTGACGTTTGCGCTGGGCGGCGATTACGACAAGGGCGTCAAGGGAAAGGTCCGGTTCATTGACCCGGCTACGCTTGCCGGCGGCGTGGGCCGAGCGCCGGCCACGGTCCGCCTGGTGATCTTTCCCAGGTACGTCGAGGGCGCCACGCCCCGGTTGATCCCGATGTCGCGGGCCCGGGCGGTCTATGAATGGCTGCAGTTGTCGTTCACCTTCGGGCGGTTTGGAGTGTCGGAAGTGGAACTCTTCGCCGACATCATGGAAGGGGCCGCGTGCTACGGGTTGGAGGCGGGCGAACTGGGAGCGTCGTGCGACCTGATCGAGCGGGCCATGCGAAGAGCGGCCGGCAGCGTTGCGGCCTGACAAGCTGGTTACACAGATCAAGCCTGCGGGGCGGTTGGAACGGTTGAAGCGCATGGCTGGACTCGATCACAGGCAAAGCGCATCGCACCCACCCGACGTCACTTCGCGGCCCGGCCCGGCGAGCCGCACGAACCGGCCGGCTGTCGGCGCTCAGCGCCGCGAACGGCCGGCGCGGTCGTGGCGATCCCCCGAGCGGATCCACGCGCTGCTGATCGACTGCCTGGCCGGGCGGGCGCTTGCCGCCGACAGGGAGCTGTCCACGCTGGGCTTGTGGGACCGGGCTGCATGCGCCGCCTGCGAAGCCCGCGTGGGCGGCGCGTTGGACGAGGCGCTGGCCCGCCAGCGGGTTTCGCCCCCGCCGTCCGCAAAGAGGATCCTGGACGGCTATCGCGCGTCCGTGGCCGCCCGCAACGCCTATCAGATCACGAGAATGCGTCCCGTGTTCCGCGAGTTGGGGGCGGCCGGGGTGGAGTGTCTGCTCTTGAAAGGAGCCGCTCTGAACCTCACCCTCTACGCCGCGCCCGGCGTTCGTGACATGTCGGACATCGACCTGCTCATTCGTCCGGGCGATCTGGAGGCCGCGGACGGAGCACTGCGGGCGGCCGGTTGCCGCCGCGGCGCCGAGCCGGTACGGGCCGATTTCTTTCCGCGCTTCTACTACGAGCGCGAGTATCTTACCGGCGACCAACCTTCCGTCCGTATCGACCTGCACGTGCGTCCGTTCCGCCCGTTGTGGTACGCCGCAACGGTCCCGGATCACGCATTGTGGGACGGGTCGGTCTGCGTCGACTTCGGCGGCGCCTCGCTCCGCGTGCCCGGCCCGGCCGACACGTTTCTCCACCTCTGCGTACACGCCGCCTGCCATGGATGCACACAGTTGCGCTGGATGTGGGACATCGTCCTGTTCATGGACCGCTATCGTGATGCGGCCGACTGGGACGCGTGGGTCCGCCGCGCAGACGACTGGGGCGTCCGATACGCGGTGTATCGCACACTGCGCAGCTTGCGACGTTCCTTCGGCGATACGGTGAGGCTCAGCGCCCGTGGTCCTGGCGTCACGGCGCCTGAGGATCGGCTTCAGAACGTCACGCCGGACGACCCGTGCGAAGGAGTGCTGGACCTTGCCGCCATCGCCGAACGGTTCCGCTGCCACCCGACGCCTGGTGAATGGTGGGCGATCACCCAGGCCCCGCGCGACGCGGACCACCCGACCGCCCACGTCCTCACGAATCTCCTTTCGCTGTCGGGCTGGCGCAACCGTCTCTCATACCTGGCGGCCGTGGCCCTGCCCGATCGGTCTCACATGGCGCACTGGTATCCGCGACGGCATCGTGGATGGCTGGCGGTGGCCCATCTGGCCCGGTTGATGCGGATGCGCGGCCCACAAGTTGACGGGTGAGCCGACCGTTCGATTCGAAGCGTGAGTCCGACAGAAAACACCGGTTGAGAACCGGCGCCACATCGAAGCCCGGCTTATCGCCGACGAGGCCCCCGCGCTGAGCCGGACCCGCCGCGTGCCCGCGATGCGAAAGCGTGATCGGCGGTCACGAACGGGTTTCGATCGAAGTGGTATTTCGGCGGCAGCAGGCCGGCTTGCACAAGGCGTTCGCCCCCGCTTTCGACTTCGTCGGCCAGTTCCGCCAGCGAGGCGAAGACCGGCGATGCGCCCAGGCGAGCGAGGCGGGCGGCAACGACGGCGCCCGCTGCCACGCCGCTGACCACCAGGCCGCCCTGGGTGGCCGCGCGGGTCACTTCCTCCGAACCGCACACGATCAGCACGCGGTCTTCGCCCTCCGCCATCTCCTTGAGCACGCGGACGCGCCCGGACTGGTCGTCGGGCAGGCCGCGCATCACGCTGAAATGGACGGAAAGGTCGAGCCGGTCGAGCAGCGCCTGTCGGGCGAGCCGGTTGGCGCCGTTGGTGACCAGTTGGCACTCGCCGTGCCGGCGCAGCCGCGTCAGGGCTTCGCCGACGCCGTCGTGCTCGCGCTGCCGGGCGATGAACTCATCGGCCTCGACGGCCTGGTCGAACCGCTGCTGAAACTCCCGCACCTGGGCCGGCTTGGCCCCGGGCACCCAGCGGCCGTGGGGGTCGCCGCGCCGCACCAGCCGCCAGAACTCGGCCTCGTCGATGCGGGGCAGGCTCATCTCGCGGGCGACCTGGTGGTACGCGGCGCAGTAGCGCGGTCTGGGGTCCACGATCGGACCCGTCATTTCGATGATGAATCTCACAATCAGAATCGCTCCAAAATATCGTCCAGGCCGGCTCGAATCCCTTCGGGTAACCGGGCGGCTCAGCGGCGGGGCCGATCGGCTCCCACCGCGGCGGCCGCGGCGGCCTGGCGCTCCAAACTCGGGCGGCGTTTGTAATCCCCGCCGGACTGGCAAAGGGCCTATACTGCTACCGGTCAGACACACGGCGTGCCGGGTACCGTCGCGGGTTCTCAGACGTCGCTGACGCGGCCGTCCGAAGCGGGGTGTCGAACAGCCTGACCGATACCCATTGGGTTTGAAGGCGCCCCAGAATCGGCGATTGCAGGGCTGACAGCCTTTGTATCGGCCATGCCGACAGGTATTCTATAGGCCAACAGGCCCCGGAGGCAAGCAAATGGATCAAAAAAACACAAATGGTCGGATGCAGAAGCTGACGCCCCTGCTGCTGCGGCTCGGGATCGCCGCGGCCCTGATGAGTCACGGGTACCGGCAGGTCGTCCCTCGGGGGACGGCCCCGACCGGCCAATCCCTGGTGGGCGAGCAGTCCGTTCCCGCCCCGGCGCAGGCGGATCCGCTCGCGAACCTGGACCCGGCCACGGCCTCGCCGCCGCGGTCCGGTGCCGCGCCGGCCGTTGCGGACCCGCGCCTGGCGGTGTCACCGGAGGGCGTGACCGTTCAGACGGGCTGGACCGACGTGCTCGGCGGGGCGGAGATCCTGGCCGGGATCGCACTGGCGCTGGGTCTGCTCACGCGGATTCTGTCGTTGGGCACCCTGGCGGCCGCCGGCTTGGCCGGGTTCGGGCAGCAACTCGGCGTGACCGATGGGACGCTGGGCAGACTGTTGGAATCCCTGCCGCAGGCCGGCGCGCCGACGCTCATCCTGCTGGCCACCGCCTCGCTGGTCCTGCTGATGTCCGGCTGCGGCTGCCTGGGAGTCGACGGACGGCTCTTCTCCCGCCGCAACGGGTCGGGAGTCGATCTGACCAAGCCGTAGGGCGGCGGTCGCTGTGATCACCGTGCCCCAGGCCGCTGCCCCTGAGCCTGCCGCCGGACCCTGACGGTCGACGGTTCAGATGGGCGCGCCCATTGGTCGAAAAGACAGGCGGCCGGACCGCTGAGGTCCGGCCGCGTTTGATTTGCAGCTTCCCGTCGAGCCGATCGTGTGTCAAACCGTCGGTGAACGCGGACCCTCCCGCGCCGCCGCAACGGTCATCACCTCGGAAGCGCTCACGGGGGGCAGGTTCCGCCGAACTGGGCGACGCTTTGGTACCCGACTCTGATCAAAGGATCGCGTGCCGACTTCTCCTCGAGGTGAACGCCGTTCCAGTCCAGGTCTCCGGGAGTGCAGAACGTGGCGACCGAGGACCCCCCGTCGCCGACCTGGAACCGGCCCGAGTTCAGCGTCACGTTTCCGGTGAGTTGCGTGCAGTCCACGTAGAACGTGATCCAGGGCGCGTTGCAAAAGCTGTTGACGCACTCGGGAGCCGGTTCGTTGATCTGCCACTGGGCGGAGCCGGTCACCTCGACGCGCACTTCCAGCGATCCTTCGCCCGCCGCCGACCAGATGCCGCAGCCGGACTTGGGCTCGTCGATGAGGACGATGGGGCAGCGGCTCTGCTGAAACAGGTCCAAGTCCGCCAGCACGATGGCGTCGTTGACGATCGGCGCCTCCAGGAACCCCGCCCCGTGCAGGAGCAGCCCGCAGGTCGCGGCCGGCGTACACGGGTCGATGCAGTCGCTTTGCAGCGTCAGCGTGTACGGCCCTTCGCCGAGCGGGTTCCTGACGACCCAGCTCTTGTTGAGCCGGATCTCTCCGCCGTCGCCGATGATGACGTGATCTCCGGCGATGACGATCGCGCCCTCCAGATCGCCGGCTTCCTCGGTCAGCAGTCGACCGTCGATGCGCGACGTGTTCGGCGGGTTGATCTCGCCGAGGATCAGCGTCGTCTGGTCCAGCATGGACAGGGTGCCGCCGCCGGCGACGGTGATCCGCTTCGCCTCCGCCGGCGGAATGGGGTTCTGCCCGTCGTCCGGACGGATGACGCAGGTCAGGCCAGTGCCGATGATGGCGTGGTCGTTGGCAGTCGGGGCGAACCCCTCGACCCAGTTCGCCGGCAAGTCATAGTACGGTTCGTTCGGGTTGAACGGATCGAAGTTCCTTTCCGCGGCCCGCGATTGCGTCGTCGCCGCCGCTGCCAGGAGCATGGCCACGAGGGCCGTGAATCTGAAGTACATCATGAGTTTATCTCCGTTGACCGCCCGCTCGGGACGATCAATCTCCGGTAAAGTTGTTCTGAAACCGCGCCACGTCCGCCAGGTCCACGTCGCCGTCGTGGTCGACGTCACCGAAGCGGCACTCGCACATCCAGTCCACCCGCCCGGGACCGGTCAGGCAGCCGGCCAGGTCGCCGAGATCGTCCAGGTCGACGTCCAGATCGCCGTTCATGTCGCTGGTGCGGATGCGTCGCAGGAAGCGGACGCCGCCGCCGAAGTCTCCGCGGGGCGGGTTGTAGATGAACCGCCACACCACCTCGCCGAGGTCATTGAGATCGCCTACGACGTTCGAGTAGGTATCGTCCGTCAACTGGTAATAGACGGGCCGGCCGTCCTCGATCCGCCGCAGCCAGGCTTCGTTGTACTTGCGCTGGCGCAGCAGCTTCATGTCGCCTCGATCGTTAAGGATCGGACCCTGTGTCCACCTTTCAAGTGTGGACAGCCGCCCGTCCTGCCAAATCTCCACGCCGAACGGTGCGTGCCACGCCACCTGGCCGAGGTTATTAACCGTCGGAACCTGGATTTGAGTCTCGTTCGATGCCAATACGGTGATTTCGCCGTCGACGTACATGTGGATCTCGCCGACCCAGGGATTGGCGCAGAAATCTCCACGCCCCCAGACCACGACGCCGTCGTCGTTCAGGTCGGGGCTCTGGTTGTTGAAATGGTCGTCCGTCAGACGCAGAACCTCACGCCGGTGGCGCAAGAAGATATCTTGCTCCGTGTGGCAATTACTACTCCGGCAATGAATATCTGAACATGTTTTGCAAGTCGGTCACTGCGCTGCATAATTCACGTGCGCTTCCTCGAAGTATGCACAGACGATGTCC
>QZJT01000019.1 GCA_003597935.1 Phycisphaerales bacterium | reverse complement strand
AGCGCGGGCACTGCCCGCAACCCAACCCAAGAACACGGCTTGCACTCGTCGGCCGCCCGGAGTTCTTGCCAAAAAAACAAGATTCTGCACGTTTGCAATGCAGAGGACATCAACGCTCTGGGCCAGGTGGTCGGAGCTGCGGAAATCCCCGGGAATGACGCGCGTGCCTTCCTATGGGAAGAAGGCCGTGGCATGATCAACCTGGGAACGCTGCCGGATGAGCCCTTTTCCTGGGCATATGCCATCAATAACCACACACAGATTGTGGGCCGGAGTTGGCAAAAGCCCTTCATTTGGGAGCACGGACAGATGCACCCCTTGTTCGCTGACGGTTGCGCATCCGGCTATCCACGTGCCATCAATGACCGGGGGCAGGTGGTAGGCGAATCCGCGTGCATGGAGGGGGGCGGGGCATTCCTGTGTCAGGGCGGCTTCAGCGTGGACCTTACTGAGTCCATCGTCAACAATTGCGGCGACGTCCGGCTGGAGGACGCGGTCGACATCAACGAGTCCGGGCAGATCGTCGCCCGGGGGGTCGTGGATGGCTTCGATCGGGCGTACCTGCTGAGTCCGGGCCGGCTGGCTTGCGACGACATCAGGAAGATGAAGGCCTCGTGTAGCCGAGGAGGCACGTTGAAAGTCAAGATCAAGAGCGCGCTGGTTGGCGGCACGATCCTGCCGCTCACGCAGGGCGGCGGCGACGGTCACGCCATGGTCGTCAGCCGGAAGGGGAAAGGGAAGGCCACGTGGCAGGCGCCGACCGGCGAGCATGACATCTGCTTGTCGCCCTGTGCGATGTGCCGGGCGGTGGAGTGCCGGTGAGCCGGGCGGAGCACCGGGCGCTATCCGCCGGTCTCGACCGGGTTTCGATCGGTCGGCTCTCCGGCGGGCGGCTTCGACGCTTGCGCCGCCTGAGCTTCGGCCGCGGGCGAACCAGGTTTGGGCGGATGATGACGGTCGAGAATCGCCCGCCACGCCTTCAGGCGCGCCTGGACCTCGTCCGGGAATGGCGGGATCGGCCCCTCGAGCCGGATGCTCTCGATGACGTCACCGGTCCGCACCGCCGCGACGAGGTCCATGCCGCTGATCACGCGGCCGAAGACGGTGTTTCTCCCATCCATGGCCGGCATGGGCCGTAGCGTGATCGCAAACCGGCTGCCGTTGCTGTCCGGCCCGACGTTCGCCATCGAGACGACGCCGGCGGCGTCATGCTTGAGGTCCTGGCGGATTTCATCCTCGAAGATGTAGCCCGGCCCGGCGATGCCCTTGTTGATCGGGCAGCCGGCCTCGGCCGTCGCGCCGGCGATGACCTGGTAGAACTGGAGGCCGTCGTAGAAGCCGCGCTGGACCAGTTCGATGAAGTTCGCGGTCGTCAGCGGCGTTCGACTCGTCTCCAGAGCGACGCGGAAGGACCCGCTCGCCAGTTTCACCACCGCGACCAGCGGCGGGCCGTCCGCCGCAGGTTCCGCCGCGGCGGATTCGGAAGGCGGCGTCTGCGTCTGCGGCGTTTGCGTCTGCTGCGGCGTTTGCGGCTCGGCCGGCTCGTTGCGGGCGCCGGCCGGCGGCTTGGGAACATCGTCTTGAGCAGCCGTCGGTCCACCCGGCAGCAGCAGCAGGACGCCGCCGAATGCCAAGAGCCATCCGGCGGCCGGCACGGCCTGCCAGAACATGCGCCGCCGGCGAGTCGCGCGCTTCAGCCCGCGCGGGCGTTCCCGCGGCGACGCGGCCACGGATTGCGCACGGCGACGTGGATCCCGCCCGCCGCGGCTGCTCCGCGGCATGGTTGGACGTGAATCCATCCGCCGTCCGCGCCGCACGCCTCGCCGGGCACCGCGGCTCTCGGTCGTCAGCGATGATCGCTCCATCGCAAACACCCTCACAGCGTGGACCTCCGCGCGGGCTTCAAGCCCGCAGCTCGCTGGACGGACACAAGCCTAGGTCCGCGCTGCCGATCTGCAAGCGGGCCGGTCCCGCTTTCCAAGCGCCGCCGACGCCGTATCATCGGGTGCGATCAGGCGCAGGATCGTGCGCGATTCGCAACCACGTCGGAGGCGCAATCTCGGCGCGGGCTGACCTGCCTGCCGGCAGGCAGGAGCCACGCGGCTCGCTGGTGGCGCCGGATCGCGCACGGTGACATGGCGAAAAGGGGTCGGCGGTCGACTCCGGCATTCGCGATTCGACGCTCGGCCCAGACTTGACCCTTTCTCCCGCCAGTCCGCCCGCCCGCCTGTTGCACAACCGCAACTTCATCCTGCTCTGCTGCGCCTACCTGGTCAGCGCCCTGGGCGACCACCTCTCCGAGATGGCGATCCTGCAGACCCAGGGAGGGCTGGAGGAAGGCGTCGACATCACGCCCATCAGCGCCCGCATGACCTTCGTACTGTTCGTCCCGTTCTTCCTGTTCGGGCCGTTCAACGGCTGGCTGGCGGACCGGCTGCCGCGGCGCGGCGTGATGATCACGGCCGATCTCGTGCGAATGGGCATCATGCTCGGCTTCGGTGGGCTGATCGCTCGGGGGGAGCAGTGGATCGGCCCCGCCTGGGGTCCGGTCGCCCCGATACTGCTCATCGGCCTCTTCGCCGCGTTGTTCTCCCCGGCGCGGGCGGCGCTGGTTCCGACGCTGGTCCGCCGCGACCAGCTCGTGCGGGCCAACGGGCTGATCGTCGGGCTGGGCATCATCGCAACCATGATCGCGCTGAAAATCGGCGGGCACCTGGCCGACCGCCACGATGCGCAGGTCGCGTTCACGCTGGACGCGGGGACGTTCCTCCTGAGCGCCCTGCTCCTTCTGGCGCTGCGTCCCCCCCCGCAGCACGCGCTGAAACGGGTGGCGTCATCGGCCGATGCCCTGCGGCAGACCCTCCAGGGATTCAGGTACATCGCCACGCACCGGGCGGTTCGGGAAATGCTCATCATCGCGGCGGTGGTGTGGTTCTGCGGCTCGCTGGTCAAGAGCGCCATCCCGGCCGTGGTCAAGGACGTGTACGGCGGGCAATACTCCGACATCGGCTCCTACCTTGCCTGCCTCGGCGTCGGGTTCATCGTGGGCGCCGCCGTGATGGTGACCGTCGGCAGCGCCGCCCGCAGCGAGGTGTTCGTCATCTGGGGGATGTTCGGCGTCTCCGCGTCGGTGGCGGTCTTCGCACTGTCCGCGTTTCTGCCGTTTTCGCCCCGCGTGCTGGGCGGCATCGGCGCGGTCGGCATCTTCGGCGGCGGGTTTTTCGGCGTCATCACCATGGCGTCGTTCAACGCCCTGCTGCAGCGCATCATCCCGGACCGCTTCCGCGGGCGCGTGTTCGGCGTCAAGGACGTCTGCACCACGTCCGCTCTGCTCCTGGCCACGGGCGGGCTGGGCATCCCGCAATGGGAAAAAGTCGACCGATGGGTCGGCTACATCCTGGCCGCCGTAGCGCTGCTCACCTTCGCCACGGCGCTGGTCGCACTGCTGACGCGCTTGCGCCGCTCGAAGTACACCTGGCTCTTCCAGTTGATGGAGGACCTCAACGAGTTCGTGGCGAAGTTCTGGTGGCGGCTGACGGTCGAGGGCCGCCGCATCCCCGCCTCCGGGCCGATCCTGGTCACCGCCAATCACGTCTCCTACCCCGACCCGCTCTACATCTACGCTTCCGCCACTTACCGATGGCTGCACTTCCTGGTCGCGGCCGAGTACTGCCATCTGCCGGTCATCCGCACGTTCATCACCGAGTCGCGCTGCATCCCGGTCAAGCGTGACGGACAGGACAGCGCCCCGACGCGCGAGGTCATCCGCCGACTGCGCGAAGGCGCCGCCATCGGCCTTTTCATCGAGGGCCGCATCGTCCCCCCCGATCAGACGCCCGAAGCGCGCGAGGGCCTGGCCATGCTCGCCCTGCGCACCGGCGCCCGGGTCATCCCGATCCACATCAGCGGCACGATTTATACCCAGAAGCTGGTCAAGGCATTCCTGCTCCGCCACCGCGCCCACCTGAACATCGGTCCGCCGGTGGACCTGTCGGAGTTCGCCGGCCGCGAGCGGGACCGCGCCGTGCTGAAGGAGGCTACGCGGAAGATCTATGAGGCGATCTATGCCTTGCGGCCGAACGGAGGTTCATACGGTGAAAAAACGCGGGACTAGCGACGCAGTCGCCGTCCGCACTGCCGGGCACGGAATGGAAGCGCCGGCCATACTCGACGTGCGCGCCTGCGGGATTCTGCTGCACCCGACGTCGCTGCCGGGGCCTTATGGTTGCGGCGACGTCGGCCCGCACGCGCGGCGATTCATCGACTTCCTCTTCGCCGCCGGCGTTCGGTGGTGGCAGATGCTGCCCATCCACCCCACCGGCGAGGCCCACTCGCCCTACAGTACGGACTCGGCATTCGCCGGCAATCCGCTGCTGATCGACCTCGACCGGCTGGCCGACGACGGGCTGCTCACCCGTGCGGAGCTGCGCCGCGCGGCGCGACAAGCGAGCCGCGTGGCTCCTGCCGGCAGGCAGACAGGTCAGCCCGCGCGGAGTTCCCGTCTTACAAGCGGTACCGCGGAGAACGAATGTACTGCGCCAGATGAAAGCGGAGAGATTCCCCCGATCTTCGACCAGGCTGAGCCGCGCGGCTCACCCGGCTTCTCGCGTGAACGGGTGAACTATCCGCCGGTCCAGACACTGCGGATGGAAGCGTTGTGGCGGGCGTATCGCAGATTCGTCGATGGGGGGGGGCTGAATGACCGGGCTTTTGCCGCATTCGTTGGGCGCAACCGGCACTGGCTCCGTCCCTACGCTGCGTTCCGGGCGCTGAAGTGGCACTACGGCGCGGGCGCGGGTCTTGCGGGAACTTCCGGACGTCGCCGAGCCGGGGACTCCGCGCAGGCTGAAGCCCGCGGCTCGCTGGATGCCGACGCGCGAGAGCAACTCGCTTCGCAACCGTGGACGCACTGGCCGCAGCGGCATCGTCGGTTCAGCCAGGACGTGATCGACGACGCACGCCGCTTGCAGCCGGACCGCTTCCACTTCGAGTTGTTCATTCAGTTCACCTTCGACCGGCAGTGGCGGTCGCTGCGCCGGTACGCGGCCGAACGAGGCGTGGCTCTGATGGGCGATCTGCCCATCTTCGTCCACCACGACAGCGCCGATGTCTGGTCGAACCCTGAGCTTTTCCTGCTCGACAAGGCGGGCCGTCCGCGGGTCGTGTCCGGCGTGCCGCCCGACCTGTTCAGCCGCACGGGGCAACTCTGGGGGCACCCATTGTACGACTGGCCGCGACATGGGGCGACGACGGGGCGCGGCCATCGACGCAGCTTCGCCTGGTGGTGCGACAGATTCGACGTGACCCTGGAGCGGTTCGACGCGGTGCGCGTGGATCATTTCCTGGGCTTCCATCGGTTCTGGGCGGTGCCCGGACGGGCGAAGACGGCCATGCGCGGCCGGTGGCTGCCCACCCCGGGCAGGGCGCTGCTCAGCGCGCTGAAGCGCCACGCGGGCCGGCTGCCGCTGGTGGCGGAGGACCTGGGCGTGGTGACGCCGGGGGCGTTCGCGCTGCGCGACGACTTCGGGCTGCCCGGGATGCGCATTCTGCAGCACGCGTTCGACCCTGACGGCCGCTACCACCAGCCGCACAACCATCCGCGCCGCTGCGCCGTCTACACCGGCACGCACGACTATCCGACCATCGCGGCCTGGTACGACGCGGTGCGCGACGACGCGAGAACGGGCGACGATGGTCTGACCATCCGGCAGCGGCTGGAGCGATACACCGGCGCGAAGTCCGCCGACGTCCATTGGACGATGATCCGCCTGGCATTTGCGTCGCCCGCGAATCTGGCGATCATCCCCGTGCAGGACGTGCTGGGCCTGCCGGCGTCGGCCCGCATGAACACGCCCGCCACGGTGGAGGGCAACTGGGAATGGCGCCTGCCTGAACGGCGGCTGACGGCGCGCCTGGCGCGGAGGCTGCGCGATCTGGCGGCAACGTTCGAGCGGTTGGCCGGGGGGGGCTGACGGCCGGCGACCTGCCGTCATGGGTTATCTATGGCCGAAAAGAGAGTCGTACGGAAGCGAGCGGGGCAGGGCAGCGACATCGACGCGCTGCTCCGGCGGGCGTTGGCGCTGGCCAGGAACCTGTGGTGGACCTGGAACGGCGAAGCGCAGCAGTTCTTTGCCTCCCTGGACGCCGCGCTGTGGGAGGCGACCAACCACAACCCGATCCAGACGATCCGACGGCTCTCGGCCGAGCGCCGCGCGGCGCTGACGATCGACAAGACGCTCGACCAGCGCCTGGCGGCCTGCGAGCGGGCGCTGCGGGCCTATCTGCGGGCCAGACCCTGGTTCGCTCGAACCGCGCGCGGCGCTCAACGGCAACTCCGGGTCGCCTACTTCTGCGCCGAGTACGGCCTGCACGAATGCCTGCCGCTCTACTCCGGCGGACTGGGGATCCTTGCCGGCGATCATCTGAAAAGCGCTTCCGACCTCGGCGTTCCGCTGGTCGGCGTAGGGCTGATGTATCGAAGCGGCTATTACCACCAGGTGATCGCGCCGGATGGCGGCACGCGCGTCGCCTGCGCGGACTATGACTACGCCGACTGGCCGGTGACTGATACGGGCAAGATCATCGCCATTCCCTTCGGGCGCCGCACCGTGAAGGCCAGGGTCTGGCGGGCCGAAGTCGGGCGCGTGCCGCTGCTGCTGCTGGATTCGGACGTCGCCGGCAACAGGCCGGACGATCGCCACGTCACGCGGCACCTGTACGGCGGCGATCGCGAGTACCGATTGCGGCAGGAACTGCTGCTGGGCGTCGGCGGCGTACTGGCGCTGAAGGCGCTTCGCATCCGCCCTACCGTCTATCACTTGAACGAGGGGCACGCGGCGTTCTGCACCGTCCAGCGGTTGCTCCAACTGCGCGGGCGGCGCATGACACTGGCCGCGGCGACGGAGGCGATCCGCCGCAGCACCGTCTTCACCACGCACACGCCGGTGCCGGCCGGGCACGAGCGTTTCGACCCGGCGCTGGTAACGCGCTACTTCGGCGCGGCGGCGGCGAAGATCGGGCTGAAGCCGTCGGAGTTTCTCGGCCTGGGCCGCACCGATCCGACGGACGGAGCATCGTCCGAGCCCTTCTGCATGACGACGCTCGCGCTGCGCCACAGCAATCATTGCAACGGCGTGGCGGAATTGCACGGCGCCACCTCGCGCAGAATGTGGACGGCAGTGTACGGCGTCGCCGATCCCGACGAGGTGCCGATCGGTCACGTCACCAACGGCATCCACAGCGAATCATGGCTGGCGGACGAAGCCCGGCCGTTCTATGCGATCCACCTCAAGCCGCGCTGGGCGGGGGCGGACCCGGGCGCGGACTTCTGGACCCACGTGGACGCGGTTCCGGATGAGGCGCTGTGGACGCTTCGTAACGTGCTGCGCCGACGGCTGGTCGCGTTCGTGCGCGAGCGGCTGATCCGCAACGCCCTGGAAGCGGCGGCCGCAGTGGGCACGGGAAAGTCCGCGCGGGCCAGGGCTCACGGCACGCAGGATATGGACGCCCTGCGCCGGGCCCTGTGCGAAGACACCCTGACGATCGGCTTCGCCCGCCGATTCGCCGCCTACAAGCGGGCGCCGCTGCTGTTCAGCCAGCCGGACCGGCTCGCAGCCATGGTTCGACACCTTGAGCACCCGGTGCAGTTCGTCTTCGCGGGCAAGGCCCACCCGGCCGACGTAGCGGGGCAGAAGTTCCTTCAGGCCGTCCACCGGTTCGCCCACGACCCGCGTTTCGCCGGGCGGATCGTGCTGCTGCCGGCCTACGACTACCACGTCGCACGCGTGCTGGTCAGCGGCTGCGACGTGTGGCTCAACACTCCGCGGCGGCCGATGGAGGCGTCCGGCACCAGCGGCATGAAAGGGCCGCTGCACGGCGGGCTGAACCTCTCGATTCTCGACGGCTGGTGGCCGGAGGCGTTCAACGGCCGCAACGGCTGGGCCATCGGCGATGCCACCGAGCTGCCGGACGCGTCCGCTCAGGACCGCAAAGACGCGGAGTCGCTCTACGACGTGCTCGAGCAGGAGGTGATCCCGACCTTCTACGATCGAGACGCCGGCGGCATCCCATTCGGCTGGACGCGAATGATGCGGGAGGCGATGAGGACCGTCTGCGCACGCTTCAGCGCCGGCCGCATGGTTGGTGATTACATCCGGCGGTACTACATGCCGGCGCATGGAGGGCGGGACGCCGGCTGACCACGAGGGATCTCGGCCGTCGATACGCGCCGAAAGGGCGGGAGCACGGCGCCGCTGGGCAGGTGCAGGCGGCGGGCCAGATTTCGCACGGCGACCACTTCCGCCGCACGCCGCGCCATCAACCGCGCCTGGGCAGGATGCCTGCCGGGCGGCGGAAGTCCTACTCCGCTCGCGTACACCACGTTGCCTTCGGAAGTCCGGCAGGCGACCGTCGCGTGCGCGGCGCGCTCAGACCCGCCCGCTTGTGCGAAGAGGCGCGGTCCGCCATCGAAGATGTCACCCCGTTGACGCCCCTCAACTGTATGGACGCCCGGCGCGGCCGCGATAACCACGGACTTCGCCCGCGTCGCAACGGCCGTCGCCCGCGGCTCGGCCAGGACAAGTGCGACCGTTATCAGACTGCTTATCATCACGGACGGCCTCCCATGCGCGAATCGTCACCGCTGAAAAGGACACGATCATTCCCCGCGGGTTAGTTCGGCGCGTTGGCAATGCCGACGGGAGGGCCGTCACGCCACCGCTCGACGACTCTCGACACTCGCGGCGCCGCCAGCGCCACGGTATACGGTTCGCCGATGCTCGCGCCGTATCTTCGCCTTCCCAACGCCGTCAAGCTCCTGGCGCTCGGGATTCTCATCAACCGCGCCGGCACCATGGTTATTCCGTTTTTGACCATGTATCTGAGCCAGCGCCTCGAGCTGGACGATTCCGTGGCGACGCTGCCGGTGGGGGCTTATGGATTGGGGGCGATCCTGGCGGCGCTGGCGGGGGGGCACCTGGCGGATACGGTCGGCCGGCGGCCGGTCATGTTGTTCGCGCTATTCGGGGGGGCGGCCGTGCTGCTGATGCTGTTCACGCTGACCAGTATCTGGGCCATCGTGCCGTGTGTGTTCATCTTCGCCCTGGTGGCGGAGATGTATCGCCCGGCCGGCTCGGCCATGATCGCCGACCTGGTCCCGCCGGCCGAGCGCCCCTACGCCTACACGCTGACCTACATCGCCATCAATCTGGGCTTCGCCATCGGTCCCGCGGTCGCCGGCTTGCTGGTGAAGTGGTCGTACGGGCTGCTGTTTGTCATCGATGCGGGCACCACCTCCGCGTACGGACTGCTGATCGTCCTGTTCATCCGTGAGACGCTGCCGCGCCGCCGGCCGGTTCCGCACTCAGCCGCAGCAGCGTCCGGCGACGCACCGAACGCCGCGCTCGACACCGCCCAACCCGAGCCCGCCGGCGCGCAGCACTCCGCGCCGTCTGACGACGAGCGCGTGCCGCTGGTCAGGGCGCTTTGCACGATGGCGCAGGATCGGGCGTTCATGGTTTTCTCACTGGCCACGCTGGCGATGGCGTTCGTCTATCACCAGGCGATGTCGACGTTCCCGCTCTTTTTGGCCAGACTCGGCATCCCGGCCTGGGAGTATGGGCCGCTGATCGCGCTGAACGGGATGCTCATCGTGATCTTTCAGGTGCCGCTGTCGACGTGGCTGACGCGCTACCACCGCGGGCGGGTGGTGGCGCTGGGCGCCGCCGTCACGGCCGTCGGGTTCGGACTCAACGGCGTTTTGCACACGGTGCCGATGTTCGGCGCAGCGATCGCGGTGTGGACGCTGGGCGAGATGATGCAGACCGTGTTCATGCTGGCCATCGTGGCCGACCTGGCGCCGCCGGCGTTGCGGGCCCGGTATATGGGCGTCATCTCGATCTGTCACGGGCTGGGTATGGCCGTGGGTGCGCCGCTTGGCGGAGCGGTCCTCGAGCGATTCGGCGGTGGGGCTCTGTGGTCCGGTTGCGCCGCGTTCGGTGCGGCGGCCGCCTTACTGTACTTCGTCGTCTCGCGGGAGGCGCGCGTGCGATCCGCGGCCCACGAGGCGTCACGCTGACCAGAACGTGAAGACGATGATCGAGCCGATTGCGGCCGTCGCACCGGCAGCGGTATTGAGTCAGCGGATCGGGCAGTGCGCGACGATCCGCAGGCGTCGGCCGACTGGCGCCGGAAGACCAGACGCGATCATCGTCGCCGGGCGCCGTTCGGGATGGGGTAACGCCAGGCCAGCCCGGTGGAACCGCTGTCCGGGTTCACGTAGGGGACGATCGACCCGCCGAACAGCTCGGGCGGCCGGTTGTCGTTGGCGATCGTGTGCCCGATCACCACCCCCATGACCGCCCCCATGACCACGTCGGAAAGGTAGTGCTCGTCGTCGTCCAGGCGGGCATAGCCGACCATCCCCGCCAGGCCGTACATGGGAACGCCGACCCACGGACCGTATTCGCGGTCGAGCACGGCGGCGACCGCGAAGGTGCTGGAGGTGTGTCCGCTCGGCAGCGTGCCCCATTCGCCGTTGGGCGCGGCATCGAAGCTCAGCAGTTGCCCTAGAAGCACCGACAGACCGTTCAACGTCAGCGCGCGGAAGAGCTTCGTGCCGACTTCGTACGTCTTGCGGTCGCCGGTTTGCTGCCCCGCTACGTACCATAGACCGGCGGCGGCGAAGTGGACCGCGGGGTTGCCGGCGACGTTGAGACCGATGTTCCCGTCGCGGCCGAACGTGCGCCCGCGATGGCGGGCGAAGTGACGCTCAACCGTCCGATCGACGCCGGTCCGCTGGAGCGTCAGCGACGTACCGTAGCCGGCGCCGAGAATGAGCAGGTTCGCGGGCTGCGCGTACACCGCCTTGGTGTCCTCCCAGACAGCCGATGGGAAATCGCGCAGGTCGCGCTGGATCGTCGGCCACAGCCGATCCAACGGGGCACGCGCAGAGTCGGGTTCATCCTCAGCGACCGTACCAGACCCGCCGGGGGGGCGCTGAGCCAGCGCGGTCGATGCTACCTCGTGAACGAGGGTCGATCGCGGCGCCGTGCAGCCTGCGGCCGCCACGAACGCGGCCGCAACCGGAAGAGTGGGCCGGCCGAAGGCGAGGTGGATTGCACCAGCCATTCGCGTCATCCCCATGCGTGGTGCGCCGGTCACGGCCGGGCCGGGCGCATAGACAACGCCGCCGGCGATTCCCGGTGAATCGCCGGCGGACAGTCTCGATCCCAGAAACCGACGTTGAAGCCGGCAGGAGCGGATTCGTGGACGCCGATCCCGGCCTCGATCCGCTGGTCCGGCGTCAAAGCCCGGCCGGGCCTCAGGACGTCTGAACCAGCACGTCCAGCAAGCCCAGCACCAGCGCTACGATCAATGCCGCAAACCCGAAAAGAACGTTCTGCACGTCGTATCTCCTCTTGAATCAAGGGCGGACCCCAGACCGGTCGGCGTGGCTGCGCCCGCCGTCGGCTGGTCCACCGCCGTGGACGATAGCTATCCGTTCGTGACTTCCAGGGCCGGCCGCTGAATCAGCGTCCGCCGTCATGCGCCGACGGCGAGCCGCGCGCTATAGCCCGCGTAGACTCTCCCGCGGCGACGCCGCGATGCGGTGAGGCAGCGACAGGGAGACGCGGTGATACGGTGACGCGGTGACGCGGTGACGCGGTGACGGATCGCACACGGCGGCTCACGCCGTCTGGAACAGCTTTGTGATCGCCAGTGCGTACAGCCCCACGAACAGCGCGATGACGGTCCAGGTCCACCCTTCCACGAATGTCTGCCCCGAGTGACTTTCCCGCAGCGCCGACACCCGGCGCTGCCACCTTAGTTTTCGGACGGTCTGCCGGGGCAAGGTGAGGAAATCCGCGAATGTCACCCCTTCGACCGGCCCAGACCGTGTGCGTGCCCGCTTACCCGCGCCGCCACGACGACCCGCGCACCGCCGCGACGACCGCCGCACCCGGATACAATGCCCGCCATGGCTATCGTCCGCGACATCGCAGTGGTGCTGCGCCGGTTCGAGTACTCTGAGACCTCCCAGGTGCTGGTGCTGTTCACGCGGGCGCACGGCAAGGTTCGGACGCTGGCCAAAGGCATGAAGCGCTCGACGCGGCAACGGTTCGCGGCCGCCGTGGACGTCCTGGACGTGGGCGCCGTGGCGCTGCTGGAACAGCGCAGCGCCGCGGACGGCCTCAGCACCCTGACGGAATGGAAGCAGCAACGATTCTGCGGAGGTCTTCGCGAGCGGCTCGACCGCATCCACGCCGGCCAGTACGCCGCCGAGGTGACCGCGATGCTCACCGAGGACTGGGACGCCCACCCAGCCCTCTTCGACGCACTGGCGGAACTGTTGTCGCGGCTCAACGATTCGATGGGCGTGCTCGACCTCGTCGTCGGGTACCAATGCACCCTGCTAAGCGAGGTGGGCCTGTGGCCGCGCTTCGACGCCTGCGTCCTGTGCGGCAGACGCAGCGAGCTGACCACCTTTTCCGCGCTGGAGGGTGGAGCCGTCTGCCGCCACTGCGAGCCGTCGCAGATCGAAAAGCGGTCGGTCCCGGGGGCCGTCATCGCGTCGCTGGCAGCCTGGTCGGCAGCGGCCGGCCCTCCCTTCGACCGACCGCCGGACGTGCGGGCGTTCGACGTGCTGGACTACCACCTCTCCCACGCCGCCGGACGGCCGCCGAGCACCGGACGGCTGCTGCGGGCGCACTTCGAGCACCGCTGAGACCGGCCACGTCGCGTGCGGGCCGGTCTGCGTCGATCGGGCTCATCCTGAACCGCCGTTCGCCAGGCGACCGCCTAGCAGCCGCGCGAACTTCACCCCCCGCCCCGCTTCATCAGGACAATGAGCAGGCCGACGACTGCGGCGATTCCAAGGATGCGAAGGAGTTCGGCGATCCCCACGAATGGTCTCACACCAACTGAAGCCATCATATCATAGGGCCCCCGCGCCAGCGGGGACAGCACGGGCGAATCCCCCCTCCCGGCGAATGGTCGGGCAATCGGCGTGCCGGACGCCCCGCATCAGCGTCAATAGAGCCGGTTCCGCCCGCGCTGGCGGGCACTTACGCCGCCCCGGACGCCTGCCGATACACCGATAACCGGCGCGTTGGCGCGCCACCGGGCTCAGTGATGCACCGACGTGCCCACATTCTGATCCGGGCAGCCGCCGTCGCGGGCCTGGCGGCGGCGCCGGCCGCGTTGGCGGCTGCAGCGACCGCGGTCGGGCAGCAACCTCCGCCGGCGCCCGCCGTCACTGCGCGCGTCGTCCATCACTTCGACTTCGACGAGCGTCCGGAAAACCTCGAACCCCTCCCGATGTTTTGGCTGCCGTTTCGTCCGACGGGTTTCCCCCGCTACGCCGAGGCCACCTTCGATGACTCGGTCGGACACGACGCTCCGCCGTCGTTCGTGCTGCGTTCCAACGGCCGCAACGTCGCCTGTCGCTACGCCGGGGCCGCCACCCGAGTCCGCAGCCGCGGCGCCTATCGCGTGACCGGGTTTCTGCGGCCGGCCGGACTTGTCCGGGCGCGGGCGGGTCTGGCCGCCTGCTTCATGGACGACCGGATGCTCCCTCTCCCAGGGACCTTCGTGCGCACCCCGCTGTACGGGGACGCCGATCTGGGCGGCGAGGAATGGATCCCGCTCGATCTTCGTCTGCCGCCCCCCCCGCCGCAGGCGCTGGCGGTGGGGTTGATCGTCATGGTGCTGCAAGAGCAGGCGTGGAACACGGAGCTTCGGCCGCGCCGGTTCGTGGAGAAGGTGGATCTGGACGCAACGGCCTGGTTCGACGACATCACCGTGCTCGCCCTGCCGCGCATCGCGCTGGAGACCTCGTCGCCGTCCAACGTGCTGCCCTCCGACCAGCCTCGATACCTCAGCGCTCAGATACAGGATTTCGACGGCTTCGGTCTTACGGCCTCGGTGCAGGTGAAGAACGAGGAGGGCCGCGACGTGCTCCATGCTGACGTCCCGGTCCAGACGCGGCCCGCAGCGCCGCCGGATCGCATCCTTCTGGATGGGCTGCAGCCGGGATGGTATCGCGCGGCGCTTGCGATCACGTTGGACGGGCAGCCGATCGAGTCTCGCACGCGGACGTTTGTCATCCTGCCCGCTCCCGAAAGCCGGCGGCCGCCGCTGGCGGCATCGTTCGGGGTCGTGATCGGCGGGCGCGATGGGGCGCCGCCGGCCGTGGAAGCGGAGTTGGTTCGGCTCAGCGGCGTCCGGGCGGCCAAGATCCCGCTGTGGCCCGGTTCACCCGTGAGCGGCGCGCCAAGCCCCGATGCGGCCGAGCGGCACACGGCCTGGCGCCAGCTCCAGCGGAGCGGGATCGCACTCACGGCCGTCTTCGCGGGTCCGTCACCGGAGATGATCCGGGCGGCCGGGCCCTACCCAAGGACGCTTCTGGAGATTCTGTCCGAAGCCCCGGCCGGCTGGCGGGATGATCTGACCACCCACGTCGCCCCCGCCGCCGACATCTTCCCGCGCTGGCAACTCGGTGGCGACGGCGATGCCGCCATGGCGGAGGACCCACGGCTGGAGACGGCGCTTGAAGCGCTGCGGCGCGAGATGGTGCCACTGTTGCACGATCCGACGCTGGCGATTCCCCTCACGACGAACATGGCGCCAGCGGAGGCGCCGATCTCGGCCGAGGCGACTCTCTCCATCGGCGAAGACGTTGCGACGGAGTGGATCACGCCCCACGTCCGCGCCGCCGCGGTGGGGCAGAACCGGCTGAACGTCCATCTTCCGACACAGGCCTCCCGCGGGGCCGCGGATCCGCGCCTGGCGAGTTGGGCCCAGCGCCTGCTGACCGCCCGCCATACGACGGCTCCGATCGTCTTCGTGGATCAGCCCTGGGGCGTGCTCCACACCGAACAGGGCGGCGTCGTCGAGCCGGCTCCCGAGTACGCCGTGCTGCGGACTACGGCCGCGATGATCGGCGGCCGGCGGCCCGCAGGACGCATTCGGATCGCCGAACTCGGGTGGGCCCTGGTGTTCACCGATGGCGAAACGTCCGTGATCGGCGCGTGGGATCCGGCGGCGCCGGAGGAGGGAACCGAGGTCCACATCCAACTCGGCCGCGCCCATCGCGGATGGGACGTCTGGGGCCGATCCTTCGACCTGCCGCGCGACGCGGAAGGGCGGCACGTCCTGCGCGTGACGCGGCTGCCGCAGTTCGTGGACGGCATCGAACCGTGGGTGCTGTCGCTGCGCCAGTCCGTGAGGATCACGCCCGAGCAGGTGACGTTCAGCCTCGCGCCTCAGCCGCACGAGTTCCAGATGACGCACGACGGCGACCGCGCTCTGACGGCGAAGGTGGAACTCCGGCCGCCGCCGGGATGGACCGTCGACCCCGACGAGCTGGACGTCACGCTGATGCCGGGGCAGACCCTGTCGCGGCCGATCGTGCTGACCTATGACGCCAGCGAGTCCGCCGGCCCGACCACCGTCCGGGCGCTGATCCGCGCGGACGGCGGCAGCGCGTATACCTTCGACGTCCCGGTGCCGCTGGAGCTGGGCCTGGCCGACATCGACGTGTGGGCGGTGGCGATGATCGACGGGTCGAACATCGTGGTCCGGCAGGTCGTCACCAACCGGACTGAGACGTCGTTGAACCTGCGGGGCACGGCGGCGGTGCCGCAGCGTCCGCGGCAGTATCAGATGATCTCCGGCCTGCGGCCGGGCGAGACGCGCGCGGTCGAGTATCGCTTCGCGGCCCACGTCGCACTCAGCGGTGAATCGGCCCGCGTCGGCCTCATCGAACTGGGCGGCTCGCGGTATCACAACCAGGAAGTCACACTGCCGTAACAACCCGTCGCGACTTCCGTCGAGTGGACACGCCGTCCGTTTTTCCACATATAATGCCGGCGGTTGCGCGTGGGGCGCCGGCTTGCAGCCGGTGTCCGCCCGGCATGAATGCCGGGGCTCGGAGTGGGGCGCCGGTTTGCAGCCGGTGTCCGTCCGGCATGAATGCCGGGGCTCTGGGTGTGGCACGGGCGTCCAGCCGGTGTGATGGCACGCCGTGATTCGAGATGAGATCGCATGAATCTGGATAATCCGAACGTGACGAGCACCTCCCGCCGACCTCCAGGGCCGACCGGGCGCGCCCGGGTCCGACCCGTGGTTTCGTCAGAGCCTTGCGTTCGGCATGGCCGTGCAAGGCGGACGGTGGCCGGGACGCTGGCGGCGTGGCTGCTGCTGACCGGCGCGGCGCTGGCCCAAACGCCGCGCATCCACCTGCCCGTCCAGCAGATCGACCTGGGCACGATCCGAGAGGGAGATATCAAACCGATCGAATTCACGGTGGAGAATCGCGGCGACGCCGATCTGGTCATCATCGGCGCCAGGGGCGATTGCGGCTGCACCGTCGTCCGCCTGGAGGACGAACAGAAGGTCGTGCCCCCGGGCGGATCGCGGACGATTCGGGCGGAGTTCAACTCCACCGGCCGCGCCCAGGCCGGCGTACAGACCAAGAAGATCCACGTGTCCACCAACGACCCCAGCGCGCGAACGGTGGACTTCACCTTCGCCGTTCAGGTGGTCTCGCTCTTCCGGCGCACGCCGACCGGGGTGCTGCGGATCATGCAGGTCGAGCGCGGAACCACCGCGGGCAACGCCCTCGAACTGATGTCCGGCTCCATCGGCCTTCCGGTCGAGGTGCAGTCGGTCGAGTTCACCTCGCCGGTGCCGCTCGCCGCGTCGGTGGCGCCGTTCGATGAACGCGGACGGTCCGGGCAGCGGGTCTCGTTGGCGGTCGATGACGACGCCCCGTTGGGGACGATCGAGACGACGCTCATTGTGCGCATGAAGGTCGGCGATTACCAGACTCGGGAGGACGTGCCGCTGCTGGGCGAAGTCGTGGGCGACCTGTCCTTCCGCCCTCTGGTGGTGGACACCACGCGCAAGCAGACGCTGCGCGGGCAGCGCCTGATCCCGGTGTCGATCAAGTCTTCCGGCGGACGCCCGTTCGTGATCCAGCAGGCTGAGGCTGGACCGCTGCTTACTGTCGAGGTCAGCCGGGACCGGCCGGACGGGAGTGCCTACGACGTGAGCCTGACCGTTCGCGACGACGCGCCGGACGGACCCTTCGGAGCGATGTTGAGAATCCACACCGATTCGCTCGATCAGCCCCTGATCGAAATCCCCGTGTACGGCCGGGTGGCGGCCGCGGTGGCGGTCGAGCCGCCGCTGGTGCTGCTGGTGGACGACGGGACGCCCGTCGGCACCCGCCGACTCGTGCGGCTGCAAGCCGCACGGCCCCAGGGAGGGCTGGACATCGTGAAAGTCGAGTCCTCCGATCCGCTGGTGCAGGTCGCCATAGATGAGTCGAGGCGTCCGGCGTATGATCACCTGCGTTACTTGAGCGTCGCGCTGGCCGGGGAGGTGCCGCCCGGGCGCCATGAGGCGACGATCACCGTCGCCACGACCGTCCCGGCCGCGGAGGTCGTGACGATCCCCGTGGTCTTTATGCGTCCGGGTGCGGAATAGTCCGCGTCGCCGCGCGACGCCGATGGAGCTTTGTGCCGTGAGCCAGACCGAGCAGCGCTCCTGCGAACCCGGGCCGGACGCGGCCCGCCCGTCCGGCGTGAACTGGAACGATCCGACGGTCCCGGCCGGCAACGCCCCCCCCATGCCGCGCTGGCCGCTTTACCTCGCGGCCGCGGCGTGGTTCGCCTGGATCGTCTTCCTGCTCGTGACGCTGGTCACCCGGACCCGAATCGACCCCATTTGACCGCACCCCCCCCCAACGTGGTGCCCGACGAGATCGCCCGCCGTTTCGATCGCAACCGGGCGGCGCTGGGCCGCCTCCAGCCCGAGTGGACGGCGCGCCTGCCGGCGGCGCCGCCCGAGCCGGCGGCGTTCGAGCACGCCCGTGATGGACTGCTCTCCGCCCGCACCGAGGACGCCCGCGGCCGGCGGCGGTGGCTGGGCTGCACCTCGATGCCCTCGATCAGCGCCGCCGCCCTGCTGGAGGACTTCACCGACCTGGGCGGCAACGTCGTGCTGCCGGACGTCGGTTCGGGCTTCGAGATCCAGGCGTACCTGGGTCGCATGCAGCGGCACACGGCCGTCTTCGTCTGTGTGGATCGCCCCGATCGTCTGCGCCTGGCCTTGTGCCTGTACGATTACAGCACGTGGATCGACGAAGGCCGGCTGGTGTTCGTGGACGTGACTGACGCGACGGCTTCGCTCGTTGGCTTCTTCGAGCGCTGCTCCGGCTACGAGCTTCCCGGCCGGATGGTTCGCTTTCCGCACGTTCCGGCGGCCGAGTTCGCCCGCATCCAGTCCGAGATGGAGAACGCCGGTCGAGCGGCCTGCGCCGGCCAGAACGCGCTCGTCGATGGGCTGGTCCGCCGGATCGCCGCCCGCGGCGGACGGCCCGAGCCGGCGGCTCCCACCGTGGCCGTGGTCAGCGTCGATCCGCGGCGCGACACCACGTTCGTGGCCGACCAGATTGCCGGCGCGTTGGCGCAGATGGGCTGGGGGGGGGCCACGTGCGTGCCCTCCGCCCCGGACCGTTGCCACACGGCCGCGCGGCTGGGCGCCATCGTCGAGGCCGGGGCGGACGTGGTGCTGTGCGTGAATTGCGGGCCGGGGCATCTGGCCTCCCTGCTGCCCCCCTCCATCGCGATCGCGTGCTGGTTCCAGCCCGAAGCCGCCCCCGGCGCCGTTCGCGCCGCCGCCGGCGGATGTGCCCGAGTATTCGTCTCAACGCCGCGCCAGCGCGACGAGGCCCTGGCGGCCGGGATCCCACCGGACCGACTCGCCATCCTGGAACCCGGCATTCCCGATGCGTGTGGCACCGGTTTCCAACCGGTGAATCCATGTGGCACCGGTTTGCAACCGGTGAATCCATGTGGCACCGGTTTCCAACCGGTGGGTCCATCCGCCTCTGCCGCCCACGTGGACAGCCCCGCCGATCGGCCGCCCGACGCCGGCCCCCCCCCGCGCTACGATGTCGGCCTTGTCCTCGGGCTGCACGACGACCGCCCCGCCGCCGCCAACGTGCTCCTGTCCAGCCACGTCGAGCTGTATGAAGCGGTCCGCGTTCACTGCCGCAGGGAGTTCCGCCGCTACGCCGACGCGCACGCGGACGCCTTTCTGCAGCTCGGTCAGCGGACCGCCCGCGTGGAGCTGACGGACGCGACCCTGCGCGACCAGTTCATCGGCCTGATCCGGACGCGCATCGGCCCGGCCGCCGTCGCCCTCGGCATCGCCCGGGCTTTGTGCGCCCAGGGCCGGTCGATCGGCGTCTGGGGCCACACCGGCGGCATCTTCAACGACGGCCCGGCGGTGCCGCTGGAAGGACCGCTCGCGTGGGAGCGCCTCGACGCTCCGGTGCGATCCTGTCGCGCGCTGATCATTCCGACGCGCATGCCGATCGATCTGAGAATACTCCTGCTGGCGGCGCCGCTCGGCGTGCCGGTGTTGGCGGCCCGGCCGGCGCTTCCCCTCGAGCAGGCGCATCCGCAGTTGGCGCCGGCGCTGACGCACGTCACCTGGTTCGACACCGCGGCCGAAGCGCTGGAGCGGATCGGGCCGCTCATCGCCCCGTCGGCGGCGCGCCGAACGCCACCCAGTGGGGCCGTTCTGCGCGAGCACACCCTGCGTCGAAGGCTGGAACAATTGGTCGCCGCGACCGTGCGCGAGCATGGGCCGGCAGCGAGCCGCGGGCTTCAGCCCGCGCGGATATCCCGCTTGTGACGAGCCCACACGCCGCACATGGCCATTCAGACGCAGGCTATATCACCGTGCGCGATTCGTGGCCACCTTTGGCGGAATCCGCATGATCCAGCTCGACGAAATCGCCCACGAGGTCTTCAGGCTCTGCGCGCACGTGCCTGAAATCGACCTTCAGTTCAACCACTTTTTCATCCGTGGCGACGAGCCGATGCTGTACCACGCGGGCATGCGCCGGATGTTTCCGCCCCTGCGCCAGGCGGTGGCGAGGGGCTGATCAACATGCTAAGATAGAAAGCGCCGTCGGAGGCGTCTGTGACGATCCAACATGTTCCCTGGATACGGCGTTCACAGGAAGCGAAATGCAATGAGCACGACAACGACTGATCGATCCAAAGACGCCGTCGCGCGGCGGCTCGCGGAGTCCCATTACCGGATCGATCCCGCGATCGAGAGGATCGTGCGGCTCATTTCGCCGGAGGGTGAGGACGCACCGTCCGAACCGATCAAGCTCCTGGAGGTTAATACCGACACCAGCATGTCCGGGATCTTGCCGGTCTACTTCGGGCCGCACCCGGACAGCGGCATCTTCTTCGCCTCCATCATCGTCGAGGTGCGTCCGGAGGAGTTCGCCCGGATTGAAGGGGGCGAACTTACGCTTCCGGACGGTTGGCGGGCAGGGGAAGCGTACTTGAAGCCGGCGGATAACCATCTATGAGTTGGGCTCGGGCCTACGCTCGTCAGGCCAAATCAGATCTCGAGGCCCGCGAGCAATTGCTGCGGAATGACCGCCTTCCGGCCAGGCTCGCAAGGTCAATCACTCCAGATCGCTCGAATGGGACTGCAGTCACGCCGTCAACTCGCCTGATCCGCCGATCGCCTGCGTCCGCCGCGCAGTGCGAACAGCACCGTGCCGGCGGCGCCGAATGACGCGGCGGCGATGAGGTTGACGCTCGGCGAAACCTGCCACAGCAGCGCCCCACCCGCGGCCGCCACGGACACGATCGAATCGCGCACCAGATAGTAGAAACCGAACATAGTGGCGCGACGCTCGACGGGGCACAGATCGACGATCAACGCCTTGCGGGTCGGCTCGCCAAACTCCTTCAACCCGCGCAGCGCGAACGCCCCCACCAGCGGCCAGAACGACCGGCAGAGCAGCAGCGTCAGCGGGAAGAGCGTGAACATCACGAACGTCGCCAACACGAACGGCCGCTTGTGGAAGCGGTCGGCCAGGTGGGCGGCCGGCAGATAGATCAGCACCGCGGCCGCCACTTCCACCCCCGAGAGCACGCCGAACTCGATCGCCGTCACCGGCCGCTCGATGACCTTCATGCACCACACCACCACGAAGGCGTGCTGAACGTGTTCGCAGAACCGGATGAGAACGTCGGAAACCAGCAGGACCTTCAATTCC
>QZJT01000114.1 GCA_003597935.1 Phycisphaerales bacterium | reverse complement strand
CCTGCGCCGGCGGCGCGGGCTGCGCGCCGCGCCGGCGGCGCTGCTTGGGTGCCTGCGGCGGTGGTTGGCGTTGGGTTTCGGTTGCCCCTATATTGAGCGCTTTTGCCCGCGGAGACGGCTCCGGATGCGACGTGGCGCGCGCGGGGGCCGGACTCCATTCGGCGATCGCGGCAGGGAATCGCGGCAGGGAGTAGACGATGGCGGTCCACAGCACGGACAAGTATCGCAACATGGTTCTGGTCGGGCACGGCGGGGCGGGAAAGACCACGCTGGCCGAAGCGCTGATGTTCAAGGCCGGCGTCACCAAGAGGCAGGGGTCTGTCTCCGATGGAACCTCGATCCTCGATGCCACTGACGAATCCCGTGAGAAGGGCGCCAGCATCGACTCGGCCATCTGCTACGTCACCAAAGGCCCCATCCACGTCAACCTGATCGATACCCCCGGAACGGCCGCGTTCTGCGGGCCGGCCATCGCGGCGCTGGCGGCGGCGGAGACGGCGGTGCTGGTCGTCTCGGCGGTGGGCGGCATCGAGGTCAACACCCGCAAGATGTGGGAGCGGGTCAAGGCCTACGGCCTGGGGGCGTGGATCGTCATCAACAAGATCGACGCGCCCAACGTGCGCCTGGACGAACTGTACGGCAACATCCGGGAGCTGTTCGGCCCCGAGTGCGTGCCGCTGAACCTGCCCACGGGCGGCGGCCGCGCCGTCGTTGACTGCTTCGCCAACGATTCGGGTGACGCCGACCTGCTCGACGTGAGCGAGGCGAACACAGCGGTCATCGAAGCCATCGTGGGCGCCGACGACGAACTGATGGAGAAGTACCTCGGCGGGGAGGTCACGCCCGAGGAGCTGCGCAAGGCGGCGGCGCAGGCGGTGGCGCGGCGGACGTTTATCCCGATCCTGTTCACCAACGCCCGCGACGGCGTGGGAGTGCAGGAGGTGCTGGACGCCATCGAGACCTTCTGCCCCAGTCCGCTGGAGGGAAAGCGGCGCGTGCTGCGTTCGGGCGAGCGCGAGGCGCCGGTCGACCCGGCCGGGTCCGGCTTCATCGGCCAGGTGTTCAAGGTCACCTCCGATCCGCGCACCAGCATCAAGTACGTCTCGCTCCGCGTCCACAGCGGCCGGCTGACCGGCGAGATGGTGCTCAAGACGGTCAAGGAGCGCAAGGGTCTGCGCCCGGGGCACATTCAGCGCAGCCTGGGGAACGAACACAGCGAGCTGGAGGCCGGGGTCGCCGGCGACGTGGTCTCGCTGGCCAAGCTGGACCTGAACGTGGGTGATACGGTGTTCGCGGAGGGCGACGGCGGCGAGATCGAGATGCCGAAGGCGCCCGAGCCGATGTACGCCCTGGCACTGGAGCCAAAGGCCCGCGCCGACGCCGACAAGATAGGCACCGCCCTGCGGCGGTACACCGAGGAGGACCCCTGTCTGAAGACGGAGCGGACGCAGGCGGGCGAACTCGTGCTGCGCGGCGTCGACGACACGCACGTGCGGACCATCCTCAATCGTCTGGCGACGCACCACAAGCTGCACGTGGATACCAAGCCGCCCAAGACGCCCTATCGTGAGACGATCGCGGGCAAAGCGGAAAACGTCGAGTATACCCACAAGAAGCAGACCGGCGGCGCGGGGCAGTTCGGCCGCGTCATCATCAACGTGCTGCCGTCGCCGCGCGGTGAGGGGTACAAGTTCGTGGACAAGATCTTCGGCGGCGCCATCGACCACGCGTTCCGCCCCAGCGTGGACAAGGGCGTACGGGCCCAGATGGCCGAGGGTGTCATCGCCGGCTACCCGGTGGTGGACGTGACGGTGGAGCTGATCGACGGCAAGACCCACCCGGTGGACAGTAAGGACATCGCCTTCCAGATCGCCGGCCGTGGGGCGTTCAAGGAGGGATTCCTGAAGGCCAAGCCCATCCTGCTGGAGCCGATCGTCAACGTCGAGGTGACCGTCCCCACCGACCGGGTCGGCGACATCCAGGGCGACATGGCGTCGCGCCGGGGACGGCCGGTGGGCCAGGACATGCTCCCGGGCGGGCTGAGCGTCATCCACGCGGTGGTGCCGATGGCCGAGATCGCGGACTACAACTCGCGGCTGTCGAGCATCACCGGCGGCCAGGGCAGCTATACCGTCGAGTTCTCACACTACGAACCGGTGCCGGGCAACGTGCAGCAGCAGATCATCGACCAGCACAAGAAGGAACTCGAAGAGGCGCGAGGGTAACGGAATGTCGAATGGCGAATGTCGAATGGCGAATGGCGAATGGAGGAACGAATCTCCGGCGAACACGGCGAGCGTCGGTGTCTGTCGGCGCTGTGGGGCGCGGCAGGGATTGGCTCACACACATCGGCCCTCATCGCGATGGGGTCTGCGGCGTTGGCGATGACCTTTCGACATTCGACATTCGACATTCGACATTCGGATCAGCATGAATGCCCTTCTCGATCGCTTTCGCGCCGTCCGCTGCTATCTGGCGGAGCAGTTCGAGCACGGGCGGCGGGAGGTCGTCGCGGCCGGGGCGGGCGATACGCTGGTGATGATGGATGGCGTGGGCGGGGCGATGTTCGGACCGTTGCTGGTGCGCCGCGCCCTGCGCACCGCCGGGTTTTCCGCCTGCACGGTCATTTTCGACTGGCACCGCAGCTTCCGCGGCGACATCTTTTCCGACCTGATGATGCTCCGCCGCAACCGCCTGCAAGCGCTGCGGGCCGTGCGCCGCATCCGTGAGATCCGGCGCAACTTCCCGCAGACGCGCATTCACCTGATCGGCTTCTCCGGCGGGGCGGGCGTGGCCGCCTTCACGGCCGAGAAGCTGCCCGCTTGCGGTCTGGTCGACACGCTGATCCTGTTCGCCCCCGCCCTGTCGCCCCGATACAACCTGTCGGCGGCGCTTCGCCACGTGCGGCGGTGCTATGCCGGCATCAGTGCGCGGGACACGGTCCTGCTGGGGCTGGGCACGGGAATCTTCGGCACCATCGACCGGGTCCGCGGACCTGCGGCCGGTCAGACGGGCTTCCTCAAACCGGTCGGCGCGACCGGCGACGATGAGGCCGCATACGCGAAGCTGCGTCAACTCCGCTGGTCGCCCGAGTTCCGTCGCGACCGCCACCACGGCGGGCACACCGCCTGGGCGGGCCAGACGTTTCTGCAGCGCAACCTGCCGGCGCTGCTTCGCGACCGCCCAAGCTATCCCTGCCATGAGGGCTGGTTCGATGCGCCGCCGCGCGCGTGACAACCTGCCGGCGCCATCACCCGACCACGGCGAACCGATTCGGTGACGGTCCGCTATGGACACTCCGCGGCGCTGCACGAAGCCGGACAGCCCGAGACGCACACCTCGACGCGGCCGCCCTGCCCCTTCCACGTCGCCTTGCCGCGGCCGTTGGGTCTGATGGCGGCACGAACGGGGTCGCCGCCGTCGCAACGGAGCCGGACGGTCGAGCCGCACGGAAGCGTGGTGCGCAGCTTGGCGATGAGCTTCCCCTCGCCCGGCTTGTCGCCATGGCAGCGCGTCTTGAGACGCTGCACGTCGTTGCAAACGGACTCGTACGGCCCCATGTCCACAACGTCAGTGAGAATCCGCGGGTTGCCGTCGAGGTCGAACGGCTCGGTCACGACCCCATTGTCGCCCGCGTCGATACAGGGCGAGCCGTCGGTCAGACGGTAGTCGCCGCCCTCGAAATCGACGAACCTAGGGTCGAAGCCGTGGTTGCCCACGCCGCCGTATTCGCCCGTCCAGCCCTGAACGCAGGAATAGTCAATCGTTCCGTCGTGAAGCCACAGTTGCTTCCGCTCGAGCGACCCACCTTCCGACCTGTTACCCCAAAATACACAGTTCTTGAGCACTGGATCGATCGTAACGCTTCCCGTCGCCAGACCGCCTGTAATCAGCCGGGCCTCATTCCCGAAAAAGGCACAGTTGATTACGCGGCCAGCCCCATCTCGCAGGTAAACCGCACCGGCTGAGTTGTCTGCGTAGTTGCCGATGAACAGACAGGTGTCGAACAGTGGATCGCCGATTCCGTAGTAGGCGCCGCCCCAGGCGTCCGATCGATTGTCGAAAAACGTGCAGCCAACGAACACGGGGTTCTGGATTCGCGTACCGCCCAGATAGCCGCCGCCGCTCCCGAGTGATGCATTGTTCCGGAACACACAATTAACAAACGTGCATTGGCCCGTGTAGCTCAGCGCTCCGGCTTGGGCGTTACCTACGAAGCTGCAACCCAGGAGCATCGGCGTGCCGCGATCATTCCACAACCCTCCGCCGCTGTTCGCGAAATTCGATATGATCGTGCAGTTCCTGAATCTGGCAGCACCGTCCGTATGGTAGAGACCGCCTCCAGCACCGTCAAAACTGGCTCGTTCATTATATGATCCGGTGACGGTGAATCCGTCGACGATCGTATCGGAACCGACGTTCACGGCACTGACGATTCTGAAACTGTTGTCTGCCTTGATTCCGCGACGTCCTATGTCGCCGCTCAACACGGTTCCATGGTGGATCCAATCTCTCTCAGCTCGTTCGCTTTCGTAACCTGCAAAACCGCCGAAAATGGCCACGGCGTCCTTCAATTGGATTGCAGCGCCGCGATCAGTTCCGTCAGTGGGATAATACGTTCCGCGCGCAACCCAGATTTCCGAACCGGCGTTCGCCGAGGCGATCGCAGTAGGCAGTTCTCGGAACGCGTCCTCCCATGTCTCACCGTTGTTCCGGCCTGTCGCCCTACCGTTCACGTAGAGTACTTGGCTACAGAAAGCCATCTCCTGGATGAGCAAAGACACTATTAGTATCGCTCTATTGAAGCGCATTGGCGTTCTCCGAAGACAAGAAGGAAGCTCGCCTATTCCTGCGTTTCATAGCAGCCCATGTCGTTTACTTCGCCGCCGCCCTCCAGATCGACGCAGCGGTCGTTCAAAACGATATCCCCTTGATTGCACGCTATCTTGTCATTGTTGCCGGCGTCAATTGCGTCGGAGGCGCAGGGAGGGATGTCACAGCCGGTGCTCAGTAAAACGTAATTGTCATTCGCCAAGCTGCTGAAAAGTGGATCCGTATCGATGTTGCTTGGATCGGCGAACGGGCCATTTGGATCGAGTTCTTGAATACATGTGTTCAGCACGATCAGGTCCGCGTCCGCCGCGACAATCTGGTCTGCTTCGTGCGTATCGTCGCCGTCCGCCGTGTTCTTCCACAGAATGCAGTTGTCCATGGCGGAGTCGTTTTCCGAATCTACGTTGTGGTAGATTCCGCCGCCGCTGTCGGCGTCGCGGGCGGTGTTCTGGGCGAATGTGCAGTTGGTCAGATATGTCAGGCGGGTCGTGTAGACGGCGCCGCCCTTTCCCTCCGCGCTGGTGGTCCCGGTGCCGGCGCCGTTTCGGTACAGCAGGCAGTTGGTCATCACCAGGTCGCCGACCGTGGAGTCATTGGTGTAAAGAGCGCCGCCGTTCTGCACCGCGGTGTTATGGCGGAAGGTGCAACGGAGGAACTCGATGTCGACGTCGAAGCCTGCCTGGGTGCCGATGGAGACGGCCCCGCCGAAGCCGTCGTCTTCGTCAATACCGCCCGCGGCCTCGTTGGAGATGAAGCGGCAATCGGTGAAGGACGGCGCCGCGTGGTCGGTGGCCACTGCTCCGCCCTGATTGAAGGCCTGGTTGTTCTGCAACGTGCAGCTCTCAAACGCGGCGGTCGAAAGCTGATCGCAGAAGACGCCGCCGCCGAGGGCCTGGTACGCCTGCGTGGGGGCGTCCGCCAGGTTGTATTCGATCGTGCAATTGCGGATCGTGGGGCTGGCGGACGGAGTGGGTGGGTTCCCGGCCGCGTAGCCCGTCAGATAGATGCCCGCCCCGCGCCGCCGTTCGGCGGACCCGCCGTCTGCGCGGCCTTTCTTGATGGTGAATCCGTCCAGGATCGTGTCGCTCTCGATGCCGGCTGCCCCGGTGACCACGTGGTAGCTGTCGTTGTTCGAGGTCGTGTCGATGTCGCCGCTGAGGATGGTCTCGTAGACGCTCGGGTCGCGCAGATCCGGTTCGACCGGATCGGCGGCGTAGCCGCCCTCCATGACGACGCCGTCGACGAGGTCGAACGTCTCGGCGCGGTCGTCCTCGTCGCATTCTTCACATGACGTAGGCCGGTACGTTCCCTGCGCGACTCGGATCGTGTCTCCGTCGGACACGACGGCCAGCGCCGCCTGCAAGTCCGGGTAGGCCGTTGCCCAACTGCCGCCGCAACTCGACGAGCAGGTCGAGTCGTCATCGACGTAGATCGTGTCCGCCATCGCCGTCGCCGTCACGGATAGGCACACGGCCGTTGACGTCACACACACCCACAGAAATGCAGCGTTTTCGCGATTCCCTGCCTCATACCCGTGTCTCCCGAAAGCGGATGCGCCAAACCGCCGGGCGGCTCCAACCTGCCCCCTCGCGGTCGAGCTATCGGACTGTACATCGCCGCCAGCGCCCGGTCAAGCCTGCGACCACGCTGCCGCCCCCAAAGGCGTGCGTGACCGATGCGGCGGATGTCTCCCGGACCACCCGAATGGGACGCGCTGGGCTGGGCGAACGCTCTGCAGTCGTTAAACGCAATTGCGAAGGAGACTCCGCGCGGGCTGAAGCCACGCGGCTCGCTCAGAAGCCACGCGGCTCGCTCAGAGGCCACGCGGCTCGCTCGAAAGAGCCGCCGATTCCGCCCCGCACCCGGACGTTGACTCCTGCCCCGGCCCGGATGACGACGCCTGGTCGGCGGACTACAATCGCGCAATTCATCGGGCCGGACGGGGCGCGAACAGGATGGATCGAACATGACCGGCATCGACACGGCGAAAGCGGAGCGGCGCAGGCTGCGGTTCAATTCCATCGACGAGGTGCTTGCCGAAGTCGACAGGATCGTCGCGGCAGAGAAGGCCGGCCGGCTGCGGCGGACGGGCAACTGGACGGCCGGCCAGGTCCTCGGACACCTGGCCACCTGGATCGAGTATGCGTACACCGGCTATCCGATGCGGGTGCCGTGGTTCATCCGGTTTCTGATCCGCCGCAAGCTGCCCGCGATGCTGCGCGACGGCATGCAAGCCGGCGTGCGCATCCCGAAGGTCGAGGGCGGCACCTACGGCACGGAGGACGTTTCAATCGACGAGGCGGCGAAGCGGCTTCGAGCCGCGCTCGACCGAATGAAGCGCGAGCCGCCGCGCCACCACAGCCCGGCGTTCGGCCCGATGTCCGACGAGGACCGCGTGACGCTCAACCTGCGCCACGCGGAACTGCACCTGGGCTTCCTGCACCCGCAGTGACGGATCAGGCTCGGTTCAGAGCCGCTCTCCATGCGAAACGTCCGCGCGGGCTGAAGCCCGCGGCTCGCTGTTGGCGCGAAGCCCGCGGCTCGCTGTTGGCGCGAAGCCCGCGGCTTGCTGTTGGCGCGAAGCCCGCGGCTCGCTGTTGGCGCGAAGCCCGCGGCTCGCTGTTGGCGCGGAGGCCCGCGGCTCGCTGTTGGCGCGAAGCCCGCGGCTCGCTGTTGGCGCGAAGCCCGCGGCTTGCTGTTGGCGCGAAGCCCGCGGCTTGCTGGCGGCGCCCGATGGCGAACGGTGCTTCAGCGCTGCGGCCCGTCGCCGTCTTCCACCGGCACGACCCACCGACCGGGTGCCCCGTCGATCGTTACAACGCGCGTGCGAACGCCGTACACCGCGTCCAGGTGCTCCGGCTGCAAGACGTCCGCGGGCGCGCCGACGGCAACGAACCGCCCGGCGTTCATCAGTGCCACCTGTGAGCCGAACCGGGCGGCGCCATTCAGGTCGTGCGTGACCACGACTACGCCCAGACCCTGCTCGGTCGTCAGGCGCGCCAGCAGCCGGTAGATCTGCAACTGATGGCGCAGGTCAAGCGACGCCGTCGGCTCATCGAGCAGCATCACGGCCGGCTCCTGCGCCAGGGCGGCGGCGACGTGGACCCTCTGTGCTTCCCCGCCGGACAGCGTCTCCATGGCCCGGTCGGCCAGCGCCCCAACCTCCATGGTCTGCAATGCGCCGTCGGCGACCGCGTAGTCGCGGGCCGACTCGAACATGCCGAAGGTGCGGTGCGGGTAGCGGCCCAGCAGGACGATGTCACGGGCGCGCTGTGGGAGGCGGGCGGGCAGGGTCTGCGGCAGATACGCGATCCGGCGAGCCCGGACCCGCAGTGGAACGTGGTCGATGGAGGCGCCGTCCAGTTCGACGCGGCCGCCGCCAAGCGGCAGCAGGCCCGCCATCAACCGCAGCAGCGTGCTTTTGCCGGCGCCGTTCGGCCCGACGATCATCCACATCTGGCCGGGGTACACGTTGAGCGAGACGGGGCCGAGAAACGCGGGGGCGTCGGCGAAGCCGAAACGGACCGCACGCACGCTGAGGATCGGCGCCTGCGGCGCGGGGTTGCCGTGTACGGCGTCCGGCGAGACGCACCGCTCCGGCCCGCCGGCCGACAGGCGAGGTTCCGCGGCCAGCGACGCTCGGGCGCTTCGTCCCACGCGCGACTGTCCCACCGTGCGTCAGCCCCCGGGCCCGGGCGGCGGCCCTTGTTCTTCTTCTTCAGCGGGCGGCTCTTCCGGCTGGGCCTCGCCTGCCTCGTCCTTCGGGGCGTTCGGGGCTTGGCTCAGCGCGGCGATGATGGTCTCGATCTGCGTGGCGACGGTCGCCGCGTCGAGTTGTCCGCTGTTGATTCCCTGGATCAGGGCGTCGAACCCGGCCAGCGCCGCGTCGATGGCCGGCATGAGGCCGGCCGCGGATTGCAGCACCGGCCAGTCGATGAACCACTCCGAATCGACCAACTCGAACCTGATCTCGTTCTGCCCGAGCGGAACCGGCCCGCCGGCCGCGGGCGCCCAACTGCCCGCCGCTTTCCCGTCGCCGAGCACCTCGAGCTTGGAGACCGTGATCTGAGGAAACGCCGCGGCCGCGGCCGTCAGCGCAGTCACCTTATCCATCGCGTCTGGTGCATGACTCTCGACCGCCGCACGCAACTCCTCCAGCTTGGCGATCACGTGCTTCTGCAGTTCGGCCAGTTGCGTGACGGTTTCCTGCTGCCCGTCCACGAAGTAGCCGGGCAGGTCGTCCCAGGCTTTGTCCGTCACGATCTCGTTATACGTGTCGACGAGGGTCTGGATGGCGGCGGCGACGGCCGCCGCAGGGTCGGCCGCCGCGTCTGCTCCCTCTTCGCCGGGACGGCCGAGCGGCCTCAGTTCCGCGGCGCCGGACAGATCGTCGCTGTACGACCGGACCGCGACCGGGGGAAGCGGACGACTCTCGTCGCCCAAGTCTTCGACGAAGGATCCCACCGGCTCCACCCGATCCCGGCAGCCGGACGTCGCCGCCAGCACGACGAGCATCGGCACGACTCGGCCCGCCATCCCACCTCGCCATTTCATGACAGATCTCCTCATCGCGACTCAGCGCCGCCGTCCGGCACACCGGTCCGGGCAGGATCGCCCGGGCTGCGTCGCCGGCCAGTGCGGCCGACGACGTGAAAACGGAGAGTTTAACCTTGAGTAGAGCAGAGGTAAACGGCACAATGCCGACCGACCGGAGTGGGGGGCGCCACCGTCGGGCGCGCCCCGAGTAGTTCCCGAAGCGCGCCACCGGCAGTTCCTGCCCCTGCGAGGCCGGCCAGCCCCGTTCCGACCGAAGGAGAGTCCATGAGTTTCGGCGAAATGATGTCGGCTTTCTCGGGGTTTGTCTGGAGCACCCCCACTGCGCTGCTGCTGACCGGCGCGGGGCTGCTCTTCACGATCATGACGCTCGGTATCCAGTGGAAGGCCCTCACGCACGGCCTCAAGGTCATCCGCGGAGACTACGACGACCCGGAGGTCGAGGGCAACATCTCCCACTTCCAGGCGCTGTGCGCCGCCCTCTCCGCCACGATCGGCCTGGGCAACATCGCCGGGGTGGCGGTGGCGGTGGCGGCCGGCGGTCCTGGCGCGGTCTTCTGGATGTGGGTCGTAGGCTTTCTGGGCATGGCGACCAAGTTCACGACCTGCTCGCTGGCGACCATGTTCCGCAAGCGCGACTCGTTCGGCGAATACCGGGGCGGGCCGATGTACTTCATCGAGTTGGGACTGGGCCGCAACAGTACCACGCCGGGCATGCGCGCCCTGGCCAAGACGTTGGCGGTGGCGTTCGCCGTCCTGGGGATGTGCGCCAGCGTCGGGGCCGGCAACATGTTTCAGGCCAACCAGGTGGCGGAGATCTTCGTCAACCTCTTCCACTCGCAGGTCCCCGGCGGCATTCACGCCGACGTGCAACTGATGATCAAGATCGGCATCGGCATCGTGATCTGCATCCTGGCGGGCCTGGTGATGATCGGCGGCATCACCCGGATCGGGAACGTGGCGTCCAAGCTGGTGCCCAGCATGTGCATCCTCTACGTCGCGGGATCGCTGGTCGTCATCGTCGCCCATCTCGACCAGGTGCCGGCCATGTTCGTGGCGATCTTCGAGGACGCCTTCAGCTTCTCGGCCAGTCAGGGGGCGTTCCTCGGCGTGGCGGTCAAGAGCGCCATTATCCACGGCGTGCGGCGGGCGTGCTTCTCCAACGAGGCGGGCCTGGGCTCCGCCCCGATCGCCCACGCGACCGCCAAGACGAACGAACCCATCCGCGAGGGCGTGGTGGCCGCCACCGGACCGTTCGTGGACACCATCGTCATCTGCACCATGACGGCGCTGGTCATCCTGATCACCGACGCCCACGTGCGCGAGCCGGTCGGGTCGATCGCGTCGTATCTTCCGGCCCCCGATGGCGGCAGCGCCGAGGTCCACGTCCTGTGGACCGACGCCGGTCAGGTGAAGAAAGGCGACTCGCTGCTGATCAAGATCCCCACCGAGGATGAACGCCTGTTCACCGGTCGGCAACTGGACGTGGCGGACGTGGTCGACGGCAACGTCGTCGTGGAGATCAAGTATTCGCCCGACGCGCAGGGTCTGGCGCTGCGCGAGTCGGACGCCCGGCATCTGAGCCCGGCCACGGCGGTCTACCTGGACCGCGTCGGCGTCAACATGACGGCCTTTGCCTTCGACCGCGGGTTCCCCGGCGTCCCCTTCGGCACTTACTTCATCCCCATTGCGGCTTTGTTTTTCGCCTTCTCGACGATCATCAGTTGGGGCTTCTACGGCGAGACGTGTACCGAGTACCTGTTCGGGGAGCGGGCGGTGCTGCCGTTCAAGTTCATCTACGTGGGCATGATCGTCGTCGGCACCGCTTCGCGCTACCTGCAGCCGGTGCTGGACTGGTCGGACGGCATGTTGGGGCTGATGCTGGTGCCGAACCTCATCGGCACGATCCTGCTGGCGCCGGTGGTGATGCGGGAAACGAAGCGGTACTTCACGCGGCTGAAGAACGGCGAGTTCGACGAAGACGTTCGCCGGATCGCCGAGGCCAAACGGCGCCGCAACGGCGCGCGATGAACTCCCATGCGTCAGCACGTCCGTTTCCTGCGGCAGTATCTGACCTCTCCTTCCTCGGTCGGCGCGGTCTGGCCGAGTTCTCAGTCATTGGCGCGTGCCCTGTGCGAGCCGTACGCCTGTGCGGACCGGCCGTCGGCAATTCTCGAAGTCGGCGCGGGAACGGGCGCCGTAACACGATACCTGGGCCGCATCCTGCGTCCGACGGATCAGCTCGACGTCTGTGAGCTGGCGCCGGCGTTCCTGCGGGTCCTTGAGGAGGAGGTGTTGTCGGACGCCTCGTTCGACCGGGCGCGGAACGAGAGCCGCGTGCGGCTGATCCCGGGGCGGGTGCAGGATCTTCCCGGCGCGGGTCGCTACGACTTCGTCATCTCCGGTCTGCCGCTGACGGCGTTCTCACCGGAGGACGTCGACGAGGTGATCGGCACAGTCCGGCGCCTCATCAGACCGGGGGGCGTGTTCAGCTATTTCGAGTACGTCGGGCTGCGCCGCCTGAGTCGCTGGATCAGGCTGGGCGATCGTCGCCGTCGGATGCGGCGCGTGTCTTCACGCCTGGACGACATGATCCGCGCGCACCAGTTCCGGCGGCGCGTGGTGCTGGCGAACATCCCTCCCGCCTATGCCCGCCATCTGTGCTTCGATAAGCGCCGGTAGCGCCTTCAGGCCAGCAGGCCGATTCCCGCCCTCGGGGCGGCCATGGCGTATTTGCTCAGCGAGCGGACCGAGAGCCGGTACTTCTGCACCAGCCGCTCAACCTCGGCGGGCACCGCGTCCCGGATCTTCAGCTCGAGAATCCCGCCCAGTTCGGCGAAGACCGACCGCTTCGCCCCGCCGCCGTCGCAGAGCACGTCCCGCGCCCGCCAGGCGAGGATCCGCTCGTCCACCGTGACCCGGAGTTGGCGATGAGCCGGCCAGACGAACGCGTGCCGGGCGAACTCGATATTGAGCACCGGCCGCATCGCGTCGCGCCGCTGCACCGCCAGGAACCGCGCCAGCGGTGGACTGACGCAGTGCGTGCCGATCGGGGAGAAGCGCGTCACCACCGGCATCAGGTCCGCGTACGTCCGCAGGTCCGCCAGCGCCACGTCCTTGGCCACGTATTCGCCGCGCCGGTGCTTGATCTCGAACTTGATGACGCCCATGTCCTCGACTGCGGCGTCGCGCGGCGGAGGATAGATCCGGATGCGCAGCTTCACCCGGTCCGATGCGCCGAGTTTTTTCTCCACGTAGGAGTGAAAGTCGGGAGAGTCGAGATAGAGGCTGCGGACGAGGTAGGAACCTGCGGCCGGCACGTGAGCATCCGGCCGCAGTAGGGCGTTCAGGTCGGCGATCAGCGGCCGCAGCGCATACCGTGGCACGGGGAACTTCAGTTCGCGCCGCCAGCACAGGCGCGGCCCGAGGACGACCGTGCCGTTCTGCTGCGCGACCGTCGCAGCCGCCACGGTCGCCACCGCGGTCATACCGGCGCCTGGCTTTCCGGGCTGATCAACGACGTGTCACAGACGCCTTCGACGTGCTTGAGACGTTCGAGCATGTGCTCGGGGGTAACGTCGGTTGCCAGCCGGATGCGATAAGTGTACTCGATGCCCCCGCCATTGCCCAGGTCGGCCGCGCCGTGGAGCTTGTGCCAGTCCACCATGCCGTCCAGGACGGCGTCCGGCCGCGGCGAGCCGTTCGCGCTCTGCCGGCGGAAGACGAGGATGAACTCGTCCGAACGCCGCGACCGGCCGGCGACCAGATGGATACAGATCAGCACCAGTGCGACCACGGCCGTGCCCAGCAGGGCCAGCGCATGGGCGCCCGAGCCGCAGCACAGGCCGATCCCGATCATCAGGAACAGGTACGCCGTGTCGCGCGTGTCCCGGATGACGGTGCGGAAGCGGATGATGGACAGCGCCCCCACCAACCCCAGCGACGTCGCCACGTTGCCGCCGATGGCCATGATGACCATCGCCACCACGATGGGCGTGACGATCAGCGTGACGACGAACGAGCCCGCGAACGCCGGGCCGTGGGCCAGCCGGCGATAGAGCAAGGCGCTGGCGATGGAGAGAACCAGCGCCAGCCCGATGTTCACCGCTGCTTCCAGCGCGGTGAATTCATGGGGTTGGGGGAAAAACTGCGCCGGCATCTTGGGCGTCCTCGCCTCGCCGCCCGGCATCGGGGGCGGGCAGGCGGCGAGTCTAACCCGCGGCGGTCCGGTTGCAACGCCTTGAGGCGGCGGCACGAAGTCGGTATACTGGGAATCCAAGATCGGGTCGCGCCCGTGGCGGGCCACCGCCGGGCGCTTTAGTCAATTCGAGACAGGAGGAAAGCGATGCGGAAGATCGCGTGTGTTCTGTGTTTGGCAGCGTCCGCGCTGCTGGCGCCGGCGGCGTGGGCGGATTGGAGCGACGACTTCGAGCGCTACAACCTGGGCGACATCTGTCCCCAGGGCGGCGGCTGGGAAGGTTGGGAGGGCAACCCCAACGTCTGCGGCGAAGTGTCCGACGAGCAGGCCAACAGCGGCGACAAGTCGCTCAAGATCATCGGGGCCAGCGGCCCGGGGGGCGACGACACCGTCCAGCGGTTCGATGAGAACGGCGGCCAGTGGACCTTCAGCGTCCAGACGTTCATCCCCGACGACGCCCAGGGCAAAGCGTCCGTCATTCTGATGAACACGTATCCGACCACCGGCAACAACAACAACTGGTCGGTGGTGGTGGAGCTGAACGCGGACAGCGGGCAGGTGGTGCGCTGGCCGAACCTCGTCATCGGCAACGTGATCAAGGGGCGCTGGGTCGAGTTCCAGACCCCGATCGACATCGACGCTGACAAGTTCGACATCTACTACGACGGCCAACTGCTGGAGGGCGGTGTGAGCTGGCGCGACGCCGTCGCCCCCGGTGGGCAGCCGCGCATTCAGGCGCTGGATCTGTACGGTTCCGAACCCGGCGGCGGGGGCACCACCGGCACCTACTTCGATGACGCCAGCCTCAAGAGCCGCTTGGGCGGGACGAACTGCCAGTACAAGCTCAAGAAGAACTCGAAGGCGAAAAAGGGCTGCGGCTCGTGCCCGCGCAAGGGCGACCTCTTCGCGTCCGAGACGTCCTGCGAGGACGTGAAGGACTGCAAAAAGAAGATCAGCCTCAAGCAGGTCGCGTGCCCGGACGGTGGTCAGGGATTCTGCAAGAAGATCAAAGGCAAGCTCGACAGTTGCGGTTGATCCGGGTCGGCGTGCGCGATCCGGCGACGGAAGCGAGCCGCGGGCCAGAAAGCCCGCGGCTCGCTCAGAAGGGCCGCCGCACCTGTTACAGACGGCCTCTTCCGCAGAAGTGCCGCCGCCACTTGAACTGGCGGCCCCGAAGTGCTAGTGTATCTTTCTGTGTGCTCCGCCAGCGGCGGTCCAGCCCGTGGGGGCGGATGCTTGGGCCGTGCGCCGAAGGGGGTCCAGGATCCAGAACGATAGAGAGGTTGCTCGTAATGTCAAATGTAGCAAAGGTTTGCGCGACGGTGGCCGCCGCCTGTCTGGCGGCGTCGGTCCAGGCTCAGATGACGCTGGACTTTCCGCGGGGTGAGTTCGCCCCCGTCAACGTGGACACCGGACGTCTGGATAACGCCAGCGACGAGTACGTGGTGGTGTACGACGACGTGGTCTGGAAAGAGAACGCCGCCTGGTTGCGGTTGTACTTCAGCAGCGTCGTCACGCCGCAGGGCAGCTTCATCCGCGTCACGTCCGTTTTTGACAACGAAACGCAGGAGCTGGATGCCCAGGCGCTGGCCGAGTGGAGCGATACCACCGCTTACTTCAACGGCGATACGCTGATCGTCGAGTTGTGGGCCGCCCCACACACCGTCGGGAACCGCTTCGTGATCGAGAAGATCGCTTTCGAGAACGGCCTCATCCACCCGCCCAGCGCGGCGGGCGAGTGCGGCATCTGCAACGGCGACAACCGTACGCCTTCCTTCGAAGAATGGGCCTGCCGCCTGATGCCGGTCGGCTGCAGCGCGTCGGTGTACAACACGGAGAGCTGCATGGTCTCCGCCGGCCACTGCATGAGCGGCAACCTGGTGGCCCAGTTCCGCGTGCCGCCTTCGTCGGGCTGCCGCCCGCAGAACCCGGGCGTGTCGGACCAGTTCCCCATCATCTCGCGCCAATCCACCAACGGCGGCGTGGGCAACGACTGGGCGGTGATGACCACCGGCACCAACAACGTGGGGCAGAAGGCCTTCCAGCGGTACGGCGTGATGCGTCCCATCGCCGAGGTTCTGCCCTCGTCCGGGGCCACCGACGTGTGGGGCTACGGCGTCAGCTCGATCTGCGAGCGCACGCAGGCGCAGCAGGACAGCCCGGGCAACATCATCTCCCGCCAGGCGACGTTCTACACGTACACCAATGACGTGACCGGTGGGAACTCGGGTTCCGGGTACATATTCCAGAATCAGATCATCGGCGTGGTCACGCACTGCAACCAGGGCGGCTGCGGCAACATCGCCACCCGCATCGACCACTCGGCCTTCAAGGCGGCCATCGCCGCACTCTGCCCCGCCGGCGGCGTCGGTTGCGACGACATCCAGAAGCACAAGAGCAAGTGCAAGAGCAACGGCGGCATCAAGGGCAAGGTCGTCCTGTTTACGAACGAGTTCAACGGCGAGAAGATCCAGGTGAACATCGACGGCGACCGCGAGATCGAGCTGACGATTTCCGGCAAGAAGGCGGTGTACAAGAACTTCTTCGAGTCGCCGGGCGAGCACACGGTGATGATGACCCGTCCGCGCTGCGTCCAGTTCGACAAGCGGGTGAACTGTCCGTAAGCGGACGCTCTTGTGCCGCGCCGGCGGCGGGCGCCGGAGCCGGGGCACGACGCATGATCGCCAGCGCGGCCGGGGTGCAAGTCACTCCGGCCGCGTTTTTTTTTGCGGTTGCGACCTCTCCCCCCAGGTTTATAATCCTGCGTCCGCCACCGGTCGTCGCGGCGTCCAAGGTGGCGACCGTGCCGGCCGCGCCCGGAACGGCCGATGGTGGCACGGAGCGTGCTGGAAGGCTGGCTCGATCGGCGACGACTATCGTCCCGCCGGCGGCCGAGGGCGGTCACGCGGCCGCGGCGGCGGAGGCTTGCAAAACGTGGCAGCGGAAAACGTCGAAGCCCAGAGCTGGGCGGATAAGAACTACTTCCTCATCAGGCGTCTGCACTCCCTCTCCGGGCTGGTTCCGGTGGGGGTGTTCGTCTGTTTCCACCTGCTGGCCAACTCGACCGTTCTGCTGGCGCCGAACGGCAGCGAGTTTCAAAAGGCGGTCAGCCGGATTCACGACCTCCCGGCCCTGCCGATCATCGAGATCGTCGGCATCTTTCTGCCGCTGGCGTTCCATGCACTGGTCGGCGTGTGGATCTGGCTGTGGGGCAGCAGGCCGAACACCATGCAATACCCCTATGGCCCCAACGTCCGCTACACCGCTCAGCGATTCAGCGGCGGCGTGGCGTTCGTGTTCATCCTGTATCACGTGTATCAGTTGCACTGGCTGGGCGGTCCGTTGGGCGGTGGGAGTTTCCGGTTCGAGCACGATCCGGCGAGCACGGCCGCGGCCGTGACCACCGCCAACGCCATCCGATCGGCCTGGTGGATCGCGCCGTTCTACGCCCTCGGCATCACGGCGGTGGTGTTCCACCTGGCCAACGGCATCTGGACGTCGCTGATCACCTGGGGCATCACGATCCGGCCTGCCAGCCAGCGCGGCGCCGGGTACGCCTGCACCGCGTTCGGCATCGTGCTGGGGCTGATTGGAATGTCCGCCCTGTTCGGCTTCAGGACGTTCGATGCGGAGGCGGCGGTGAAGGGAAGCGCCCCGGCACACGCGGCGGCGGCGCCGCACGGGGGATGAGTGCGGGATGGGTCCGACGCTCGGCGTGACGCGGGACGTCTACGGAATCTGAGCGGCGTGGCGAGCAGGTCGCCGTCGGCCCGAAACATAGCGTGGGGTGATGAATCTGCTCCGGCCTGGAGATCTGCCGATGCGGACACAACGGGAACGGGCAAGACGCGACGGCGACCCTCGCGCGGAGGGCGGCGCGCTTCGATCGGGGCGCCCCGGGTTCACCCTGCTGGAGATCCTCGTCGTGATCGCGATCATCGCGCTGCTGCTGGCGATACTCCTGCCCGGGCTGAACCGGGCACGGCAAACGGCCCGCAAGGTCGAGTGCGCCGCCCACCTTCGGCAGATCGGGGTGGGGTGGACGATCTACGCGGATCAGAACAAGGGGCACATCGTGCCCGGCCGGCCGGCCAAGTTCGCCGACCCGGAGCGCAACAAGTACTGGGTCGGCAACGGCTATCACTACCGGCCGCGCTGGTTCGTTCAGATGGGGGCGGAAGCCGGGTTCCACGCCTTCAAGGAACCCAGCATCGACCCGCGACAGGACAACGTGAAACTCGTCGACGGCGACGAGGTATTCCTCTGTCCGGAGGTGCCGGAGCGGACCAACAACCGCAACTATGCCTACGGCTACAACTACCAGTTCCTCGGCAACTCGCGTTTTCGCGGCGGGCTGGAGGCGAAGGGCTTCATCCGGTTTCCGGTGGCGGTGACCACGATCGTCGGTGCTACCTTCACGGTGATGGCGGCGGACGCCATGGGCACGGCCGCAGGCAAGCCCGAGCGCCAGCGCACCGGCTACCGGCAGGACGGTGGGAGCGACCTCTACGCCGTGGGCGACCACGCCTGGGCGCTGGACCCACCGCGACTGACGGCCACGTCCGACTATTGCGACGACAGCAACCGGGCGCCCGAACACCGATCGGCCGTCGAACCGCGGCACGGCGACGTGGCCAACGTTCTGTTCTGCGACATCCACGTCTCCAGCGAGACGTTTGAATCACTCGGGTACGTCGTAGCCGAGGACGGTCGCGTTGTCGCCGACGACGAGAAGGCGACCAACAAGCTGTTTTCGGGGACCGGCAAGGATACCGACCCGCCGCCGATCCAGTGACTTGGCGAACCTGGAGAACCGCATCGTGAACGAGGAACATCAGGCGGACGACCGCATCAGCCGACTCGAAGCCCGGCTCGAACGGCTTCAGCAGCGGCTCGCGTGGATGCTCGGCGCGTGGGTGCTGAGCCTGGCCGCGGTCTTTGCGCTCGGCGCGGCCGCACAGTCGAAGCCCGTCCCAGCGCCTGACCAGGAGGACGTGCTGCGCGTCCGGGGCCTGATCGTCGAAGACGCCGCGGGACGGGCACGAATCTTGATCGGCGCTCCGCTGCCGTCCACGCCGGAGCGGAAGCGGCGCGACCCGGCCACGGCGATGGTCTTTCTCGGCGAGGACGGGGCCGACCGCATGGTGGTCGGCTTCACGCCGGACCCGCAGATTTCCGGCAAGCTCGTGCAGCGGATCAGTCCAAGCGTCGGTTTGCAGATCAATGACCCAGCCGGCAACGAGCGGACGGGTTACGGCTACCTGGAGATGGGGCGCGTCGTGCTGGGAATCGACTGGAAGAATCGCGAGGCGCTCACGCTGTCGGTCGATGACCGGCAGGGCTTCACGGCGCTGATGATGCAGGGCTCCGAAGGGGGCTATGAGCGGTGCGGGTTGTACGTGGATAATCAGACGTCGGTGATGAAGATCGCGGGGGTGGACGGGCTGGAGCGGCTGATCCTGAAGACATCCGCCAATCAGCCGGCGGAAATGCTCGTCGTCGATCCCGCCACGCGGACGTTCGAGGATGTGATGAAAGCGCTGCGCACGCCCGCGGAGCCGTAAGGCGGGGCGCGGCTTGCGTGTGGCGGGCCGTCCCGCCAGGTCCCGGTTGCGGAATGCCGCAGCCCCTAACTGTCAGAAACAGCATGGCCAAAACAAACGTCGTCGTCGTCGGAGGGGGGCTGGCCGGTCTGGCCGCCTCCATGCAGCTTGCCGAGCAGGGCATCCACGTTGATCTGATCAGCATGGTGCCGGTGAAGCGCTCGCACAGCGTCTGCGCCCAGGGCGGCATCAACTCGGTCAACGAGGTCACCCGCCAGCAGGGCGACACCGAGTGGAAACACTTCGATGACACCGTGTACGGGGGAGACTTCCTCGCCCACCAGCCGCCGGTCAAGGAGATGTGCGACTGGGGGCCGCGGATCATCGACCTGCTCGACCGCATCGGTGTGCCATTCAACCGCACGCCGGAGGGCTTCCGCGACCAGCGCCGCTTCGGCGGCACGCTTTACAAGCGCACCGCGTTCGCCGGGGCCACCACCGGCCAGCAGCTTATTTACGCCCTCGACGAGCAGGTGCGATATTGGGAAGCCCAGGGGCTGGTGAGCAAGTACGAATACTGGGAGTACCTCGGCGCGATCGTCGATGACAACGGCATCTGCCGCGGCGTCATCGCCCAGGACATGTTCGCGATGGACATCCGGGCGTTTCCGGCGGATGCGGTGGTGCTGGGAACCGGCGGCAACGGCCTGATCTTCGGCCGCAGCACCATGTCGATGATCTGCACCGGCGGCGCGGCCGCGCGGACGTTCATGGCCGGCGTCAAGTACGCCAACGGCGAGTTCGTACAGGTCCATCCGACCGCCATCCCCGGCACCGACAAGCTTCGCCTGATGAGCGAAAGCGCCCGCGGCGAAGGCGGCCGGGTGTGGGTGCCGAAGAAACCGCAGGACGAGCGCGATCCGCGGTCGATTCCGGCAAACGAGCGCTACTACTTCCTGGAGGAGCGCTACCCGACCTACGGCAACCTGGTTCCGCGCGACATCGCCACCCGCGAGATCTTCGACGTCTGCGTCAACCACGGCCTCAGCGTGGAGCGCGACCGCTTGTGCGTCTACCTCGACGTGACCGAGCTTCCGCCGGCTACACTGAAGAAGCTCGAAGGGATTCTCGAGATCTACGAGAAGTTCGTCGGCATCGACCCGCGGCACGTGCCGATGAAGATCTTCCCGGCCGTCCACTACACAATGGGCGGCCTGTGGGTGGACTACGCGAAGAATGAGAAAACCGGCGGCCTGGTGGCCGGCTCGCCGCGCAACCACCAGTCGAACGTGCCGGGCATTTTCGTCATCGGCGAGGCGGACTATCAGTACCACGGCGCCAACCGGCTGGGGGCCAACTCGCTCTTAAGCTGCATTTTCTCCGGCCTGATCGTGGCGCCGTCGGTCGAGTCGTACATGGCGGGGTCGAAGGGGAAGTCCGACAACGTGCCGGGTTCGCTGCTGGACGCCGCGGTCAATTCGCACCACGCCCGCATGGAGGAACTCATCCACAGCCAGGGCGACGAGAACCCCTACCAGCTTCACAACGAACTGGGCGACACCATGACCCGCAACGTCACCGTGGTGCGCTACAACAAGAACATCCAGCAGACGCTGGCCAAGATCGACGAGCTGACCGAGCGCTACCAGCGGGTGAACCTGGCGGACAAAAGCCACTGGACCAACCAGAACCTCAGCTTCACCCGGGCCCTGGGCGATATGCTGCTTCTGGCCAGGGTGATCGCCCTCGGCGCCTTGCAGCGCGACGAATGCCGCGGGGCGCACTACAAGCCCGACTTCGAGATCGAGGCGCCCCGGTCGGACGACCCGGCCGAGCTGCGCCGCGAAGCCGAGCAATGGTGCGACAAGTTCGCCGCCCGCAACGACGAATGGCTCAAAACGACGGTGGCGACGTACGACGGGGGCGAGGTGACGTTCGATTACGAAGAGGTAGACACCGAAGCAATTCCGCCCCGCCCGCGGACCTACGGCCTCAAAGGCGCGGAGATCATCGTCGAGGTGTGGAACGAGCGGCTGAAGAAGAAGGCGGGGGCGAAGCGGGAGACGGTGGGGGCGGCGTGAAGGAGTCGGCCCCAACACGCTGGATGTCCGAGTCGCGGTGACGAAACAACGACCCTGCGCCTTAAGGGCGCGCTCAACAATAACTTGGACAGTTGGGCGAGGTGCAGCGAGGACTTGGCACTGCGCCGGTAGTATAGCGGATTTATCGCGTAGTTGCCAGT
>QZJT01000154.1 GCA_003597935.1 Phycisphaerales bacterium | reverse complement strand
CCCGCTACCGGATGCTGCCTGCCCCGAAGGCGTTTTTCAGTATCACGGCGAGGGCCGACCTGACTTGTGTAGTATGACGAGGCATGAATGCCGGGGCTCTGGGGGTCAGGGTTCGCCCATCGGCGGCGAGCCGGCGCCGCGGCGTTACAACGTCGCCACCTTCCTGATGAGGTCGGCGGTGCGGCAGGAATAGCCCCACTCATTGTCGTACCAGGAGACGACCTTCACCATGTGGCCACCGTCGGCGGGCATGGTCATGGTGCTGCCGGCGTCGATGATCGAACTGTGCGAATTCCCGACCACGTCCGAACTGACGATCGGATCCTGGCAGTATTCCAGGATGCCCTTCAGCTTGCCCTCGGCCGCCGACTTGAGCGCCGCGTTGATCTGCTCGGCCGTTACCGACTTCTTCAGCGTGCAGACGAAGTCCACGATCGACCCGTCCGCCACCGGCACCCGCAGGGCGAAGCCGTTGAGCTTGCCATTCAGCTCCGGCAGCACCTTGCCCACCGCGCGGGCGGCGCCGGTGGAGGTGGGGATGATGTTCATCGCGGCCGCGCGGGCGCGGCGCGGGTCCTTGTGGACCAGGTCGGCGATCCGCTGATCGTTGGTGTAGGCGTGGACGGTTGTCATCAGCCCCTCGACCACGCCGAAGGACTCGTGCAGGACTTTGACCATCGGGGCCAGGCAGTTCGTCGTGCAGCTCGCGTTGGAGATGCACTTGTGCTCAGGCTTGAGCAGGTGATCGTTGACGCCCATGACGCACATCAGGTCCGGCTGGTCCTTGGAGGGGGCGCTCAGAATGACCTTCTTCGCCCCCGCCTTGAGGTGGTCGCCGTAGCCGCCCTTGTCGCTCTCGCGGTTGGTGAACACGCCGGTCGACTCCAGCGCCACCTGCACACCCAGATCGCGCCATGGCAGCTTGGCGGGCGACTTTTCCGCCAGCACCTTGATCTGGCGACCGTTGACGATGAGCTGGTTCTCCCTCGCCTCGACCTTGCCCTTGAACCGGCCGTGTACCGAGTCGTACTGGAGCAGCAGGCGCAGCGTCGCGGCGTCGCTGAGGTCGTTGATCGCGACGATCTCGAAGTCGGCGCCCCGCTCGGCCATGGCGCGGAACGTCAGGCGCCCGATTCGACCGAAACCGTTGATTCCCACGCGAACGCTCATGCTCTGGTCTCCACCAAGGAAGGGTCTGGAACTCGGACGGCACGGTCCGCTGATCGCCGTGATACATCGCGACCGCGGCCGGCATTCGGGGACGCGCCGCCGGCAACTGAAAGTTAGGAACGGTGCGCACCGCCGTCAAGCACCGGCGACGCTTCCTTTCAGTTAGATCGGAAAAGTGGCCGGGCGTGTACCAGTCAGACTTTGCCGGTCTTCAGCGGCGGCTGTCGTGGAACGACCGGCGAAACGGCGAAACCGCTGTCACAATGGTGTAGCAATCACCGCTCGAGCAGGGCTGACGCCATCCGCACCGCCTCGACCGTCTCCCGGACGTCGTGTACGCGGAGGATGGCCGCCCCGTGGAGGAACGCGTGGACGGCGCACGCCAGCGACCCCGCCAGCCGCCGACCCGGATCGTCGATCCCGAGCACTTGGCCGATGAAGCTCTTTCGCGACGCACCCACCAGGACGGGTTGACCGAGGGCCACCAGGCAACGCAACTCAGACAGCAGCGCCAGATTGTCCTCGGGCCGCTTGCCGAAGCCGATCCCGGGGTCCAGAGCGATCTGGGAGGGCAGGACGCCGGCCGCCACCGCCGCGGCGGTCCTTTCGATGAGGAACTCCCGCACCTCCCGGACGACGTTGTGGTACACCGGCCCCCCGCCGGCCTGCATGTCCCGCGGCGTGCCGCGCATGTGCATCAGCACCAGCCCGGCGCTGCGCTCGGCGACCAGGGCGGCCATCTTGGGATCGTCGCGAAGGGCGGAGACGTCGTTGACGATGTCGGCCCCCGCGTCCAGCGCCGCGGCCGCGACCGCCGCCAGGCGCGTATCGACCGAAATGAACGCCCGCGGACGCCGGGCGCGCAGCTCCCGGATCACCGGCGCGGTTCGCTCGATCTGCACCGCGGCATCGACGGCGGTTGAACCGGGCCGGGTCGATTCGCCGCCCACGTCGATCACGGACGCGCCGTCGTCGAGCATCCGCTCCGCCGTCCGCACCGCGTCATCCACGCCGGCGTACGCCCCGCCGTCGCTGAACGAATCGGGCGTGACGTTCAGGACGCCCATGACCGCCGGGACCGGCTGACACGGGACCGCGCCTCGACGGTTGAACCACTTCATCCGGCCGTTCATCCTTGCCGCCCGCCTGCCCCTATTCTATACTTCCATCGCCGTTGTCCGTGGACTTGCGGAACCCAATCATCGCGGGACACCCGCCGTTGGATCATGTGCTCCTTCAAGCCGACTTCGACTTCGGACAGCGTCTGCTGCGGTATTTCTCCCGCCTGAATCTGAGCCACTATAACCCGTGGACGGTCCTGATCGAACTGCTGCTGATCGGGGTGGTGGTCTATACCATCCTGCGGTTCCTGCGCGGCACGCGCGGGGCACGGCTGGCGCAGGCGGTGATGATGATCCTGGCGATCAGCTTTCTGCTGGTGCAGCTCGTCGCTCGCGAGTTCAAGCTGGACCGCATCATCCTCCTGTATCCCTACTTTCTGGCGGGCGTGTTCCTGGTCTCGCTGGTGGCGTTCCAGGCGGAGTTGCGGCGGATGCTCATCCGCATCGGCGAGACGCGGCTGTTCCGCCGCTGGACGGTGGATGAGCACGGCGTCATCGACCCGATCATCGCGGCGGTCCGCAAGTGCTCCGCCCGCCGCATCGGCGTATTGCTGGCCATCGAGCGCAGTACGGAACTCGGCGCGGTGGTCGAGACCGGTGTCGAGCTGGACGCCAAGATATCGTCCGAGTTGCTCCAGACCATCTTCTGGCCCGGCTCGGCGCTGCACGACCTGGGCGTCATCATCCGGCGCAATCGGATCGTCGCGGCCGGGTGCCAGTTTCCCCTGTCGGAATCGCAGGCGGTGGACCGCTCGCTGGGCAGCCGCCACCGGGCCGCGGTGGGCGTCAGCGAGGAGGCTGACGCCCTCGTCGTCGTCGTCAGTGAGGAGACCGGGACCGTTTCGATCGTCAACCACGGCCACATGACGCGCGACTACACGCCGGACGAACTGCGGGCGGTGCTCATTCGTATGCTCTCGCAGCCGCACGCGGCCCACCTGGCGGCGCCTCCGGCCGAGCCGGCGGCGGCCGCCCCGGAAGAGGTCCATGATGGAACAGATCAAGCTCCTGACCACGACGACGATCTTGACGCTGGTCATCTGGATCGGCGCCGATCAGTTGCTCACCGTTAGCGCCAAGATCCGCGTCCGCCCGCGCCTCGTTCCCGCGTCGGCGGAGTCGTCGATGATCGTGCGCCTCGCGGACGGCGCCCGCGACACGCTCGAGGTGACGGTCTCCGGCCCGCGGCGGCTGGTGGCGGACTTCGATGATGTTGGCGTCATCGACGTGGTGCTCCCGGTGGACGAGCGCCCGCCGGACCCGAACGCTACGCTGGTCAATCTGGCCGATCTGCTGGGCAGCCAGGGCAAGGCGCTCAAGAACCTCACGGTGGACAGCGTGGAGCCGCCCGCGCTCAACGTGATCATCGACCAGCGCGTCTCGCGGATGGTGGGGCTGTCGGTCAAGCGCCCGTTGCAGCTCGAATACGAAGTCGAGCCGAAGCTGCAGCCGTCGCAGATCACGGTGGATACGACGGCACTGGCCTACGCCCGCTTCGAGGGGCAGAACCCGACGATCGAGATCGACGTCGAGCCGGACCTGCGCGGCAAGCCGCGCGGTGAACCGGTCGTGCTGGATCTGCCCGTGCCGCTGACCCGCTTCGGGCCGAATGCCCGCTCGAAAGTGGAGACGGTGCAGGTGTTCGCCACCTTGAAATCCGCCCAGAAGCGCACGGTCACCATTCCAACCGTTCCCATTCGGTTGGCGCCCACCATTCTGGCGTTCGGCCGGCCGTTCCGGGCCAAGCTCGTCGGGCGGGAGACCAATCTGTTGACGCAGACCATTGTCGTCACCGGCACCGACGAGGCGCTGAACCGGCTCGATCCCAACAACTCCGGCATATATGGCGTCATTCCGCTGCACGAAGCGGACTACGAACGCCCAGGACCGCTGGAGCCGCGCACTCCGGCCTTCATCCTGCCGGCGGGCATCCGGCTGGACCAGGAAGCCGAGCCGGTGCGCATCGAACTGGTGCCCGAAAGTGGGTCGTCACCGGGCGGCATGCCGCTGGGCGGCGAGGGACCATGAACGCCGCCCCCGCCCCGATCAGCGCGGCGATCCGGGCGGCGCTCGCCGCCACGTCGGCGATATACGTCATCATGGCCGTCTCCGGGTTGACCTGGGGTCTGCCCACCGCCCGCTGGGATCCGCTGCTTTTCGGCGGCGATCCCCCGTGGACCGGCGCGCGGCTCTATGAACTGGCAGGCGCCGGCTGGACGTCAGCGCAGCGAGGCGCCGACGTGGACGCCGACCCGTTGGGAAGCGGCGCGGGCGCTGCACGGCTGACCGATTCGCCCGAAGCGGTCGCGGCGATCTACCTTCGCTATCGCCTCTATACCCACCAGCCGGATGAGATGATCGTCATGCGCGCCCTGGGATCCATGCGGCCCGGCGAGGGCGACTTCGACCCGAAGCTCTACCAGTACGGCGGGGCGTTTCTGTACCCGATCGGGGCGCTGCTGAAAGCCGGCGACGTTGCGGGCCTGCTCGACGTGCGCTCGGACGTGCCGTTCTACCTCGACCACCCGGACGAGTTCGGACGGTTTTACCTGGTGTCGCGCGGTTACGCGGCCGCGTGGGGGCTGATCGGCGTGGGCATCGTCTTCGCGATCGCCTCGCGGCTGGGCGGGCACGCCGCCGGGGTGCTCGCGTCGCTGGGCTTTGCGCTGTTGCCGGTCGTGATCTGCATGTCCCACGAGGGCAAGCCGCACCTGCCGGGGGCCGTGCTCATGCTGGCGGCGGTCTGGTTCGCCATGCGCTGGGCGGAGACGGGCGCACGGCGCGACTGGTGGCTGCTGTGCGTCGCCTGCGGCGCGGCGCTGGGGATGGTGCTCTCGTCGCTTCCCATCTTTGTGCTGATCCCGCTGGCGGCGTGGATGAGACGCACCGCCGGCGTCGCGCCGAGCGTTTCAGCACGCGCGGAAAGCGCCGTTCCCCCAGAGCCGGGGGCCTCAGCCCCCGCGGCAAGCGAGCCGCGAGCTTCAGCCCGCGCGGACTTCCCCGCCCCGCCACAGCCTGCGGCTTCAATCCCCGCGGCTCGCCTCGGATGGGTCGCGCAGTCCTGTGCCGGCGTCGTCGGTGCGGCGCTGATCTATCTGCTGCTCAATCCCTATGTCGTCATCAACGTCGTCACCAACCGGGCGGTACTGAAGAGCAACTTCGGCAACTCGCTGGCGATGTACGAAGTGTCCCGCGTGGGGGAAGGACTTATGCGGGTGGCGGAACTGACCGCCGAGGGGTCGTCCCTTCCGGTGGCCGTTGTCGGCGCGCTGGCCCTGGCGGCGGCCGTCGTCCGCCGCCGCCGCGACGTGCTGCCGCTGGCGGTTCCGGCGCTGACGATCGTCGTGCAGTTCGTGCTTCTCGGCGCCGGCAAACCCGCCGAGTACGGGCGCTTCGGCGTGTTCGTGGATGCCGCCCTGATGATCGGCGCGGCCTGCCTGATCCTCTCGCTTCGCCGGCGCACGCCGGTGTTCGCCGTGGGCGCCGCGGCCGTGCTGATCTTCGCCCTGAGCCGGCCCGCTCTTCAGTATCACGCCAACTTCCGCGCGGACGCCACGGACCGCAACTCCCGCGTGCAACTGGCGGCCGATGTCAACGCCCAGGCGCGCCGCCTGGCCGCCGAAGGCCGCCGCCTGACGCTGGTCGTCGTCGCCGAACCCGCCCCTTACGCGTGCCCGCCGGTCGATTTCTCCCGCATCGACGTACTGCGGCTGCCCCCGGGCCAGGTCCTGCCGTCGTCGGTGGATCCGGCCGCAGTGATGGGCGTCGCCGCCACCGACGACCCGCAGGCGGTGGTGATGCGGTGGGGCGGCGACGGTTTTTATCGCGTCGCCGCCGTTCCCGGACGGACCGGGCCGGGCCCCCAAGCCGGCGCCCTGCGGCGTGCGGGCGACGTGCGGCTGCTGTCGCCGATCAGTTGGGCCAATAAGCCGTTCGAGATCATGCTGCCCCGGCGGATGGGCGATAATCCTGACGAGGCCCGCCCGACCGATTAGCCGTGACGCACATACGACCTTTTTTGTCAACGGTCGACGAGCTACGGCGGGCGGCCCTCTTTGAATGATGTATCGCGTATGTCGAATGGCGAATGTCGAATAACGAATGAAGAAGCACGCTGAGCGGCACTTTACTGTCGACATTTGATACGGAGATGGAGATGCCCAGTCCGCTGTGCCACTTCGAGTTGATGACCGACGATCCCGAGCGGGCCCAGGCTTTCTATGGGGCCGTGTTCGGCTGGAGCTTCGACAACGAGTCCATGCCCGGTTACGCCCTCATCAACGCCGGGGCGGAGCCGTCGGGCGGCATGATGAGGCGCCCCCCCGAAGCGCCCAGCGCCGCCTTCCACACCTACTTCCAGGTGGACAACGTCAGCGTGGCGCTGCACAAGGCCGCCTCGCACGGCGGGCGGGTCGTCCTGCCCGCCACCGAGATCCCCCACGTCGGCACCATGGCCATGGTCGCCGACCCGGACGGCGTCGTGATCGGAATCCTCAAGCCGCAGTCAGACTGAACCACGTGACCGTCCACGATGATGCGCCGGAAGCGAGCCGCGGGCTCCTGCCTGCCGGCAGGCAGGTCAGCCCGCGCGGGCGTTCGGGCCGGGCACCGGCCGCGAATCGCGCACGCCGATATGGCACGACTCTTCAGCGCCGAGGAAAGTGGTAGCCCATATCCACGGCGCGGCGGTCTCGCACCTCGTCCGTCCGGGTAGTGAACTTCTTCAGGCCATAATCTCTGACCCTGCCCAGGCCGGCGTTGATGCAGGGGCTGTCTTCGTCCTGGCCGGCGGCGACGTGGCTGAGGTAGAAATCGCCGAGCGGGCCGGTCACGAACAGCGGATCGGCGTCGATGTTCCCCTCGCCCGGCCAGCCGCCTTCGACGTTGCTGTAGGAAATCGACACGTTGCGTCCATAAATGGCCTGGTCGCCGCCGTTGGCCCGGAAAATGGAGTTGAGCAGGGTCACTGTGCCGCCGTATTCCAGGATGGCGCTGCCATAGTGACTTCCGCCATGGTTGCCAATGAGTGTGCCACTTGTGATGGTCACTTCACCGTCCTCATTGAACAAAACTCCCGCATGCACCGACGATTCGTTCCCGAGGAACAACCCGTTGACAATGGTGGTTCGACTGCTGCGACCGAGGTTCCACACGGCCCCACCCGCAGCTCTGTTTCCCACAAACATACAATTGATCATCGTGGGTGACGCATCCCAGTAGTTCGCGATCGCGCCGCCTGAGCCGGCTCGATTACGGATGAACTGGCAATCTATGAACGTCGGGGTCGCCCCGTTTTCGTTAAAAACGGCCCCGCCCGGGCAAAACTTGTTCTTAGCCAGGGCGATGTTCTCGACAAATGAACAACGAACGATCATCGGGCCGGCGCCAGAATTGAGCATGGCGCCGCCTACCGCCCACCTCCGGTCCGTCTCGATGACGCGGTTGTCCACAAAGGCGCAATCGATGACCGTCGGGCTGCTCCCTGCGTTGTACATCCCGCCGCACTCCGATCCAGTCTGAGAGCGAAACCCCGTGCCGCCCGTGACGGTGAACCCATCGAACACCGTATCCGGCCCCTCGCCGTCCCTGCACATGACGGCCGGCCCCGACAGCCCGCTCGCGTTGATGGTGGTGCGGTCGCGGCCCGCGCGGCCGCGGAGGGTGATCGCCTTGCCGTTGAATCGGATCGTCTCCTTGTACACGCCCGGCGACACGAGCACGAGGTCGCCGTCCCCGGCCGCGTCGATGCCGGCCTGGATGGTCGGCTGGTCGCCGGGGACGCGGATCGTCTCCGCGGCGGATTCGACGGCCGTGAACAGGCAGAAGCTGAGCGTTCCTGAAACCGTCGCCTTGAACATGATGTCGTCTCCCGACCCTGCGAAGTGCTGCCGCGCCCGCCCACTTAGCGGGCGTCCGTCGATAACTGTAAGGCCGGCGCACCAGTTGTCAATCAAGACAGACGCGCAATTTCCGCCTGCTACGACGCATGTTGGATTGGGCGACGGGCAGGCAAGAGGCCCGCACGGCTACGGCCTTGAATCCCGCGGGCGAAATCCGGTACACTGACGACCGCTCGGCCAGGTCTGTCGGCGTTGGTAATTCACTACGGTCCAGCGCGTAAGTGGGCCGTTGTTTCACGTCCAAAGGGAGGACCAGAAATGAGACAGGGTTGGAAAACCGCAATCGTGTTGTTCGCTGCCGCATCGGCGGCGGCCTACGGCGAGGTCATCGGGTTCGTGGACAACCCGACGGGGAACTCGGTCGATTTCCGCAACAAGGTCGCGGACCTCGGCGGCGAAGTGAACGAGGCGGTGGACTTCGAGTCGCACCCGCTGGGCGCGATCGTCCCGGACCACTATGCCGGCGAAGGAGTCCGGCTGACCGGAGGCGGCTCGGTTACGTCCGTGCAGAACGGGGCAGGGCCCGGCCAGGGCAACATCTCATCGCCTCCGCTGTCGGACGGCGAGGGCGTACACCAGCCGTCCAACTTCGTGGCGGGGCCGGCCTCGCCCGGGTCGCTGACCATCTCGTTCGATGAGGCGTCTCTCGGGGGGGGCGTGTTCCTGGTCGACATGTTCAATCCCAACGGCGTCCACCCCATCACCCTCCAGGCGTTCGACGGGCCGGAAGGGACCGGGAACCTGCTCGGCACGTTCCGCGCGGCCGGGTTCAACTTCCAGCGCAACAAGCTCTATTTCATGGGGGTCGTCAGCACCGATTCCGACATCCGCTCGATCCGGGTGAACATCACCGGCGGCGCCGGCGACGCGATCGGGTTCGACAACGTGCTGTTCGCTGGCAGCGCCGGCTGCCAGTACACGCTCAAGAAAGACTCCAAGTCCAAGGGCGGCTGCGAGACCTGTCCCGTCAAGGGCGATACCATTTCCTCCGGCGAAGCCTGCGAGACGAAGAAGGACTGCGCCAAAAAGTTCTCGACCACGATCAGTTGCCCGGGTGGCGGGCCGGGCATCTGCAAGAAGATCAAGGGCAAGCGTTCGAGTTGCGGCTGATCCGCAGGCGCCGGACCGGTCCCGCGGCGCGAGCCGGTCGGCCCGATGGACAGTCGTCAACGTCGATCCCACGGCCGGGCGGGGCGGCTTCACGGCGGCCCCGCCCGGTTTGCGCCGACGCCCCAGAAAGGCGATGACGACGGGCGAGCGGCATTCGCGGCGGGGGGACGCGGCGGGTGCGTCACGCAATCGGCAGGCGCCCCTGGGACCGCCTGGCTGCAGGCTGGCGGCAGGGGAGAAAAGCGTCCGGGACTTGAGTCCGCAATCACCGGGCGACTCCGCGCGGGCTGGAGTCACGCGGCTCGCTCAGAAGAGCCACCTTTTCCGTCACGCCCCCGGCAGCGCGGCGACGGTAGACCGGTTCTTGCCGGCTGCCGATAAAAGGGGTACAATCGCGCTTGCGGCGTCGTGTGCCGCGCGCGAGGACGTGGGCGATGAACGACTGGTTCGAGGCCGAATTGCGCGTCGAGCGTGCCCAGCAGCTCGCGGAGGCCCAGCGCTGGGCCGACGCCCTGGTGGAGCTGGAGGCAGCCCTCGAAATCAACCCGCACAACGCCGCCTGGCACGCCCACCACGCCTTCCTGTTGGAGCAACTGGGCCGACCTGCCGACTCACTGAGGGCCTACGAAAAAGCCCTCGAAATCGACCCGGACGACTCGGACATCCGCTTCGCCATGGGCGGAGCGCTGATGGCGCTGGGGCGCTACGCCCGCGCCGTCGAGGTGTACACCGCCCTGGCCGCCGAGCACCCCAACGACGAACGGGTCTACTGCCACCGGATCGCCGCCTACGCGGAACTGGGCCTGCACGATCTGGCGGAGGAGATGTTCTACCTCGCCCAGCAGATCGACGAGGATTGTCCCCACTGCTTCTTCCACGTGGGGGCGTCGCTGGCCGCCCGCGGGATGACGGCCCGGGCGATCGCCTGCTGGAAGCGCGTGCTGGAACTCGACCCCGAGTACGCCGGCGTCAGCGCCCGCATCGGCCGTGCCTATCGCCAGCAGCGGGAATTCGACTTAGCCCGCGAGTTCTACCTGGCCGAGCTGCGCTGCAACGCCGGCGACACGGACCTGCTGTTCGAGATGGCGGAGCTGGCAGTGGCGGCCGGTCAACCCGCTTCCGCCCGCAACAAACTGCAGCAGATCATCGAACTGGATCCGGAGCACGGCGGCGCGTTTTTCATGCTGGGGCAGATTTGCGTTCAGAACCGGCAGTACGAAAAGGCGCTGCAGTGCTTCGAGACGGCCGCGGTGCTGGGGGAAAGCCCTCCGGCGCTGGAGCTGTTGCGGGGGGAGGCCGCGCTGCACCTCGGGCGATTCGACGAAGCCCGGAAACTCCTGGAGGTCGCGGTCGAACAGACGCCGGGCGAAGCGCGGGCACACGTGGCGCTGGGTGACGCGCTCCTCCACCTGGAGCGGTATCCCCAGGCGCTGGAGTCGTTCCTCCGTGCCGCCTCGATCCAGCCCGCCACCGCCCAGATCCACTATCGGATCGCTATCTGCAACATCCGGCTGGGGCGCTTCGAGCCGGCCCTGCGCCGCTGCGTGGAGACGATCCGCCTGGACCCGAAGCACATCGGCGCCCTTCAGGACGCCGCCGTGATCAACATGCACCTGCGCCGCTGGCGTCAGGCGCGGATGATCCTGGACCGCGCCCTCCAGGTCGAACCCAAGTCGGAGACGCTGCGGCATTTGCGTTCCCGCCTGTGGCTCTATCGCATCGCCCGCCTGCTGCGGATCCGCCCGGCCAAGGTCGCGCCGGTTTCATCGCAGGCATAATTTTTCCATTCCTGCTTTTATCGGGGTCACGATTCCGGTTCGCAACCGGACAGTTGGAGAGCCGGTATAATGCGGCGCTTCGGCCCGGCCGAATCCGCCGCGCCGCGGTGGCGATGGGAATTCTGGTTCGAGGAATGCTTGATATGCACCTACGTTTTTCTGGGGTTGTCGGATGGGCGCTGGGCCTGTGTTGCTCGATCGGTTCGGTCGCGGCGCAGGAACCGGCCGGGGCGCAGCAGGAGGCCGGCTCGAGCGACGAGTTCCTCCACGTCGACCAGATCATCACCCAGGCGGTGCGCAACATCGGCGTGCGCTACAACCTCAACGACGAGCAGATACGTCTGACCGACGAGATCATGCGCCGCGACGTTCACGCCTTTCTGCGGGAACACCGGGAGAAGGTCTGGCCGGTGCTGCGCGAGCTGATGCGATACCAGTTGGGCGGCGAGGTGCCGCCGGCGGATGCGGCCAAGCGCATCGGGGCGGCCGCACAGCCGCTGCTGGGAATGGCGTTCAAGGCGATTATTGAGGGCAACGAGGAGTGGCGAGACTGCCTCACCGACGCCCAAAAGGCGGTCCACGACTGGGACATGGAGGAGATGCGGCGTCAGTTCGAGGTAATCGAGGAAAACGTCGCTGAATGGAAGGCGGGCCATCCCAGCCAGCACGGAATCCTGCCGACGGTGTCGAAGAAGGCCCAGCCGCCCCGCCCGCCGAAACCGCCAGCCGGGCTGCCCGTGCCGGCCGGATCGGTCGTCTCGCTGGACGAGCGGTTGTTCGCCGCCCTGGTGGACCTGTTCATCGAGGAGAACGAACTGGATCCGCCGCAGAAGCAGGCCGCCCTCTCGATCCTGGAGGAGATGAAGCAGAAAGCCCAGGCCTACCTGGAGAGCAAGAAAAAGGAGCTGACCGAGCTGAGGGCGAAAGAGGTCGAGGCCGGACGGCTGCCGGTGGACTGGGAGAAATACAAGGAGGCGCAGGCTCAGCGCCGTGAGTTGCAGAAACCGGTCGCGGTCGGCATGACCAACGAGTTGAAACTGCGGCTGGTCAAGCTGCTGACCTCGGAACAACTGGCGCGCTATTGTCAGCGACACCCGGATCACGAGGGCGTGTGCAGCGGCGCTCGACCCACGGCCCTGCCGGCCGACGCCCAGGCAGAAGCGGCGAAGGCGGAAGCGTCCAGGAAGAAGGACGACGCGGACGCCCGATCCCGGCGCGGCAAAGGCAAGAAGGACAAGGGCGACAAACCCGCCGATGGCGAAACGCCGGCGCCGAAGCCGGCGCCCGAATCGGACAACGGCTGAGTTCACGGCGGCCGAGCAGCGGTCGTTACGGGACGTTGGCTGCGCGGAGCCCTGCGGGCGGTTGTCTTTGCGCAGGTCGAATCCTATTATTGATCGAGTCTGGGTCAACGCGAGGTCCCTGCGGGGCAGGCCGCGCCGCTGGTCGTGCGCGGCGCGGGGAAACCGCCCGGTTGAAGGAGTCCGAAGGAGCGCGTCGGAGATGTTGCCGATCCGCGATGATCATCCGCTGCGAGACCTGTTCGCTGGGGTGGTGGAGAACACGTTCCACGAACAGATCGGCCTGTGTGAGCCGCGGCTGACGGACTACCTGGCCGACCTGATGGTCGAGTTCCTTCACATCGACACGCTCAACGTCATCCGTCGGGCGCACGGCAAGCGCCCCGAGCAGGTGGCGGCCATGCTGGCCATGGTCTGCGGGGAACGTCCTGAATCCGCGGAAGAACGCGACTGTCTGATGTATCGCCGCATCGGCGATTATTCGCTCTTCTGGTCCGGCCTCTATCCCGAATCGCTGCGCCGCCCCCGGATCCGCGTCGGGGACCTGCTGCTCAACTACGTCGAACAGGGCAAGCACTCCTACGCCGCCGCGGCGCGCCTCACCACCGACGACACCGAACCGCCGGCGTCGCTGCTGCAGTCGCTGAGCGAGGAGTTCGAGGCGTGCGTCCACGGGCTGGGCCTGGTGCGCCGCTCGTGGGAAGACTGCGCCGGCGAAGGCGGGGGGGAACTGGTGTACTGACACGCGCAGTGCGCGCTTGCGCTCTCGCCGCCCGCCCGCAAGGTCAGGTCGCGTGCCCCAGCACTTCTTCGAACTCCGCCTCGTCGAATGCCCGCAGCATATTGGTGGACACGCTGGCCGTGTGCCCCAGGCCCAGCACCAGCCCGGCGGCGGTGGCCTCATCCGGCGCGCGCAGGATGAACACGCCGTCGTAGGCGCCCAGCGTCCAGAAGTGCGCCTCCACCTCCGCGCCTTTGTCTCGGGCGGCCTTGCGAAACGCCGTCGCCCGGTCGATCGAGTCCGCGACGTTGCGGATGCCCTGGTCGGTGAACTTCAGCAATACGAGGTATCGAACCATGGGGCGTTGCTCCTGCGTATCCTACCGCGGTTGACGTACCAACGGCGTTTCAAGCGGGCGTCCGACGGCGCCGCGCGCCAAAGCGTCCGGACCCTTGCACAACTACAGCCGATCCGGGCGCTATCCTGGAAGTTCGCAGCACGGCTCTCCCAACCGCGCGCCAAGCCACCGCAGCATGTCGATGAACTCCGGGCAGGTCGGCCGCCCGTCTGGTGAGCGCAGCATCGCCGGCATATCCACAACACGTCCCAGCACCGCCGGCGCGTCTCGAGTGTCGCGATAAGTGCTCCTCGTGGTAGACTTGGTGCGAAAGATCTCTTCAATGACCCGTTTGGGCGGGCGGTCGAGATTCTGGTCCTCGACGGGTACGCGCCAGTCTCCCAGGCGCTCGCTCGTGCCCAATGTCTTCCGCAGGGCGTCTTCGGCAGCCAGCAGCAGCATCTCGAAATCATACTTGAACAGCGACGGATACAGACGAGCCATGGCTGCATCGGCTCGCTTTGGATGAAACCCCTGCGTCGTGGTCAGTGCGGCTCGAACTGCTTTCGCCTGCACGTTCTTCAATGTCGCAGCGTCCGAGTGCGCCCAGGCCGTGGCGGCGTAGGAGACGATTGGATGGAGATCGGGCATTCCAATGACCAGATCATCCCCACTGGCAGCGAGTTTTTCCGCCGCGTGCTGCCCGAACTTCTTCAGGAAGTTGGCCTTGTTTTTCAGCGGGATGATCTTGATTCCTTGTCCCTTCGTCCGGAGTCGTTCACGCCAGGGTTTCCAAAATGCCTCGAGGCCGAGCTGATCCGAAAGACCCTCGACGAAGACCCAGGCCTTCACGCCATGGCCTCCAACTCCCCCGAGGCGTGAAGTTCGCCCAGCGTCCCGCCAAGTTGGGAATCGAGCATCCTCCGCAGTGTTTCTCGACTGCCGGGGCGATGCCAGGACACGGCTGCTCCCTCGCGCGACATAACGGCGACATTGTCAAGCTCGAATGCGTCGAGCAGACTGGGACTGTGGGTCGTCACCAGAACCTGGGTCCGCGACGAAGCCGACCGGATCATGTCGGCGACGATCGGCAGAAGCTTGGGGTGAAGGCCCGCCTCCGGTTCGTCGACCGTGATCAATCCCGTCGCGGTCGGGCTCAGAAGTGCGACGGCCAGCAGCAGAAAGTGAAGCATGCCGTCGGACATCTCCCAAAGCTCGGTCGGCCGCTGCAGCCCACGCTCTCGTACCCGTACCAGCACCCTGGGTTCGCCCCCGAACGCCGTCTCGGCCGAGAGGTGTTCGATTTGCGGATACGCGGCTTTCAGAAAGTCGGTCAGCTCAGCCGCCCTGTCGCGGTACTCATGACGCGTCAGAAGTTCGTGCAGGACCGTCCCGAGGTTGTCGCCGCTCGCGCTGAGCACGATATGGGTGCGAAACTCCGCTGGCTTGTTGCGAACGGGGGAGCCGCGGCTGACGTCGAAGCCCGGATAGTACGAAAAGCTGGCGAAATAGGCGCGGATCCAGGTGGGAACAGGAAACTCGTTTTCGAACCTCATGTGCGCCAGGGTGAGGGATGCCTTTTGCGCCTGGCTTTCGGCGATCGGCGTCGCGCCGGGCGACAGGGCGGACCCATCCGAACTCGACTCGGAAGGCTCGTCGAACGGCGTGAGCTTGCCCGTCTTCGGACTGAATATCCGCGCCCGATGGCGATCGACCTCGAGCATCTTGAAGGGCTCGCTGTGCCCGGCTCTCGGACGGGCGTATCGGAGACACTCGTATCGCGGAATCACGCGCCCCTGCGGATCGCGGCCCAGACGGGCTTCGTACGTGCAGGGCGCGTCATCGGGAATCGGGATTCGTGACCAGAGCCCATGATCTGACGGCTTCTCAAAAGTCAGTTGCCAGCCGATCTCGTCGCACGCCCGGGCGGCGTTTGGAATGGACCACATGCCGCCGAGGACGCCAACGACATCCGAAACGGGCCAATCTACGCCGTTCGAGATGAGCGACAGCGATTCCAGCAGGGAACTCTTGCCGGCCGCGTTGGCGCCAATCACCACCGTAAGCCTCCCGAAGTCCGCCTCGAAGCCGTCGAGCAGCCGATATCCGTCCAGTCGCAGTTTCTGAATCATCCGTCCGCTCCGGGCCGCGGCCCTGCACTCGGTGGATGATAGCACGATCCAAAGCTCGTGCCACCTCCAGCCGCCGCCGCCTGCCGTCACCGGGTGATTCACATCGACTCGCTGCCCGCTCAACCGGTACAACCCCCCGTAGTTGGGTGGAGTTTTCTCATTGGGCCTCCCTCGTGCCGCGAGGAACGTAGCGGACGATCTCTGCGCGGCCGGATCACGCACGTCGCTGACGACGGCGAACGTCCGGCCGGCGAGTCGCGCCGCCGGGGATCTTCCCGGGATCCACCGAATGGCGTCCGGTACTTGCAGTCGACCGTAAACGCGGTTCCGAAGGAGACTCCGCGCGGGCTAAAGCCACGCGGCTCGCTCAGAAGAACCGCCGCGTGTGTCACGCAGTCGTCCCGCGATGACGCACCCAACGTCGGTTGACTTTCTGCACGTCTTGCGACACAATAAACGCTTACCCCGCCAGGAGGCGAAACGGAATGACCGCCGGGAAAGAGCCTGGTCAAACCCGGCGCATGTCGGCGGAAGAACTTCGTCAGAGGCGGTCGACTTCGCGCCCATCGCGTTCCTGGAAGCAGCGCGGCACGTCCGCACGAGCGTACCGCGCCGCAAGGCGTCTTTCCTTTCCCGCCCGGCGTCACTGTGGGCGGGGCATTCCGGTCGTCGGGCGCCGCCGCAGTGCGCCCGGGAGGAGCACGTCATGAACAGAGCATTGCTGCCGGGGCTGTCGTTCGCGATCGTACAGGGTGTGGCCTTGGCCCAGTCGGACCTGCCGCACGTCGAGAACTTCGACGACTACCGCTTGGGACCGCTGGCAGCCCAGAGCAACTGGGAGACCTGGGACGAAGTGCCCACGGTCGACGCGCTCGTGGTCGACGAGCGCGGCCGTAGCGGGCGGCAGTCCATCAAGGTGGTCGCCAACGAAGGCGGCCAGGTGGACACCGACCTGATCATGCGCTACTTCCCGCACAACTTCGAGGGCTGCTACGAGTACACGGTTTATCAATACATTCCGGACACTCAGTCCGGCGAGACCTATTTCATCATGCAAAGCGTCTACAATCATCATGGCCCGTACGTCTGGGCGGTGCAGGTACACATGAATGCGGCCGCGGGGATCGTAGAGGCCGGCCGCGGGCGGCAGGCAAAGTTGATCCCCAACGAGTGGGTGGAGATCAAAGTCGAGATCAACTTCGCCGCCGATACCCACCAGATATATTACGGCGGTACGCCGCTCATGCCGCCGAATGCGAGTTGGAAGGATGCCATGAACGGCGGAAACCCGCCGCAGGTGGGATCGTCCGACTGGTATGCCAACAACACGTGCTGTGCCTACTACGATGATCTGAACTTCGTGAAGGTGGAATGCCCCGGCCAGGGCGAGCCCTGCGGCCGGCGGGCCAGCCTCAGCGCCAAGTGCAAACGCGGCGGCGCCAAGGTGACGGCCCGGTTGAGAAAGGCCGACCCGGACACCGAGGTGACCTTCCGCGTGGACGGCGGCCGGGAAGTAGACAGGCGCACCGACCTGAGGGGCAAGGCCAGGGCCAGGTGGAGCGGCCTCAACCGCGGCAGCCACAGGGTCACGGTCTGCGATCTGGAGGACGAGTGCTGAGGCCGGCCGGGCGGCTGGCCCGCGTGGCGTCCCGGACAGGCGGACATCCCGCTTCCCCGGCGGCTCCTTTGAGCGAGCCGCGTGGCTCCTGCCTGCCGGCAGGCAGGTCAGCCCGCGCGGCGCCTCCCTCGGAACGGCGTCAGATGGCGCACGCTGATTCAGAACCGAAGCGACGTGGGCGCGCCGCGTTCGCCCGCCGCCAGCGCCGCCAGATCATGGAGCAGTGCTTCGACGCAGAGCTGCACGTTGGCGTTCATGTCCAACTGTGCTTCGGCCCGAACGATGCGCGTGATCATGTCGGCCGCCACCGGGGGGGGGATGGCGGCGGCGATCTGCCGCGCGGCCGGTATGGCGCCGGCGCCGACGGGCTTCGACCCGGCCGCGCCCGCCCTGGCCGCCTCCGCCAGCACGTCCGCCGATAGCCACAACATCGTCCTCATCGCCTGCCGCTGCGCCTCGGTGTCCGTGAGGTCCGGGTCGTCCGCCTTGTGGAACTCGCTCATCGCCTTGGCCCGGTCGGACCAGTCGGCCAACGGGAGGCGCGCGCGGCGCGCCGCCAGCGACGACCACTGCTCCAACAGGGCGTCGTGCAGCGCCTTGAGGTTCTGATCGACGGCGCGGAGGGCGGCGCCGATGCTGCCGCCCGACTGCCGCGCGTACCAGGCGGCGGCGGAGGCGTCGACGTCCGGGCGCAGCGCCCGCAATCGCGCAGTGACGAAGTCCAGCGGCAGAGCGACGAACGGAACCAGTTGGCAGCGCGATCGCGTCGTCTCCAGCAGTGCGTCCGGGCGGGTCACGATCAAGGTGATGTACGTCGCCGGAGGCGGCTCTTCCAGCGTCTTGAGCATGGCGCTCTGAGCGCCGGGGGAGATGCGGTCCGCCTCCAGCACGATGAAGACCTTGGCCCGCCCGCGGGCGGGCGTGCGGCCCGCCGCGTTGATGAGAAAGTGGCGGATGATTTCGACGCCGATCTTGATCGGCCTGAGTCTCTGCACTTCGCTGTCCGGGTGGTACTTGTTCAGCCGCCGATGGATGACGTGAACGTCCGGGTGCGTGTCCGCGCGGCACAGCCTGCACGCCTCGCACCGGCCGCAGGCGTCAGGCTCGCGGCCGGCGGCATCGGAGGCGGCCGCGCCCGCTGCCGAGCCCGGGCACAGCAGCGCTGCGGCCAGATTGCGGGCGAAGAGCTGCTTGCCCACTCCGTCGGGACCGTGGAAAAGGTACGCGTGCGGCAGCCGGTCATGTACGATCGCCTGCCGCACCATCGCCTGGGCCGTAGGTTGATGTGCTACGTCTGAAAGCGGCACGACGCCAATCCCTCGATGATGCGCTGATGGACGGCCTCGACCGGAGCGGACCCGTCGACGGCGATGATCGGCGTCGGGTAGATCGAAGGCAAGTCGAGGAACTGCTTCCGCACTTGGCCGTGGAATTCGACAGAGCGCGATTCCATCGCGTCGCGGCGGCCGAAAAGCGTGTGTGCGGTGGCTTCCGCTTCGCGCGCTGCGGTCGCTACGGCCGCCGATGATACGCCCGCGCGCTCGGCATGCCGTTGATCGACGCGTGCCAGACCAAGGTCCACGTCGACGTCGAGGATGACGGTCGCATCCGGCCAGGTTCCGGCAACCGCAAACTCCGCCAGTTCGATGATCTGCCTGGGCGGCACGCCCAGGGCGCCCTGGTAGGCGCAGGTGGCGGAGACGAAACGGTCGCACAGTACCGTCGCCCCGCGGGCCAGCGCCGGCCGCACGACCTCGCTGCACAGTTGCGCCCGCGAGGCCATGAAGAGCAGCACTTCGCAATGCGCGTCCATCGTCGGCAGGTCGCCGCCCAGCAGGATGTCCCGGATGCGCACTCCGATCGCCGTCCCGCCGGGATCCCGACAGGTCTGCACGTCCAACCCGCCATGCACACACGCATCCGCCAGCAGGCGCAACTGCGTCGACTTGCCGCAGCCGTCCGGGCCGTCCAGCACGATGAAGCGACCTTTCAGGTGACTCAGATGGCTCGTTTCCGCGACGGTCATGGCCATTGATGCGGGACTGGGGACTGGACGCGACGCCCGTCCAGGGGAGCTACCGATCCGCTCAGCGAGGGCAGCATAGCCGATGTCGCAGACGCTTCCAGCGCTGAATGAGCGGACGGGGTGCGTCACGGAGTCGGCGACTCTTCTGAGCGAGCCGCGTGGCTCTGAATCACGGTGCGCAATTCGTAGCCAGGTCTGAGCCGGACGCTCCGCGCGGGCTGAAGCCCGCGGCTCGCTGGCGGGGCCGCTCCGCGCGGGCTGAAGCCCGCGGCTCAGGAATCCGCGGCTCGCTGGCGGCGCCGAATCGCGCGCGCCGATTCAGCCACACTCGAACGCGCGGGCGTCGCGGGCGCCGCAGGGCCAGGTCGCGGTGGCGGTGTCCTGTCCGAGCGGCAGGTCCTTGAACTTGACCTTGGCCTTGCCCTTGCCGTTGAGGCTGCCGCCGGCCTGGGGTCCGGAGTCGAGCTGGACCTCGAACGGATCGTTGGGCACGCCGCCGTCGAGCTTGACGGTCGCCTTGCCCTTGCCGCCCTTGGCCTTGCAGCGGACCGAACTGATGCGCTCCAGCCCGGAGCAGTCGTTCTGCACCAGCTTGAACGTGATCACGTCGGCCGTGCGCCCTTCGCCCAGCGAGACGCCGGTGGTGTAGACGTTGTCGAACCCATCGACGGCCAGGCTGAAGAAAGCGTCGTCGCCGCTGCCGGGACTGTTGTATTCATACAACCAGTCCTGGGTCCCGTCGGGAAGATACTTGATGGCGATGGCATTGATCCCGTCGTTCCATCCGTTCCAGGATTCTCCGATCACGTAGACCGAGCCGTCCGATCCAAGCTGGACGTAGAACAGTTCGTCTTTCCCGAACCAGTTGGGGTGGTCGAACGTGCGCATCCAGAGCAACTGGCCGTTCGTATCATAGCGGAGGGTGAGGGTGTCCTGGTTGCCCCAGCGGTCGTTCAACGAACCGACCGTGGTGACGGAGCCATCGTCGCCGACTTCCAGATCAAAGGCGTATTCGGGGCCGCTGGCGGCGTCGAAGTAAGCGTCCCAGATAAGCTGACCGTCGGGAGCGACCTTCCAGGTGGCCGCGTCGATGTCGCCGCCGACGTTGCGCGAGATGCCGACCACATACAGGTCTCCGGCCGGGCCCATCTCCATGTCGTAGGGGCCGTCGTCGGAGCCGCCGGCGCCGTCATAATAGTTGATCCAGTTGAAGTTTCCGTCGACGTCATACTGAACGAGCGTCACGTCGGCGCTGTTGGTATTGGGATTGCGTCCGTCACCGGCGACGTAAACTTCGTCCGAATCCGACAGCGCCAGCGCCCATCCGAACGCGTGCGTGTTGGGCGGGCCGACGCGCCGATGGACCCACGACTCCGTCCCGTCGGCGTCGTACTTGAGGGTGACCGCCTCATAATAGCCGCTGGAACCGACGGAGTTACCGATGACATAAACGTGTCCGTCCTCATCGAGCGCGATCGCGTGTACGCCGTACAGATAGTCGTCGCGGTTGGCCGGCCCGTTGTAACGGGCCGCCCACACCTCCTGGCCGTCCGGCCCGATCTTGATCGTGACCATGTCCCGCTGGGTTTCCGGCCCGCCGTACGACCAGCCCGCCACGTACACGTTGCCCTCCTCATCCAGGAAGATGGGAATCGCCACGTCCTCGCCGTGGCCGGGACCGTCGTACTGGTAGAACCAGGCGATTCGCCCGCCGCGGTCGTACTTGATGACGATGATGTCGTCGTCCGTGTCGGGGGTGGCGGTCGTGCCGAGCACGTACACGTTCCCCGCGCCGTCGACGGTCATGTGGTACGCCACGTCTTCGCCCCGATCCGGCCCGTCGAACCGGTCGGACCAGGCAATCCGGGGCTGGGCGAAGCCGGCCGCGGCCACACCCCCCAAGGTCACGACGAGGACAAACTCACCTGTGCGCACGTTCATCGCATCCCTCCTCTGCGCCGACCACCGTCGGGCGCGGCCAAAGCTGATCGCGATCCGTCCCGGAAATAGCGCCAACATAGCAAAACGGCACTCTTTCCACAAACCCGGCAGCCCGGGCTCCAACCCCTCGTCATACTACACAAGTCAGGTCGGCCCTCGCCGTGATACTGAAAAACGCCTTCGGGGCAGGCAGCATCCGGTAGCGGGAGGCGTTTTCCAGCCTC
>QZJT01000005.1 GCA_003597935.1 Phycisphaerales bacterium | reverse complement strand
GCCCGCGCCGCCCACGCGGCGCACAGCCCGCGGCACCCACGCGGCGCGCAGCCAGCGCCGCCTGCCCCCACACCCCCTCCGCCGCAGGCGGTCCTTCCAAGCTCGGCTCCGTGCCCCGGTCCATCCAGTCCATACCGTCCATCCAGTCCATACCGTCCATCCAGTCCATTCAGCGTTCGCGCGGGGCTCTGCTGAGCAGCCGGAAATCCGCCCTGCCATTCTTGACAGCCCGCGGCCGGGGCGCAAGAATCCCGGCTCGCGACAGCGCGACGGCGGCCATACGATAACTCTCCGCGCCGCCGGCCAGGGGTGCGCCCGGGCGCCGCGATCGAGCGCCTGGAGGACTCGGTGCCTACCCGACGGCGGATGCCGGCACGATGGACCCTGCAGTCACCAGGAACTCGACAGTCACCAGGAAGTCGACACTCAGAAAACCCGCAGTCAGCCGGAACTCGGCAGTCAGCCAGGAATCGACGGAGGTCGCAACGCATGGCCAGAGCTACGCAACAGGGCAGTGGCTATATCATCGGGATGATCGTCTTCGGTCTGCTGTGGGCGACCGCGACCGTCTTTCTGGTGGTGCTCTACACCGATCAGGAAGAGCTGCGTACCGCGGCGGAGGCAGCCCGCGAGGCCAGGGAACTGGCCATCACCGCGGCCGAACAGCGGAGCATCGCGCTGGCCAAGGAAGCCAAGCGAGGAGGGCCTACCATCGCCGGCCTGCTGGAGGAGGCCCGCTCGGTGACGGCCGAGATCGCGGTCGGCGACCCGGCCGCGGACGCCGGCGTCGTCCGCCAGAAACGCGACGATCTCGTCAGCCGCATCAAGGACCAGATCGTGCGTATGAGTACCGCGGACCCGTCCCTGGTCGCAGAGGCGGCCAAGTTCGACGGCGCCTCCATGATCTACGCAACCGATGGGCTGTTCCGCCTCCTCCAGCAGGAGCACGACCTGCGGGTCGAGGCACAGAAGCGGGCCGACGACCTCAACACGCGGATGGACGAAGCCATCGCGGCCAACACCGCCCAGAAGGCCGACTTCGATCAGCGGGCGGCGGCCATGCAGGCCAAGCTCGCCGACATCGAGCAGAGCCGTGACCAGTACCGCCGCGAGCGCGACGCGAAGATCGCGGACCTGGAAAAACAGTACGAGGAGCTGCGCAACGACTGCACCGCCACCATCACCGCCGAGCGGCAGAAGAAGCTCGACTTGGAGCAGCGCTATGGCGAGATGCTGGCCCGCTATACCGAGTTGCAGAACAAGGTGGGCAACTTGCAGGTCTCGCCGCAGCAGTTGGCGACCGCCCGCAACGGCGACGGCGTCATCCTGACGGCCGTGCCCGGCGATGACGCCGTGTACATCGACCTGGGCCGCCGCGACGCCCTCATCCTCGGCATGCGGTTCGCCGTGTACTCATCCAAGACCGGCATCCCGGCGGACGGGCGGGCCAAGGCCAGCATCCGCGTCGAGTCGCTGTCGGAGACCTCCGCCGAGTGCAAGGTGCTGTGGGTCGCGCCGCACGAGGTCATTCTGGAAGGGGATCTCGTCGCCAACCCCATCTACGAGCGTGACCGCAGCCTGACCTTCGTCGTGGTGGGCGACTTCGACGTCGACTGCGACGGCCAGCTCGACGGCGACGGGCCCAGCCGCATCGAAGCCCTGGTCACGAACTGGGGGGGGCGTGTGGTGGAGGACGTGACCGCGCTGACCGACTTCGTCGTGGTGGGCGTGCCGCCCACCGGCCCGCGACTGGCCGGCGACGTCTCGCCGGAGTTGCAGAGCCGTCAGGAGGCGGTGCAGCGGCGATTGGCCCGGTACAACGCCGTGGTCGACTCCGCCAAGACGCTGTCGATCCCGATGCTGCCGCAGCAGGTTTTCAAGAACTTCCTGGGCTACGGCCCCGGCGGCACCGTGCTGACGTCGCGCTGAGGCCCGACGCCGCCCTCGTCGGCGCCGGTCACAGGTACGCTTCGAATTCGACCCCGCGCCGCCGCGGGGTCTTTTCTTTTTTGTGTCTCGGGCTGCGGATCCCCCTGTCGAACCGCTCCGAGGCACGAACCGATGCCCTCCGACGAACGGACCCCGCGAGAAGTGGGGAAATGACCTCAATTCCAGACTTTGAGAAAACGGTTCCCTTCCGCGGCCCGCGGGTGTACTATGCGCTCGAGAGGCCGTCGTGGCTGGGGCACTTCCTACCTTTGCCCTTACACGCCCTGGTTTGCGACGGCCTTTCTTTTTTTGCGCGGCAAGATGTGTACCCGATGCGTACCATCCTCGGCTTGCCCGCGCCTGGCACTGGCGCGACCGTATCCTCCAAGCGTATCCCTGCCTCGAACCCGAGGACGTTGACGAAGCACCAGCTCACGCGGCCTGGCGCATGGAGGAGCGCGAAGAGCCGCTCGTCGTCACATGAGGGTGCGGCGGCTGGTCGGCGTGAACCTGTCACCCGAATGGACCGCGGAACTCGACCGGCACGGATACAGCGCCGCTCACTGGTCCACGGTGGGCGAACCGCGCGCGGCCGACGTAACGATCATGGCCTGACCGCGCGTCCATGGGCACGTTGCCGGGACGGAGCGGCTTTCCCGCCTACTGGTTCCAGTGTACACTCTGTTCATGGCCGTTTCTCTCCAAGACGTTGAAGCGATGGTTGACGCGCTCGAACCGAAAGATCAGGTTCGGCTGCTGCAATACCTCGTTCCGCGACTCGCCGAGGCGATGCTATCGGGCGAGCCGGGCCGCGCCGACGCTGCCGGTGCATGGCGGGAGTTTCGACGTGTCGGCGAACGCCTGGCCGCCACGTCCAACGGCGAGTCCCTCACCCGGGCGATCAGCGAGATGAGGCGCTGATTCGATGCTGACCGTAGACGCCAGCGTATGGGTCAATGCGGACTCGCCAGCCGAGCCGGACAGCGCGTCCAGTCGGGCCTTGCTCGATCGCATCGCCGCCGCTCACACCACGATCATCGTTCCAACGTTGCTGCGCGTTGCGGTTGCCGCGGCAATCAGCCGGTCGCGGAAAGATCCGGCGCTGGCGCGTGAGTATTCAGAGAAGCTGGCTGCCCTCCCATTCGTGCGATGGATTGCACTTGATCCATCAATGGCGGCGCAAGCCTCGGCGCTGGCGGCCGATCATGGCCTGCGCGGCGCCGACGCGGTGTATGCCGCGGTCGCGCAATCGCATAGATGTGATCTCATTTCGCTCGATCACGAACATCTCACCCGCTTGCCTTCCGTTCTTCGGGTCCGCACTCCGGCACAATACCTGGCCTCCCAATAAGCCAACCATGCGCGGCTCCGCCCTCGGCGCGCCGCGCGCAATTCCAGCGAATATAGACGGATGCGGTCATGTAAAGCGGTTCACGGCGGGCTGGCAAGGAGGAAAAGGAGAACGCAGCCCAGCTCCTGCGCCTTGGCGATCACCAGGTCGTCGGGCGAGCGAGGGTGAAGAACCTGGCGCAGCGCAACCACGTCGTGCCCGCGCTGGCGCAGCACGCCAACGACCTCCGCCGGCACGCACTGATCGCTGAGAAAGCGCAAGCTCATGGCCTGATCACGGCTTCGAAGTCTGCCAGGTCGCGGGCGTAGTCCAGCGCGCTGGCGATATCCTCGCCCGTGAGGTCGGGAAACTCCGCGATGATCTGCTCGGTCGATCTACCCGCCGCCAGGTAGCCCAGGATCAGCGCGACGGGAATGCGCGTCCCCTTAATGCACGGCTTGCCACGAAGGATGCGCGGGTCGCTTTCGATTCTGCCTTTCCATGACGCTTGCACGGGGCGGAGTCTAAAGCGGCGCCAGTGAGTTGTCCAGGTTCATCACAACCCGCGATGCCGGCATGCGCGGCGGGATTGCAGAGGAATCAAGACAATCGTGTCCCGAGTCGCGCACGATGGCGACCATCTCCACACTGATGTGCGCGTCAGCCAGGAACTTCATGGGGTTCTGGGAGCAGATCGACCTGTCGCACCGCGGGAAGGGCGTACGCCAGCGCGGCCCGCACGTGAACAAGCGTGAGCGGCGGATGGCTGCACACCAGGTACTCCGGCCGCGCGCCCTGCGCGAGCCGCTCCAGCACGAACTCCACCTCCTGGCCTATAGAAGGTCGGTCGCTGCGGCTCGTCAACGGTCCACGACCCGAGCGTGGGCTGCACCGACGGATGCGGCGGATTGTCCGAGCCGGCCGGGGAGCGGCGTGCATGAGCGGGGGACGGGCACGGGCGGGCCGGGGGCATCTACGGGCCGCTCGGGACGGTCTACCGGCGGATCAGAGGTTTCCCCGGATCAGCCCGGGAGGGCGACGGATGAGGCCGGGGCAGACCATTCACTTCGACGAAGCGAGAGCTTCCGATCCGGGCCTGACACGATGCCCGCACCGGCTGGCGCAGCACCGTCTTCTGCTTCTGCGGCGCCACGCGGTTCGGATCGGTCAGGTAGATCTCGTGGTGGTGCCCGTTGGGAACGAGGTTGTGGGCCGGCAGGAATTCCCGGTGCAGCCGGGCGATCGTCGCCGCTTCCGCGCTGGGGGGGCCGACGTGCATGATCTGCACGCTGAGTCCCTCGTGATAACGCTCGAGCCGCAGGCCGGCGGGCGGCTCGCCCAGCCTGGCCTTCGCCGCAGCGACGCCGTCTTTGAACATCCGGGCCGTCAGCCAGTCCGGCTCGTAGACGATCATCATCCGCCAGTTCAGCTTCTCCCGGTTTCCGCAGATAAAATCCTGCACGTCGTCCGCCCACCAGAGGCCTTCCAGCGGCGGCTCGACGAAGTGCTTGCCCATGCGCTGCCGGGCGATGCGCTTCATGGGGTGGATCACCGCAAAAAGCCACTTGACGGCGTGGTCCAGCGCCGAGCGATCCGCGGCCCCGCGCCCCTCGATCGATACGTACCGCATGTCAGGTACGTCCACCAGGACGAAATCCTCCGCCGGCGGAAGGTACAACTCCTTCAGTCTGGGCAGCAGGTCCATATCTTTCATCTTCTGTTCCGTCAAAGTGCACCCAGAGACGACTCCGAGCCACGGGCTTCAGCCCGCGCGGAGTCCCGACACTGATACCGGTTTGTGAGGGGGCACGACACTCCCGCAGTCGCCGGGCTGGAGCCTGGCGATCCCAGGGGGACCGCCGATTGTGTCACGCACCTCGCGACCGGCGCCGTGGTGGGACAGGCAGGAACTCGAGGGCCATGTATGGTATCTTCCGTTGCACGTGGCCTTGGGCGCCGTGCCGAGCGCGTGGTCACGCAGTCGCCCGACGGCGGCGGGAACGGACAGGATTCGCAAAAGGGGGCGGGCATGCCCAAAGTCCGATGCCAGTGCGGCGCGACGTATCGAGTCGATGAGAACGCCGTCGGCCGCAAGGCTCGCTGCAAGGCGTGCGGGCAGGTGTTCCAGGTGGCGGCGGAGCCGGACGCGGGGCCGATCCCGCTGGCCGGCGGAATCGACCTGGCGGAGGAGGCGTCCGCGGCCGCCTCGCGGGCGGCGGAGCAGGCGACTACCCGGTCACCCCTGCTCAGTCCCGGCGAGGCGCGGTTCGAGCAGCGCGACGAAGATCGCTTCCCGGGCATGACCACGACCGTCATGCCGGTGGCGGACAAGCACACGCGCTTTCTGCGCGCGGTGGGCTGGGCGCTGCTCTTTCCGACGAACACCTCCAACATGGCGACCTTCGTCATCCTGTGGCTGCTGGTGTCGCTCGAAATCCTGCAGGGTTTCGCACCGTGTGTGGGAGTGATCGGTGTGTTCATCATCGAGGGCTGGATCGCGGCGTTCAGTCTGAACGTGGTGGCCACCGCCGCCAACGGTGAGGAGGATCTGCCGCCCATCACGCTGTTGGAGGGGTTTTTCGAGGGGATCGTCATCCCGTTCTTCAAGTACCTGGCGGTGCGGGTGCTGGCGTTGGCGCCGGCGGTGGCGTTCTTCGTGCTGGTCGTGCTGTCCACGGCCCAGACGGGGCCGGGTTTGTCGGTGAGGGACTACATTGTGGGCGCAGTGCAGTCCGGCGGCGTCGGCGGCCTGGCCGGGGTCTTCCAGGGTGCAAAGCTGGCGACGTTCTTCCTCATCCTCGCCGGGGGACTATTCATCTGGCCGATCTTGTTGCTCGTGGTGGCCGTCGGCGGGTTCGGCGCACTGGTGCGGATCGACCTGATGCTGATCACGATCGTCAGGACGCTGCCGGGGTACATCGTTTGCGTGGCGGTGGTCTGGGGGGCGTCGGCGCTGGCGGCCGGGCTTCCAGCGATCGTCAAGCTGATACAGGGGCCCGGCGCTGGCGGCATCAGTGCGTTCTACGTCGTCGGGGCCGGCCTCCGCGCCTACACCCAGATCGTCGCGATGCGCGTGATCGGGCTGCACTACCACCACTACAAGCACCGGTACGCTTGGGATTGGGGGTAGGCGCATGCGGCCGGACTGGCCGTTGCCGAAAGCGTTGCCTCAGTGGGTCCGCGCGGCCCGGGGCGCCCGGGCGCGCTCCCGGGGGGCACAAAAAAGCGTCCGCCCGGTCGGGCGGACGCGGATCGTGCTCGGTCGTCGGCCAGGCAAGGGCGGCAGCCGTCAGGCGGCCAGGTACCCCTCCATCAGGGCGAGCTTGATCTTGCCCAGCGCCTTGTTCTGGATCTGCCGCACGCGCTCCTTGGTGACGCCGATGATGCGGCCGACTTCCTCCAGCGTCTTGTGCTTGCGCAGGGCCGCGTCGCTGCGGCCGATGGAGAACCGCTCCATAATGACGGTGCGCTCGACGTCACTGAGGCCGGCGCTGTTGCGCAGCAGGATGCGTTTGACCTCCTCGACGCAGTCGATGCGCTCACCCTCGCGCCGCTGCTCGACGTAGTCGCTGGCCTCCACCGCCGGGTCGAACTCGGTCGGGAACACCTGCCGATAGCGGCTCAGCCGCATCGCCACCCGTGAGAAACTCTTCAGAATCGCACGGCACGAGTAGGTGCTGAATTTGAACCCGCGCGAGCAGTCGAACTTCTCGACGCTGCGGAGCAGGGCCATGTTCCCCTCGCTGACCAGCTCGTTCACGTCGATGCTGGTCAGGCGGGTGCGCTTGGCCATCGCCAGCACCAGCGGCATGTTCATCTCGACGATGAAGCTGCGCATGTCCAGGGCCCGCCGGCCCCAGGCCAGCAGTTGCCGCGTGACATGCAGCGTGAGCCGCCGGCCGGCGTGCGCTTTGAGCAGGTCGGCGCAGCGCATCCGGGCGTAGTTGTAGCGCTGGAAGGCCAACTGCTCCTCGGCGGTGGTCATGGCGACCACCTGGAAGGGGTCGGCACAGCGCGGCGAGACCGGCTCGGGCGAGACGAACCGGACCATCGGACCGTCGGCGAAGACCGCCCGGGCGCCGTACAGCGTGCGCTCCGCGTTGCGGTCGTTAAACGACGGGTGCGGCACGAAGTCCGGCAGTTGCTCCAGCAACACGGACAGCAAAGCGCGATCCGACTCGCAGAGCTGGCGCAGGGTGCCGATCGTCGGCGGGAGCGGAGCGCGGACGCCCGCACGGGCGACCTCGGGTCGTTCGATCACAGCGGCTGCTGACATGACTGCGTCCTCCACGCAGACCGGGCCTGTGGCCCACCAAGTCTGCCCCAACCCTGTAGTACGCCTGACGGCGGCGTTGGGTTCTAGAATCCGCGGGTGCGAACTCAACCGCCGCAGGGCGGCCCTCTTTCGAGCCTGCGACGCGCTCATCCGAAGCGCAGCGCACAATCGGTTGTCGGGGAGAAGTCAGTGCGGGGAAACGCTCACTCCACCTCAGTATACAACAACCCATGTGACAAGGCAAACGCCTCGCGGGCACCGTGGGGCGGAATTTCGCGGACGCCGTACAACTTATTACACACGGCTCGCTGCGGATGGGGCGGATACCGGGGAGGATGGGGCGGACGCGGGCTACTCGAAACGTAGCGCCTCGATCGGGTCGAGTCGCGCCGCCGACATCGCCGGGTACATCCCGAAGAAGATGCCCACGAACACGGACAGCCCGAAGCTGACCAGCACCGCCCAGGGCTGGACGATGGTCTCCCAGTCGGCCAGGCGGTTGACCATCTGCGCCCCCGCCCACCCCAGGCCCACGCCGATGACGCCGCCGCCGGTCGACAGGACGACGGTCTCCACCAGGAACTGGGTGGTGATGTCGCGGCGCTTGGCGCCCAGCGCCCGGCGGATGCCGATCTCGCGCGTCCGCTCGGTGACGGTGGCGAGCATGATGTTCATGATGCCGATCCCGCCGACCAGCAGGGAGATGCCGGCGATGAAACCCAGCAGCAACTGGTTGTTGCGCTTCTTCTGCTCCGCCAGCTTCAGCCGGGCCAGCGGCACCTTGATGTCGTAGTCCAACTGCTGGTGATTGCGGGCGAAGACGCGCTTGACCATGTCGGAGACCGGCAGCACGGTCTCCAGCGAATCGGCGGTGACGTACACGTTGGTCACCTGGATGCGGGTCATCTCGCGCGAGCCGGCGGACCGCCGCACCAGCAGGTCGCCGAACTGGGAACGGGCGGTAGACAGGGGGATCAGGATTTCGCGGTTCAGGTCGCGCTCCTCGACGCCGCGCTCCGGCGTGCCGGCCGTCTGGATCCGCTGCAACACGCCGACCACAGTGAACGGAACGGCGGTGGGATAGTACTCGACCAGGATCGACTCCCCGATCGGATCGCTGAAGCTGAACAGCTCCCGCCGCACCTCGTCGCCGATGACGCAGACGTTCTTGCGTTCCGCGACGTCGACCGCGGTCAGGCGGCGGCCGGAGGAGACGTCGATGTGCACCGTGTCGAAGAACTCCGGCTGCGTCCCCAGCACCGAGGTGGTCATGCGGCGGTCCATGCGGCGCACCGATTCCGACACCTTCTTGAGCGGGACGATCCGCTGGACGTGGGGAATGGTCGAGGCGATCAGGTCCAGATCGTCGAAGGTGATGCCGTACTCGAGCAGGTTGGTGTTGCCCTCGGACGCCTGGGTGGCCTGCTGCGGGCGGACCGCGTTGACAATGATGTTCTGCGTGCCCATCAGGGCCAGCAGGCGAAGCTCATCCGCCGACGCCCCCTCGCTGATGGAGAGCATGCAGATGACGGCCGCCACCCCGAAGATGATGCCCAGCACCGTCAGCAGCGAGCGCAGCTTGTGCAGCAGCAGGTTGCGGACCCCCAACCGGAACGTCTCGACGCGCAGCGTGCTCATGGGGGGTATTGTAGGGCGGCGAGGGCGATGACGCGACGGGCTAGCGAGCCTCGCCACGCGAGGCCGGGGACTGTGGATCAGGGAACGATGATGACGTTCCCAAACTGACGAAAGTGATGGTCGAAGCTGAATGCCAGAGCAATGTCGAGTTTCTCGATGATCCGCTTGCTGGTGCAGTCGGTAAAGCTCCAGTTCTTGTCGTCGTACCGAAGAAAGACCTCCCATGCTTCCTGAAACTCGTCGGGAGTCACGAAATGGAGGTGTGCGAGCGCCCCCGCCAGGACTTTGGACCCGAACGACGCTGCCCGCGACTTCTGGCCACGCACGCGCAGAAGCGTCAGAGTCTCGTCCACAACGTAGTCTGTTGTGATCAGCGGCTGTCGGTTCCGGGCGAGCCCAGCGGAAGCTGCCGCGTGATCCGGATCCACTGGGATGAGGCTGGCGAACCAGGCGCCGGAATCAACGAAGATCAACGCGGTTCTCCGTACAGAATCTGATCGTGATCGCGGCCCCAAAACTCCCGTCCACCTGCCTCCAGCGGCGTCGCGGCGATTTCGGCCAGGATCCTGGCCGCTTCTGTGGGCGCTGGCGACCCGTCGTCCTGCTGGACCAGGACCAGTTCGACCGTCGCGCCATCGCGCAGGGAAACCGGCTCGGTGGGTCGCAACAGTCCGTTCTCAACAACGGCCTTGAATCGTGTGGTCATTGCAGGCTCGTCCTCCGCTACCAATTATACCGTCTGACCCGCAGTGTGGCGACGCAGGTTGCTGCCTCGTGGTGCGTGGCCGATGCGCATCGAGCGGCGGGCGGGTCGGGGGTTTCTGGCGTCGGTCCGGCCGTTCTTGAAACGACGGAGCACCGGCCAGCCCACGGTGTCGCGTCCGCTTGCACCTTCGACCCGCTCGACATGACGAGCGGTTACGGTATGCTCTGCCGGGCATGGGCGGTTGTGCCATCCGACGGCCTTGGGTGGGGAGTCTGACATGTCCGCGACTGGTTCGATGACGGCATCCGATCCGATGAGCGCCAAGCTGACGGCGCCCGCCTCGATCGCTGCTGGCGCCCCCTTCGGCATCGGCGTGATCGGCGCCGGGCAGATCATCAAGCGGCACGCGGTGGCGTATCAGGCGCTGCCGGGGCTGGCACGGCTGGTGGCGGTGGCGGACATCGACGCCCGCCGGGCGGCCGAGGCGAAGGACCGCTACGGCTTCGGGCACGCGCTGTCCGACTATCAGGAGCTGCTGCGCCGCGACGACGTTCAGTGCGTCAGCGTCTGCACCCCGCCCCACGTTCACGCCCGGATCGTCATCGACGCCATCCGGGCGGGCAAACACGTGCTGTGCGAAAAGCCCATGGCGACTACGCTGGCCGACGCCGACGCGATCATCCGCGCCTGTGACGAGCGGCCTGACGTGCGCGTCTCGTTCGTCTTCCAGATGCGGCTCGACGCCGCCCATCAGCGCATCCGCCGGATGATCGAGGCGGGCAGCCTCGGCCGCGTGTTCAAGGCGTCGCTGTCGGTGGCCATCCGCAAGACATCCGACTACTACACGCACGCCCCCGGCCGCGGCACGTGGGGGCAGGATGGGGGGGGGGTGCTCATCAACCAGGCGATTCACCAGTTGGATTCGCTGATTACGTTCCTGGGCACGCCGGTCGAAGTCGCGGCCGCGATGGGGACCTTTGTTCACCCGATCGAGGCGGAGGACACTCTGGTCGGCCAGGTTCGATTCGAAAGCGGCGCGATTGCCACCATCGAGTGTTGCTCGGCGGCGCTGGAGCGGAAGTTCGGGATCGAGGTGCTCGGCCAGCACGCCGCGATGAGGGTGGGCGGCAACCCGGACGGCCACATGTTCGACTGGCAGATCAAGGCCCGTGGCAGCGCCGCCCGCGGGGCATTAAGGCGGCAGGCCCTGCGGATGGTTCCGGCGCCCAGGGATCCGCCGAAGCTGGTCATGCGCTGGCAGAAGACATCGGCGAAGGTCCGCCATCGCGACTGGCTGCCGCCGGGCCATTGGGAGCACATCCCGATCGTCCGTGCCTTCCTCGAATCGGTCCGCAACCGCGGCGACGTGCCGGTGTCGGCGTGGGAGGCGCGGCGGTCGCTGGAGCTGGCCACGGCGCTGTACCAGGCGGCGATTGAGCGGCGCGTCGTGAAGATGTCGCAGGGTTGGAAGTGTCCGTTCTATACCGGCTTCAACGCAAGCGTGGTGAAGGAGCGGTCGGCGCCGGTGGATTGGCGAGAAGCTGAGCAGGCGCGGAGCACGGTTGGAGCGCAGCCGGTCTGAGACCGTATCGCAGGCCGGCTCCCGCAACGGGTTGCGGGCGGTGACTGCGAAACGCCGTCATGCACCCCTGGCCGGGGTGGGCCGGGTATGCTCCTCCCAGGGTCGGGCTGCACTCCGCGCCCGGCAGCGGTTCGCGTCCGGGTGCGCGACAGATGCGGCGGATGTCCCCGGCACCACCGGCATGAGATCCGCTGGGCTGGGCGAACGCTCCGTCGTCGGTAGCCGCGATTCCGAGGGAGACTCCGCGCGGGCTGAAGCCACGCGGCTCGCTCAGAGGAGCCGCCGATTCCGTCACGCATCCGGCTGAACCCCGTGGCTCGCTGGCGGCGCGTGATCGCGCAAGATCACTCAGTCACAGGAGTTGCGCTTGCCCTTGAGCTTGCAGGTGCCGTTGCCGCCGTCCGGGCAGGCGATGGTCCCCTTGAACTTCTTGTCGCAATCTCCCACGTCTTCGCATTCGGCGCCGCTGCTGTAAGCGTCGCCCTTGGCCGGGCAGGCCCCACAGCCTCCCTTGGGCTTGCTCTTCTTGAGCAAATAGCCGCAGCCGCTCTCGGACGTGCCGTTGACCCAGTAGTTGAAGTCCTGGCCTGTGTAGGTGATGACTCCGGGTGGCCGATCCGGAATGCCGTTCCCGTATGGATTGGACCAGTAGGCTACCAGGGAATTGCCGTCCAGGAGCGTCATGCGCGGATTCGCCTGGCTTTGATACAGGGCCATCATCCAGTAGGTCCCGGAGTCTATGACGGCTGGCTCCAGGAAGGGGATGTTGTCGTATGTTTGCTGGTTGCTGAGGTGAATCTCTCCGGTGGCCGCCACGAGTTGTTCCGGCAGGCCGTTCTGCCCGGACGTGTACAGCGCGAAGCGGGCATTCGAGTCCGAGGGGTCGCCGAAGTTCTCGTGCCCGTACATCAGGCCGAAGCTCTCCAGCTTGAAGCCGTCCACCGGGATCTCCACCTCCGTTCCGAGAACGAAGTTCGGCGAGTGGTTCGATCGAATCTCGAAGGGTTCGGTGTTGCCGTAGGTTTCGGCCCGGGCTACGGCGGCGATCACCAGAGCCGCCGCGCCTGCTGCCACGAGTAATGTCCGCATCACTTTCCTCCTGTCCTGGAGCCGGCCGTCCCGCACGCGGCAACCGCTGCCAGTCGTGCGGGATTCGCGTGCGGGCCAGTCTACCCGATCGCCACGCCGGTCTACAAGAAAAAAGAGCGGTAGGCCGGCGTTCGGGCGCGTGACGGAATCGGCGGCTCTTGTGAGCGAGCCGCGCGGCTTCAGCCCGCGCGGAGTCTTCCTCGCAGCGACGTTCTACAGGCCGGGCGCCCACAGGTAGAGGAACTGCGGCGTGCCCGCAGCCGGGGGGAACGGGACGGTCAAGTGGAACTGGGCGCTGCCCGGTGCGCCCGGCGCTGCCGGGACCGGACCGGCGTAGAAGTTCGGGGCGTGCTCATAGCGCTTGCGGTAGGTTACGAGTTGGACTTTGTCGGCTCCGACGCGCTGCTTCAGCACATCGACCGTCTCCCGCAGGGTGGCGATGCGGTCGATCAGGCCGCACTCCAGCGCCTGCCCGGCGGTGTAGACGCGCCCGTCGGCGAGGCTGCGCACCCGCGCTTCGTCGAGGCGCGGGCGGCCCTTCACCACCACCGCGACGAACTTCTCGTACATATCGTCGACGATCTGCTGGAACAGCTCCCGTTCCTGCGGACGCATCTGCCTCAGCGGCGAGCCGCTGTCCTTGTGCGGGCCGGAGGTGATGGCGTCCGACGCCAGCCCGATCTTCTGCAACGTGCCCGAGGCGTCGAACGTCTGCATGATGACGCCGATGCTGCCAGTCACGGTCGTCGGCTGGGCGACGATCTCGTCGCAGGCGCAGGCGACGTAGTATCCGCCGCTGGCGGCCACGTCCATCATCACCGCCACCACCGGCTTGCCGCTCTTGTCGCGGAAATACCGGATCTCATCGTACATCAGCCCGCTGGCGGTCACCGCCCCCCCGGGTGAGTTGATCCGCACGAGCACCGCCTTGACTCGATCGTCCTTGCGCGCCTTGTCGAGCTGCTCCAGCAGGCGGCTGACGGGGTTGTCGCCCTCTCCGAACAGCGTCGGCGCCCGGCCGGACACGATCAGCCCGTCGATGTCCACGACGGCGATCTTGTCGAACGCCAGCCAGGAGTCGCGCTGCAGGACCTTCTCCTCCAGCCCCCGGTCAGTAGACACGGGGGTAATGAGAAAGCTGTTGGGCAGGCAGCCCGAAAGAAGCAGAAAGCTGACGCCAAGGCAGATGAGTACGGACTTTCGAGTGTCGATCATTCAGCAATCCTCCGCAGAAGGGAGTGAGGGAATAAGGGAATAAGGGAGTGAGAAGTGAGGGAATAAGGGAAGAGGGGTGCATATTCTCACCGGGGTCGCTCCCTTACGGTCGCGGTTCGGATTGGGGGCCCCGCGCCGCGTCAGCCGCTCCCTCACGGTCGCGGTTCGGATGGCGCTGCACCAGAGCCGGTCGCTTTCGCTCGCGGTTCGGATTGCGCTGCACCAGAGCCGGTCGCTTACGCTCGCGGTTCGGATTGCGCTGCGCTTCCCTCACTCTCTTACTCCCTCACTCCCTTTTCAAGTTCCCGTCTGCTTCCGCATGGTCATATCGAAGTTCGTCACCAGGCTCTTGTACATACTGAAGGCGATGATCAGGTAGACGCCGGTGGCCACCGCTGAGCCGACAAAGCCCAGGAAGCGCATCGACGCCGCCTGGCGGGCGAACGACGTGGAGAGGGTGTCCGGGTAGAGGAGGTAGCGGATCCCGGAAAAAGGGGAGAACGGGGCGAAGAACGTCCCCGCCTGGCCGGCCTGCTGGGTGATGGTCGTCGTCACCAGCGTCAGGCATCCGGTGCCGAGGATCACGATCGCCAGGCTCTTCACCACCGCCCGCACCGTCTGGCGACTGGTCAGCGAGACCTTCAGGCTCAAGATGCACACCACCGCCAGCGTCAGCACCATGACCGCGGCCAGTTCCACGGCGGTCTCCACCCAGATCATCCCCTGGCTCTTGCCCGGCAGCAGGCTGTAGACGCCGAATAGCAGCAGGCTGGCCACCGGCACCGCCACCAGCGGGGCGGCGAAGCTGACCAGCCCGCGCAGCTTGCCGAAGACGATGTAGGTGCTGGTCAGCGGCGTACACAGAAGCACATCGATCGTTTTGGACTCCCGCTCCTTGGTCATCGACACGGCCGCGGTGTTGGTGGCGATCAGCATGGCGATGGCGAACTGGATCATGATGATGCCGCCCAGCCACTGCTTGACGATGGTCGGCGGCATCCCGGCAGGGTCGGTCAGGTGGTAGAGGAACAGGCCCACCGACGCGGCCGCGCCGGCGATGATGACCGACCAGCGCATCAGCCCGCCGGCCCCCTGGGCGGACTTGGTCACCGCCTCCCGCCAGGCGACCGGGTTCTTCCAGACCACGTGCGGCGTGCGGGTGCGCTCGCCGGATGCCTGCCGGCGGAAGCGGTCGAGAAACTGCGACACGAACGTCGGCTCGCCGGTCTTGGCCCCGTGGCGAACGAAGAACATCGCCATGCCGGTCAGCACCAGCGAGGTGGCGGCCGTCCACACGACGTAGGTCGCCGATGGAAAAGCCAGGGCGTGGCGCAGGATCGCCGGGCGCCCGGCCACCAGCGGGACGTCCGGGGCACGCACGATGTTCAGCGAGACCTCCAGCGCCAGAAAGGGGTGCAGCGCGGACAGCACCGACATCTTGCGGCCGTTCACGTTGGCCGGCGCCGCGTCCAGCCAGGTCGGGCTCCAGTTGCCGAGCAGGTAGATCGCCAGCAGGTAGATGGCGATGACCAGGTAGAAGGAGAAGATCGTCCGCCGGGTGCCGACGCCCGCGATGCTGATGAAGATGGCCACCGATCCGGTGACCGCGGCCGTGCAGCCCGCCAGCGCGAAGCTCTCGAAAATCTGCGAAGACGTTACGCCGCCGTAAACCATCGTCAGGCAGAAGATCGGCAGGCCCGCCAGCAGCAGGGAGAAGACGAAGTAGAGCCGGCTTATCAGCGAGCCGAGCACGATCTGAGCGTTGGACAGCGGCGTGGAGAGCAGGATGTTGTAGGTCTGGGCGTCGCGTTCCTGCGTAATGGCGCCGGCTGTGAACATCGGCGCCAGGAAACACATCAACGCGAGTTGTGTGTAGGACGCCAGCTTGAACGTCTGCGACGCTTCCTTGGCCAGTTCGTTGAGGCCGCGGCTGCCCTGGATCGTGACGATCGAGAAGAACACGACGGCGCAGATCGCCAGCAGGTACACCGCCCGGTAGATCAGGTGCTTTCGCTGCCTGGACGCGCCGCCGACCACCCGCACCAGGATCGGGTTGGCGGGCAGCAGGTGCCAGAAGGAAAGCCAGATTCGCGCCAGGATCTGATTCACGGCTTCCTTACTGTACCATCCCCTTAGTCATGCGCATGAACGCCGTCTCCAGGTTGACTTCCTCCTCGCGGATCTCGCGGATGCGGAAGTTGTTGTCGAGCAGCAGGCGGGCCAGGCCGCTGAAGTCGTGCGACTGCTCGGCCAGCTCGACGACCAGCCGGCCGTTGTCCTGGGCCACCGACTTCACGCCCGTCGCCTTCTCCAGCAGCATGGCCGCCAGGTCCTGCTGTTCGGTCACGCTGATGTGGACCTTGGTGCCCATCCTGGCCTGCCGGATGATCTCCTGGATCGAGCCGTGGAAGAGCAGGTTCCCCTGCTCGATGATGCCCACCGTGTTGCACAGGGCCGCCAGTTCGTGGAGGATGTGCGAGCTGATGATGATGGTCTTGCCCATCTTGTGCAGCTCTTTGAGCAGTTCGCGGATTTCGATCCGTGCCCGCGGATCGAGGCCGCTGGCCGGCTCGTCCAGCAACAGCACCTTCGGATCGTGCAGCAGCACGCGGGCCACCGACAGCCGCTGCTGCATGCCGCGCGAGAGCGAATCCACCAGGGCGTCGCGCTTGTAGACCAGGTCGGTCAACTCCAGCACGTCGTTGACCACGCGGGTGCGCTGCTTGCCGTTGATGTTGTAGGCGCTGGCGAAGAACTCCAGGTACTCCTGCACCACCATGTCCTCATAGGCGCCGAAGAAGTCCGGCACGTAGCCGATCAGCGGGCGGATCTTCCGCGATTCATAACCGACCACCTTGCCGCACACCCGCGCCTCGCCCCAGGTGGGCTGGAGCAGCGTGGCGAGGATCTTGATGGTGGTGGTCTTGCCGGCGCCGTTGGGTCCGATGTAGCCGAAGCACTCGCCCTCTTCGATGTTGAGGTGGAGGTTGTCCAGCGCCACCAGCTTGCCGTACCGCTTGGTCAGATTGATCGTCTGAATGATCAAGGCCGGACCTCGAAAAACGTCCATCGGTGCAACGTCAGCGTGGCTTGCGTCCTCAACGCTTCAGTCTCCGTCGCCCTCGTCCTGTGATTCCGCGTTCTCCTGCGGCCGCGGCGCCGCCGCCCCCGGCGGCCGTCCGGTGACGGGGATGCGGATCCGGTACAGGGTCAGACACGATGACGCCTCAGGCTCTTGCAGTCGATACTCGCGGTCGCCCCGGCGGGTGGCCAGCCGGATCGGTCCGCCGTCCCCTTCGGCGAAGCCGACCAGAACGGCCGCGTCCGGACGCAGGTGATCGCGCAGGTCCAGGCAACGCAGCCGGCCGCGCCGCAGGCCATAGGAATCAGAATCATACGCGAGGCCGTACATCGACGGGCTTTTGTGCGACTCCGGGTCGAAATCGCCCGTCGTGGAGGCCAGCAGCAGCCCGCTCTGTTGTTTCGTAAGACGCATGTCAATCTGGCCGGCCGGGGAGTTCGTGCCGAAGGTGCTGATCGCCGATTCCAGCCATCGGACCTGCTCGGAGGACAGCACGAAGGCGTCGAGGAACTCCTTCGCCTTGAGCGAGTCGCCCGGGTGTTTCCCATCCGGGTCGAAACGCTCGGAGAGCAGCGCCGTTTCCGACGCCTTGATGTCGCCCAACGGGATGGCCCACATCGCGAAGCCGCTGCGTCCGCGAAGCGACGCCGTGTCTCCCGTCCGCGTATCGTATAACTCACGGCTCGCGTACAGCAGATAGCACTTCTTCAGATCGACGCCCAGTTCATTGGTGACGAAGCTGTTGGGGGAGAAGCGGATGTCGGTGGGGCCGGCCCGCCCGCGGGTGAACTCGACCCTGGCCGTGACTCTTCCGGACAGAGGCCCGCTCCAGCGGCCTTCCAGGGCTTTCATGGTCGCCCGAAACGGGACGCCCACCAGCTCCGCATTCGCGGGGCGAAGCTCGTAGCGGCCCGGGTCGGTGTAGTAGGAGGGGGCCTGCTCCAGCTCGTGTTCGCCCAGCACGGGCCGCAGGAAACAGGTCGTCGCCGAGGGCGCCTGTACGAACCCCGCCTTGACGCCTTGTGGATCGCTCGGCAACCACACGTCCAGATCGACGTGAGAGGCCGTCTTCAGCCCGAAGAAGGCGGCGCCATGGCCGAAACGCGCGCCGGCCTCCGCGTCCACCACGCTGACCTGCCGCACCGTGATGCCGAAGCCCTGCACCGCCTCGACGGTGGAGATGCCCAGGAAGGCCGCGACCACGGCGATCAGCGTGAACGCCGTCCAGTTGTGCCGCTGCCACCCGCGCCGCTGCAGGAACGCCCACGAGCCGAACGTCGCCAGCGCCCAGTAGGCGCCCATGAACGCCATCGTGATCAGCAGATACAGCCCGGCGTCCTCCGGGAATTGCACCGGGCCGCGGATCTGGTCGATCAGGGGATGGTTGTAGGCGTTGGGGACCTCCTCCGGCTTGTCGTAGAACTTCAACCAGAACAGGCGCCGGTAGAATTCCCGCGCAGAGCTGTCCGTGATAGCCGTCCGGCGGCGGCGGGCGCCCCGCTCCGTCGGATCCGCTTCGTCGACTTCGACATCCGTGATCCGGGGCGCGAACTTGGTGAACAGATCGACCAGCGAGGCGCCGCTGTAGATCACGTGGCCCCGGCCGGCGCGGATGCGCGAGATCAGGTCCGTCCGGGTCTTCTCATCGCGGTAATAGACGAACGCCCCGGGCCGGGCGGTACACCGCGCCACCGACATCGCGCCCTTGAACGCCACCGGGCTGTCGTTGCCGAAGAGCTGGCGGGCGATCGGCCCCGGTTCGGTCATGCGGACGACGTCGCCGACGTTGACGGGGAGCATCGCGGCCAGTTCGGCGCTGCCCGCCACCGCGCCGGCCGTGCCGGACGCCGCGATCAGGAGCGTGCCCCCCTGACGCACCCACTCCAGCAGGGCTTCAAGCTGCTTGCCCGACATATCCGCCGGGTCGGCTTCGTCCCACACGACGTAATCGACCGCCTCCAGGCCGATCCACAGGTTCGGGACCGTGCTCGGCGCGACGTGCCCGACCTTGAACTCGCGATCGAAGGCCCCGGGGCCGTCCGCCACGTCGAGTACCCGCCCCCCGGACGCCACCGAGATTGCCAGGATCAGCGCGTGGTTGCGGTCGCGGTTGTCGAACAGGATCATCGGTGGCTGCTCCGGGACGACCCGCAGCGTCAGCTCACCGGCACTGACCACTTCCACGGCCTGCCCGTCAGCCCCGAGCAGCTCGATGCCGAAGTCGTCCTGCGTGCTGAAGCTGGCGTCGCCGGTCAGCGTGTACAGCCAGTAGCGCTGCACGCCCCCCGCGGACTCCAGCAGGTGGACCTCGACCGCGTCGACGATCTGATCGCCGTCGCCGTCCCGTTGGACGACGCGCAGAGCGCCGTCGAAGCTCGTCTCGCCTTCCAGGGAGACGTCGACCACGATGGGCGTCCAGGTCCCCGGCCGCACCGCCCCCTGACGCGCGTCGCGGGTGGGGATGCCGATCTGAACCAGGTCGACGTGGATGCGGGCATCGGTCGCGGTGGGAAAGAGCAGACCCGCGGCCAGCAGCGCCGCGGCGGCGCTGCGGTAGCGCCGTCGCCGGCCTGTCCCGGCCGCGTGCATCGTTCCCGCCAGATCGAGATTCCGCATGACGTTGACGATTCCGTACGCATGAACCGGGCGACGCCGCCCGCCGCGCCGAGGGAGGTGCAATCCGGCACAACGCGGCGGCTCACCCTCAGCCGCCCGTCGATGCGCGATTGCCCGCGACGCGCCGGCCATTCTAGCGCTTCGCCCCCGCCCGGACAAGGGATTACACTTTCCGGCAGCGATTGGAAACGAGGACCGCGACCATGACCCGCACGCTGAAGATCGGCACCTCCGGCTGGTCCTACCCCGACTGGGTCGGCCCCTTCTACCCGGCCGGCGCCAGGCCCATCGACTTCCTCTCGCTCTACGCCGAGCGCTTCGACTGCGTCGAGGTCGACTCGACCTACTACGCGATCCCCAACTCCCGCACCGTCCAGGGCTGGCGTGACCGCACGCCGGAGGGATTCCGATTCGCCCTCAAGGCCCCCGGCGCCATCACCCACGAAAAGGTGCTGGTCGACTGCGACCGTGAGCGCGACCGGTTCCTGGACGCCGTCTCGTGCCTGGGCGACAAGCTGTGGATCGTGCTCTTGCAGTTCGGCTACTTCAACAAGAAGGCGTTCGCCGGACCGCGGGAGTTCTTCACTCGCCTCGATTCCTTTCTACACGGCTGGCCGCCCCGGGTTCCGGTGGCGGTCGAGATCCGCAACCGCACCTGGCTCGGCGACGATTACTTCGGCCTGCTGAAGTCCCACCGCGCCGCCGCGGCCGTGGCCGAGCACGTCCACATGCCGCGGCTGGAATCGGTGCTGGCGCAATATGACGTGCGGACGGGACCGGTGTTATACACGCGGCTGATCGGCGACCGGTACGGCATCGAGAAGGTCACCACGACGTGGGATCGCGTCGTGATCGACCGGTCGGACCGCATCGACGCGATCGCCGCTTCGGTGGCGCACCTGCTGCCGAAGATCGACGTCGTGGTGTTCGTGAACAACCACTTCGCCGGCCACGGACCGGCGAGCTGCGCGGCGTTCCTGGAAGCGATGGCCCGGGCGACCGCAGAGGGTCCGCAGAGGGAATGAACCACAGAGGGCACAGCGCGGGCACTGCCCGCAACCCAACCCATGAACACGGCTTGCACTCGTCGGCCGCCCGGAGTTCTTGCCAAAAAAACAAGATTCTGCACGTTTGCAATACAGATCGCACAGATGAGCCAGATGTCACAGATGACAGCCGTGTCGTAGATCAGACTGGTGTCTCAGATGCGGCCCGTGCCGCAGATACGACCCGTCTCGCAGATAGGATTGGTGTCGCAGATAGGACTGGTGTTGCAGTGGACAGGGACGGAACCTGAGCGCGGCACTCGTAGATTGTGTGGCGCCGGCTCCGGTGTGGCACCGGCTCCGGTGTGGCACCGGTTTTCAACCGGTGGTCGTGTCGCCCGGGACAATCATATTGGAGTTCGATCTACGCCGCCCGCACTCGCCGCGAAGGGGCCTGAACATATCAGCCCAAGGCAGAGCGCAGCGCCGCCCTGGGCGCCGGGCCGCGTCGTACCGCCAGCCCTGAAAGGGCGAAACAGGCCATCGGGGATCAGACGTGATACGAACGTGTATCGCCCTTTCAGGGCTCCATTCGTCTTCCCGCCTCTTCCCCAGGGCGTTGCCCTGCGCTGATATATTCAGGCCCCGTTGGGGCTGGAAAACCGGCCTCGCTGGATTACGCCGGCATGCGCAGAACGGCGAAGGCGATGCCGGCGACGACCGCGGCCGTGACCGACGCCCCGCCGATGAAGAAGCCCAGCCACGATCGCCCCTGGAAGTCGTTACGGCGCTGCCCGGCGCTGTTAAAGCCGAGGGCCGCGGCCGTCAGGCCGATCAGGACCGCAAGGCCGATGCAGACGGCCAGCCCGAGCACGAACATCTCGTTGCGGTAGAGAATCCCCCCCGGGCCGGGGTGGAAGTTGCGGCCTACCAGGTACAGTGCCCCCCCCGCGGGCAGGACGGCCAGCAGGCCCAGCACGGCCGCGTACCGGGCCTGCACGTCGAAACGGCGCAGATTCCGCAAGGACATCGAAAGACCCTCCCGGCGCTCGTCACCGGACACTATAGCGATTCCAGCGCCGATTTCGAGCCCGCCGCCACGGGGAGGGGAGTGAGCGGCCGCGGATCGCCGCGGGTGAACGCGGATGGCCACCGCCTGCGAGCCGGGAGGAGTGAGGCCAGAGCCCCGCCTTTCAAGGCGGGCGGATCATCGCGAACGTGCGTTATCCCCAGAGCCCCGCCTTTCAAGGCGGGCGGATCATCGCGAGCGTGTGCCA
>QZJT01000109.1 GCA_003597935.1 Phycisphaerales bacterium | reverse complement strand
CCCGGAATCCGCCCGCCATGAATGGCGGGGCTCTGGGGGGCCATCCGTCCATCCGCGGGACGAACTCCAGACGGTCCCAGAGCAAGCGTGAGGCAACTGACGGCGAAAGCCGATCCTCGTCGCAGCATGAAATCTCCCCATCGGGCACATCGCATGGCAAGACGCCTACGCAAAGCCCATCTCGAACAACTCCACCAGCAGCTCCGACAGGGCCGTGAGGCCGAAGTGCCAACCCGTCGCGGCCGCGGCCGCCACCAGCGGCAGGCCGATAGCAAAGAACACCGTCACCCGCGTTCGCGTCCGCACCGGCGCAGCGGTCGCGACGCGGGTGAGCCAGAACCACCACATGCACACCCCCAGCCCGGCCACCGCCCCGGCCGTGATCCGAAGGGTCATCGTGGACGGGGCCCAGGTCCAGCGGGCCACCTCGCCGGCGTATGCCAGCGGCGACGCCCCGGCGATCAGCGCCCCGGCGACGATCGGGATGACCCATGCGGTACTGTAGTGCATCGCGGCCGTCATCCGATACTCGCCCCGATAGTGGGGCAGGTGGGCAAGGTCGATCAGGCCCGAGACCACCGCCAGCGTCAGCCAGATCACGAACAGCGCCGTCACCATCGACAGCGCCGCGATCAGGGCGGCCTGCGGCACGCTCCACCACAACGCCGCGGCCGATTCCGCGCTGCCGACGAGCGCGCGCGGTGCGGCGGCGAGCTTCACCCACCCGCGGGCACGGTCCGGCTCGGCGGAGGCGCCGCACCAGTGCCAGCCCAGAGGCGAGTTGGTCAGTTGCACCAGCGTCACGGCCAGCGCCAGCAGCGTGCAGTTGATCTGGGCGAATCGGCGCGACGCGGCCGAGGAGCGCAGCAGCGCCGCGTGGCGGATCCGCTCACTGCCGGCGAACCACACCCATTCCAGCATTCTGAACCAGGCGCCCTCGCCACGGGCGTAGGCCTGGGCGTAGGGGGTCAGGTCCGCGCCGGTGGCGCGGCCCCCGTCGATCTCGAATGCGCACAACTCGCACCTGGACGGCGCCGGCTGCTCGAAGCGGTGGCCGCACGCCGGACAGCGCAGGACCGGGCCACGGCCGCGCTTCAGTATCGCTGCACCCGCTGCCATATCGACCTCCTCTGGCAACTCACCGGCGCCAGGATCACCCGCCACGAACGCTGTGCGCAGCGGCGCGGATTGTACGGATCCTGCCGGACTGCATACTATAGTCGCGGCCATGAACGGCCCAAACGCTGTCACGTGTGACGATGTCCAGAGTTCGGCCGACATCCAAATCAGGGCGGTTCTTCTGGAAGCTGTTCATCGGTACGGCCGCCCTGGTGGCCATCGTCGTGTCGGCCAGCATCAGCCTCATCCTCAAGGAATTCGGTCGGATCCACCAGGGCGAAGTCTTTGAGAACCTGCTTACACAGGCCCGCCTCATCAACCGCATCGTCACCCGCGAGGCGTCCGCCGATGCCGGCGTGGACTATCAGACTCTCGCGCAAGAACTGGGCGGCGGTGGCGAGCGCGGCGTCCGCGTGACGCTCATCGACGCGGAGGGAGGCGTACTGGGTGATTCGCAGGCCGAGCCGGCCGGGCTGGACAGCCATGCCAACCGACCGGAAGTGCTGGAGGCCCTGGCCCAGGGCGTCGGGCAGAGGACCCGGTGGTCGCACACGCTCTCGCGCGAGATGGTCTATTCCGCCGTTCGCACCGACGAGGGACCATCTCCAGTGGCCGTGGTGCGCGTGGCCGTGCCGGCCGAAGCCGTCCGGGCCATTCCCCAGGCCGCCCGGACCGTGGGCTGGTGGATCGCCGTCATCGCGATCGTCGCGGCGCTGGCCCTGGCGTGGGGGCTGGCGCGCTTGTGGAGCACGCCCATCCGCCGGATCACCCTGACCGCCCGCAGCCTCTCACGCGGCCACCTCTCCGCGCGCGCCCACGTCGGCAGCTTCACGGATGAACTGGCGGACGTCGCCCAATCGCTCAATGACCTGCGCGATCACCAGGCCGCCCAGCTCGAGACCATCGATCGCCAGCGTCGCACGCTCGAAGTGCTCATGCGCCAACTCGGCGAAGGGGTCATCGTGGCGTCGAAGACGGGTCGCATCATCCTGATCAACGAGGCCGGCCGCCGTCTGTTGGAACTCCCGCAGCCCAAGCCGCCCTACGCACCGCACTTCGCCGGCATGTCGGTCGAGCAATGCGTGCGGCAGCTCGACTTGCAGCGAATGCTCCTGGAGCTGAAGGTCAGGGGGGCGGCCGTTCGCTCGGCGGACGCGAACACGGGCGGCGCCGCGACGGCGCCGCCGGTCGTCGAGAAACGCGTGGAACTGGCCCGTGCGGCCGGACCGCTGAGCATTCTGGCCCACGTTTCCGAGATCCAACTGCCGCCCGAGACGCCGGGGGTCGAAGGGAACGGCGTCGCCCGCCTGATGGTGCTCACCGACATTACCGAGCTGACGCGCACCGTGCAGGTCAAGGCGGATTTCGTCGCCAATGCCTCGCACGAACTGCGGACGCCGCTGTCGGCCATGCGGGCGGCCATCGAGACGATCAGTGAGGCGGATCCGGAGCGGGACGCGGCCACCGTCCGCCGTTGCATCGGCATCGTCGAGCGGCACGCGTCCCGCCTGGAGGAGCTGGTCGCGGACCTGCTGGACCTGTCCAAGCTCGAAGCGCCGGGGGCGAGGTTCGAACCGCGCACGCTCAGTCTGCGCGAGACGATCCGCGATCTGACCCAGCGCTTCGAGAGCCGGGCGGCGTCCGTCAACGTGGCATGGAAAACGAGCGTGACCCGCGTCGAGGATGATTTCCGCGCCAATCCGTACCTGCTGCGGCTGGTGCTGGATAACTTGTCTGACAACGCCATCAAGTTCACCCCGTCGGGCGGCGTGGTCACGGTGTGTGTGGAGCGCGACGCGGAGGCGGTCACGTTCACGGTGCAGGACACCGGCTGCGGCATCCCCGCCGCGTTTCACCAGCGCGTCTTCGAGCGTTTTTTCCAGGTGGAGCGGTCCCGCACGGGCACGGGCAGTTCGCAGCCGGTCCGTCGTGGGACCGGGCTGGGACTGTCCATCGTGCGCCACGCCGTGCTCGGCCTGAAGGGAAAGATCAAGCTCCAAAGCGAGCCTGGCGACGGCACCCGCGTTACGGTCCGCATCCCGCAGACGGCGGAGTAGGCCGCCACCATAGACAACGACGGAGCCGCGGTGGGAATGGACCCGGCCGCGGCTCCGTCTTGGGTGGGAGAACCCACGTCAGCAAAGCTGACGCGGCAGATTACGGCTGTTCACAGGTCTCGATTTTGCCGATGACCTTCTTGCAGAAGCCGGGGCCGCCGTCCGGGCAGTCGAGCCTCTTGATCTTGAGCTTCTTGGCGCAGTCCTTCACCTTCTCGCACGGTTCGCCCGTGTTGAACAGGTCGTTCTTCCTCGGGCAGGCGGTGCAGCCCTTCTTGGCCTTGCTGTTCTTCGAGATCTTGTAGACGCAACCGGCCTCGCCGCCGCCGCCTTCGCCCAGCAGCAACATGCCGGGTCCGGCGACGCGGATCGTGCCCACCACCGGGCAGGCGCCAGTCGCACCGATGCAGCGGTCCTGATTGTCCAGCTTGCAGTCGTTTGTCCCGTGGGCGTCGCTGTAGCCGAGCGTGTCGGCCACGCCCATCTCGGCGTCCCAGTCCGGGTTCTTGGTCTGCCACAGGCCCGGATAGGCTGCCGTCGAGAACTCCTTATTCTGCTGGTTCTTGTAGAAGTTCACCTGGTAGCCGATCCGCTCGCCGCCCGGCGCGTCGAACTCCAGCCCTTCCGTGGTCAGGTTCACCGAGGTGTAGTAGAAGCCCTGCGCCGGGTTGTCGAACGCGACCAAGATGCCGCCGACCTGATTGGTGCCGGGGTCGAGGCATCCGGTGCCGTTGTACGTGTCGAAGAAGAGCAACTCGACTTCAAGTCGATCCTCGCCACCCACGGTACCCCAGAGGAAGTTCAGCCCCTGAACGAGCTTGGGGGGGTTCGCCGCCATCTTGCCGCCGTGGGCGTTGGCGCAACTCGGTTGCGGGTTCGGGCACCGGTTCACTATGTGGCACCAGAAGAAACGGCTCCCGCCGCACTGTCCTCCGCAGAAGTTCCCGGATCCCTTCGGCCGATCGTAAACCTCGCAGGGAACATTGTCGTCGAGGTTCCAGTTGAACGGATCCGCCTCGTACGTATCGAAGATGGCGCCCAGCGCCGCCGAAGGAGAACTGTTCCCGACGACGTAGTCCATCCACGGGCCGTGAGTTCCATCCGGGTTCACGACGGCGATCTGATCCGGGATCATCCGCTGCGGGACCGCCTCCCCGTAGGGCATATCCTGCCCCCGCGCCGCGTTCACCGTCAGCGCCAGGGCGGCGCAGGCGACGATCGCGCCCCAGCGATACCAACAACCACCGCTACACATAGCGAAACCTCCATCCAGAGAAACCATCGAGCGGGGACGCTCCGCCGCGACCCCCATTGACGTGAATTGCACCGACGGCGGCGGCGCGCGACGCGCCCTCAACCGCTCAGGGCTCCGCATGGGATCCCTCACGGAACAGTCGAAGGCTGGATCCGCGCCGGCACACATGGTTACCCACTGACGTGACCTTCGCCCCGCGGTCGGTGATCCAGCGACCGAAGCGCCGTCTCCGCCGCCGAACGATGGCAGCCTCACTCTCCTCTTACCCGTCGAGGCCTCCGCGACCGGCCCCGGCCCTCCGCGCTGGCGAGCCTTTGGACGACTCGCACTCTGGCCACCCCTGCGCCGCTCCTCAGACGAGCGACTCACAGATGATAGGACGGCTGCTTTCGGAGAGTCAACTTCGAGCCGCGATTCCGCCGCGCACCGGCGCGACGATCCACCTCTCCCGGCGGCGCCGTTCGATGCGCCGCACGATCTTGCCCGCCGGAATCGAACGGATACCCTCTCCCGACGACGTGAAGTCCTCGACGACCGGCGCCCACCTCCCGGCCCGCACTCTCGGCCGCCTTCGGCCGCCGCGGTCACCTCACGCCGGGTAGACTCACGGAATCACTCCTGCAAACCGCGTTCCATTCGACACCAGCGCGAACGCGTGTGGTGCCCATTTCCAACCGATGAGTGCGTGGTACCGGCTTCCAGCCGGTGTCCGCCCAGCATGAATGCCGGGGCTCTGGGGCCGGGGCTCTGGGGCCGGGGGTCTGGAATGTGGCACCGGATTTCAACCTGTGTGTGCGCCGGACGCCGCGTTTGAGCCTGCGTGCGCCGGATCCTAACCATCGGCCTGGCACCAACTTCCAGCCGGATGTCACCGCTGCCCGATTCTATACGGCGCGCCCGCGCACACTGGCGCCTGTCCGCGTTGATCTGCTTTCATCTGCGGCTTCTTCCGGCGCGCGCGGATGTCGGCGCCAGCCAGTGGTGCAATGTTCCGACTTGTCCGCCGCCGCGGCCCGGTGACGGCGAGGATCGCCTGCCGTAAACTGGTCGTCCCATGAGTCCTGAGCACTCCGCCCCGCAGATGAGTGAACCTCTGGCCGCGATCATACTGTGCGGCGGACGCGGGCGGCGCATGGGGGGCGACAAGGCATTCATCCCCATCGACGGGCGAACCATGCTGGAGCGCGTAGTCGAGGCCGTCTCCGGCTTCGCCGTTCCGGTTGTGTTGGCGGCCCGTCCCCGACAGGTTCTGCCCGCGTTTCCCGGCCGGGTGATGGTCGTGACGGATCAGCGGCCCGATGTCGGACCGCTGGAGGGCATTCGCGCCGGGCTGGACGCGTTGCACCGCTTCGCGTGTGCGAACGCCGGCCGTGGGCCCTCCTCGTCGGCGGGTGTAGACCCCGTCTGCGCAGACGCGGGGCGGTCCCTAAGCTCGCACACGGGTCTCGACGTAACTGCCGCCTGCGTCTGTGCCTGCGACCAGCCGCTCGTCAGTTCCGCACTGTTCGCCGTCCTCGCCCGGCACCTGACGACCGATGTCGCCGGTGTCATCCCCTGCGTCGAAGGGCGCCTGCACCCGCTGACTGCCCTTTATCGAACCCGCCTGGCGCCGGCCGTCGAGCGCCTGCTGGAAACGGGAGAGCGCCGGGCGGCGGCGCTGGCCGACCTGCCCGGCGTCCGGGTCGTGACGGACGACGACGGTGCGGACCTCACTTCCATGCGCCGCGCGTTCGTCAACGTCAACACGCCGGAAGAGTTGCGGGAGCTGGAACGCGGATTGCTCGCTGACGGCGACGCGCGGTGCGGAGGCTGTGGTTCCTTGGCGGAGAGAGGCTCCACCGGCTAGAATGACCCCATGATCGACGGATGCGGACGTGAGATCGACCATCTGCGGCTGTCGCTGACGGACCACTGCAACCTCGCCTGCCGCTATTGCACACCCGGTGACGCCAAGCCCAGCGGTCAGATGATCGACCCGGACTTCGCGTTCGAGACGGTCCGCTGGCTGGTCGAGGAGCACGGCATTCGACACGTGCGCCTCACCGGCGGCGAGCCGCTGCTCTATCCGCACCTTCTGCCGCTGGCCCGGCGGATCCGGTCGCTGGCAGGGCTGCACCAGATGACGCTGACCACCAACGGGCAGGCGCTGGAGAAGTACGCCGTCCCGCTGCGCGACGCCGGCCTCGACCGCATCAACGTCTCGCTGGACACGCTCAAGCCCGACGCCTTCAAGCACCTGACCCGCGGCGGTCGGATCGACCACACCCTGCGCGGCGTCCACGCGGCCGTGGAGGCGGGACTCACGCCGGTCAAGGTCAACCTCGTCGTCCAGCGCGGCGTCAACCACGACGAGCTGTGCGAGATCACCGAGTGGGGCCTCAAGCTCGGCTGCGTGGTGCGATTCCTGGAGGTCATGCCGATCGGTCCGCTCGCCCACCTGCTCGACCAGCACCTGGTGCCGGCCGCGGAGATCCTCGAGCGGCTGGGCGAGCGTTTCCACCTCACCGAGATCCCCCGCAAGAACGGCTCGCCGGCCGTGGACTACGTTGTCCGCCGGCGCCAATCCGAACCCCGACCGTCAGGGAGGGGCTGCGGGGACGAGCCGCGCCCATCCGAACCGCGACCGTCAGGGAGCGGCCCCGGCGCCGCATCGCGCCCATCGGATCGGCGACCGTCCGAGCCCCGACCGTCAGGGAGGGGGTGCGCTGACGAGCGGCACCCACCCGAGCCGCGCCCGTCAGGAAGCGATCCTTCGATCGAACCCCGACCGTCAGCGAGGGGTCACGCCGGCCACGCTCAAGACCCCGACATCCTCGGCGTCATCGGCCTGATCGCCTCGACCACCCGCCCCTTCTGCGACGTCTGCCGCCGATTGCGTCTGACAGCCCACGGCGACCTGGTCCCCTGCGTCCACGACCCGCGCCATTACTCGATCCGCCCCTGCTGGGAGAGCCGCCGCCTCGACGCCGCCGCCGCCGGGCGGATTCTGGCGACCGCGATCGGCGCCAAGCTCCCCGAAGGGCCGAAGTCCCAATCGCTGATCATGCTGACGCTGGGGGGGTGAGGGCAAGGCCGGCATCACGGCTGGCTACGGTTGGCCAAGTCTGTTCCGCGGGCAACCAATTCACCCCCGCGCCGGGGCTGACGCGCGTGCGGACGGATGGGTTCGAACTGCTGGTGCTCCCGGACCGGGTGCAGATACAGTTTCCGCCGGCCGCCGACGACGCCGACGCTTATCTGGCGCGAGTGCTGGGCGGCATCGCCAAAACGCTTCCGCACACGCCCTATTCCGCAATCGGCCTGAATAACAAGTATGAAGTCCGTCCAGCGGACTCCGCGGGCTTCGCGGCGTGGAACCGGAAGACCTTCGCATCGCCGTGGGCGCTGGCACAAACGCAGAGCAAGGCGCAGGAGCGCTTCGGGTGCAGCTTTGCGTACGACGCCTTCGACGGCGCGAGGATGCGCATTCGAGCGGAAGTGTCCGCGAAGACGCCCGCGGGAGCCGGCGAGCCGGGTGGCGAAGCTACCTTGGCGTCGTACGTCGTAACGCTCAACTGCAACTTGCACCGTGACTTGAAAGATCTCGACGTCGAGCCGACAAGAGAGCTGACGAGAATGCTGTCACGCTGGAAGCGCGTACGCGAACAGACGCGATCGCTGGCCCGGAGTCTGATGCGATGATCGACTCGGATGAGCAGCACAGTACCCGGGTGCTCGATGCAGATCAGGCCGTGCCCAGCGGCTATGTCTCTCTGGTTTACGGTGGTGGTTCGCGCGGCGATGAGGAATGGGGCGACGCCGAAAACGACGATGGCACGTGTTTTCGCGACCCGCAGCAGATGAACCCACCGGCGAATACGCTGACTGTAGCCGGCATCGCCCCGCGGCTTCTGACATCGTCCAACCCCTTCAACCAGTACCTGGTGGGCGTGTTGCTGGCCATCCCGTACGTTCGGGCAACCTGGCCGGCGGAGTCGCCGGGACCGGGCTTGCCGGACTGGTCCCACTGGCACGCGCTGCGGCAGAAGGCTGAGCAGGGCACGCTGTGTGAACTGGAAGCCGAACAGCTCTCGAAGCTCTCCGCATGGGCAAAAGAGCTGGACGAAGCCGCGCGCACAAGGCAGGCCCGGGCGCTCCAGCCGATACTCCAACGGCACGATCAGGTGCTGAACTCGCTGGCGCACATTGCCGCGCTGCTGTCGCAAGTTATCGAGGAGTCCGCAAAGCCGTCGTCGAAGCCGGGGCGTGCGCCGTGAAATTCACGAGGCGCATAGGCGTCCCCGACGGAAGGCCGTACCCGTCCTATCGTCAATTGACGCGCGAGGACTTCCGGAGGTTGTGCGCCTATTGCTTTCGCCACGAGGCCGAAGTCGGTGGCCAGGGCCACTTCGATCAAGATCACTTCGAGCCCCGATCCGTGAACAACGGTGCCAGGGAACGGGTCTGTCTCAATCTGTACTGGTGCTGCAAGGACTGCAACAGCAAGCAGAACAAAGGCTCAGAATGGCCGTCCATCGAGGAACAGGAACGCGGCGAAGTGTTTTGTGACTCCTGTGACCACGATCCCGAGATCGTTGACTACGCACGGCAATCTGATTTATCAGTGAAAGCGCTGACGCCCGCGGGCAAGTACACGATTCGGATCTTGAGGCTGAACGAACGACCCGAGCTGCGAGAGCTGTTGACGAATCGTCGTCGTATACAGGGCGTTTACAGGGCCGTGCTGCGCTTGCTCCGCCGCCTCGTCGAGCGCGCCGAGACGTGCGAGGCGGTGCGAGAGGGCGATTCGACGCGGCAGCTCGCCGTGGCAGAGTTGCGGACCACGATCGTAGCGTTCGAGCAGTTTGTCGAGGCCGACCCATTTGTCCTCAAAGACGTACCCGAAAGCGTAGATGCGACGCCGCCGAGTGAGTTGTTACCCGAGTAACCGAATAGGGACCTCATCGCTTCGACCTCCCGCCTCGTCCGAGACGTCTGCCGCCGCCCGCGCCCGCCGTCCCACGGCGACGTGGTTCCCTGCGTGCACTACCCGCCCCACCACTCGATCGGCCGCACCTGGACGCCGCCGCCCCGACACCACCGCCGGCAGCCGGGTGTTGGGAACCGCCATTGGCGCCAAAGTCGGGGGAGGGGGGGTCGCAGTCGCTGCGTGCGCCCGCCGGATCGCCCCACGATTCGGAGCGTGCCATCCGACCGAAACGTCCGCTCGGGCTTCAAGCCCGGGGCTCGCTGCGGAGCCATGCGGCCCGCCCTGAGGCCGCGCGGCTCGCTGAGCAGGGCCGGCGGTGCCGTCACGCCCCGACTCGACCCTGTCGGTCCCGACCGGATATCATCCGGGCGCGTCAGAGGCTACACTACTGCGTCGTGGTCGTCGTCGCGAGTATTCCCGGAGTCCTGCATTGAGAATGAACAGAGTCCCACGCCCGCCGCAAACGGGCCTTGTCGTCGGTCCCGAGTCACCGTGTACGATTCGCATCCGCGTCCGAGGCGCGGACTCCGGGCGAACGACCACCCGCCGATGGCCGCCATCCTCGTGCCGCCGTGCGCGAAACGTGGCGGCATCGCCGCAGGAGAGTCCGCGCGGGCTGAAGCCCGCGGCTCGCCGGCGGTACGTGTTCGCGCGCGGTGGTCTGGTTCGCGTCTGGCGGTTGGGCGTGCTGGCCCTGGCGCTTGCGTGGGGTCTTCCGGCCGAAGGCGGCGCCACCCGGTTCGCGGAAGACCGGCCGGTCGATCTGACCCACATCCGGCTCGACCTGAACGTGCAGCTTTTCGACGACGCCGTGGAGGGGGTGGCCACCATCGACGTGACCGCGCTGCGGGACGTGGATGCGATCCGGTTCGACGCCGTCGATTTCGAGGTGACGTCGGTGAGGCTGGCGCGCGGCGGGGCAGCGCCGTCCGACGCCCGCTACGTCAACGACGACAAGTCCATCACCGTGCTGACCGGCGACGGGCCGCTGAAGGCAGGCGACGCCGCCCGCGTCATCATCGCGTACGCGGTCCGCGAGCCGTCCGACGGGCTCCGTTTCTTCCACCCGTCGGAAGCCGAACCGGACATCGAGCACACGATGTGGTCGCAGGGGGAGTCGATCACCAACCGCCACTGGATCCCCTGCTTCGACCATCCCGGGGAGTTTCAGACGACCGAGATCGTGGCGGCCGTGCCGGACGGCTACGAGGCGGTGTCCAACGGGGCGCTGCTGTCGCGCGTCGACAACCCTGATGAGACGACGACGTTCCACTGGAAGCAGTCTCAGCCGCACGCGATCTACCTGGTGACGCTGGTGGTCAGCCGGTTCCACGTCGAGCAGGAGAGCTGGCGCGGCCGGCCGGTGGTCTACTACGTGCCGCCGCGGCACAAGGAGCACGTGGTCCACTCCTTCGGCAACACCGTGCGCATGCTCGACTTCTTCAGCGAACGGTTCGGCGTCGAGTATCCGTGGGAGAAGTACGCCCAGGTGTGCGCCGAACACTTCGGCGGCGGCATGGAGAACACCAGCGCCACCACGCTGGGCACGGGAACGCTGCACGACGCCCGGGCGCACATCGACACCAGCAGCGACGGGCTGGTGGCCCACGAGCTGGGGCACCAGTGGTTCGGGGACCTGGTCACATGCCGCAACTGGTCGCACATCTGGCTCAATGAGGGCTTCGCCAGTTACTGCGAGGCGCTGTGGGACGAGCACGACCTGGGATGGGACGAATACCAGCTCACGATGTATCGGGACGAGCGGCGGGCGTTGGGCGCCGGCAAGACGCGCCCGGTGCTGGACCGCGAGTATGACTCGCCGGACTCCATGTTCGACGGGCGGGCCTATCCCAAGGGCGCGTGGATCCTGCACATGATGCGCCACCGCCTGGGCGACGGACCGTTCTTCCGCGGCATCCAGCAGTATCTGACGGAGTTCCGTCACCAGCCGGTGGAGACGCACGACTTCCGCCGCGTCATGGAGCGGGCCACCGGCCATTCGCTGGAGCGGTTCTTCTATGACTGGGTCGAGCGCGAGGGCCACCCGGAACTGACCATCCGGTACGGGTGGAACCAGGCTGACGGGACCGCCGACGTCGAGGTCGAGCAGACACAGAAGGCGGATCCGTTCAACTTCCCCCTGGAAATGGCGTTTCACCTGCCGGGTCAGGATCCGGTGTTGGTGACGCGCGAGGTCAGCGATCGGAAGCAGACGTTCTCCTTGCCGCTTCCCGGCCCCCCGCAGATGGTCCGTTTCGATCCGAACAACGTCGTCCTGAAGGAAGTGACGGAAGAGAAGCCGCGCGACCTGTGGATCGCGCAACTGACCGACGACCCCAACCCGGTGGGGCGGATGCGTACGATCAAGGTCATGGTGGACGCCAAAGACGACCTCTATGACGCGGCCCTCGTGGCCGCGTTTCCGAAGGAGTCGTTCTACGCCGTGGCCGGCGACCTGGCCCGCGCTCTGGGCGACATCCGGAGCGAGCAGGCCCGCGACGCCCTGCTGGCCGGGGCACAGCACGCAGACGCCCGCGTGCGCAGGGCCGCGGTGGAGGCGCTGCGCGAGTTCACCAAGGACGATGCCGTGGTGGCGGCCCTGGAGAGAATCGTCCGTGCTGGTGACGCCAGCTACCGCGTCGAGTCCGCGGCCATCGACTCGTGGGCGAAGGCGGCCGGGAAGGAGGCGAAACTCGAGACGCTCCAGCCGCTGCTGGCCCGCGATTCGCACCAGGAGATGATCCGCAGGGCGGTGATCGAGGCCCTGGGCGAACTCAAGGACCCGGCCGCGCTGGACGTGATCCTCGACTGGACCCGCCGCGGCCGCGCCAACGAGATCCGCCGCACCGCCTTCAGCGCCGCGGTGGCGCTGAAGCGCAACGCTGAACTGTCGGGCGAGCCGGTCCAGCGGATCGTCCAAGTGCTTTCCGGCTGTCTGGACGAGGCGGAGTCGCGGCGCACGCTCTATTCGGCGATCTCGGCCCTGTCGGACCTGGGTCCGGACGCTGTCGATGCGGTACCGGCGCTGAAGAAGCTCATCGACGAGGACGAGCCGGACGAGCGGCTGCAGCGGTCCGTCGACCGAGCGATCGAGGCGATCAAGCGCAAGCCCGAGGATTCTCCTGACGCGACAGATTCCGAACCGCGGCGCGGGCGGCCCACGCCCGGCTCTGGTGACGAAACTCCGCCATCATCCGGGCCGTGATCTGGCCCACGAGGCCGTCCGCGAGGGTCTGCTCGTTGACGGCCACGATCGGCAGGACTTCGGAGATCGTATTGCACAGGAACGCCTCGTCGGCGGACAGCAGTTCAGCGACGGACAGCGGCCCTTCCGTCACGCCGATGCCCAGCCCGGCGGCGCACTCGATCAGGAACTGAAGCGTCACGCCGTGCAGGATGGACGCGTCGCGGGTGGGGAAGTGGAGCCCGCCGCCCCGCACGGCCACGATGTTGGCGTGCGTCCCCTCGCGGACGTCGTCGTCGTCGCCGACGAAGATGGCGTCATAGTAGCCGCGCCGTCGCGCCTCCATCCCTGCCAGCACGTTGGCCAGCAGCGTGGTTGCCTTGACGGAGCACTTCGCCCAGCGGATGTCGGGCGTGGTCATCACGCGGATCCCGTGCGTGCGGACGGCTTCCGGCGGGATGGGGAGGCGGCGGAACGTAACGATGACGTTCGGCTGGATGCCGGGCGGAGGGACGTGGGCCCGCGGCGCCACGCCCCGCGTGATCTGGATGTACACCATCGCCTCGTCGTAGCCGCACCGCTCCAGGCCGTCGGCGATGATGTCGGACAGGCTGGCGGCTTGCGGGTCGAAGTCGATGGCGACGGCCGTCAGGCTTCGCTGCAACCGCTCCAGGTGACGTTCGAGCAGGAAGGGAGTCCCGCTGTAGGCCGCGACGACCTCGTAAACGCTGTCGCCGAACTGCACCGCCCGGTCGTTGACGGGCACGAGGGCCTCCTCCAGGGGGACGAACCTGCCTGCACAGAATGCGATGTCGGGCATGAATACGCTCCGTCGAAAAGATCTGGAACAGTCGAGTCTTCCGTGACCCGCCTGGGGTTGTCAGCCTTCCGGCGCCGGGCGACCCAGTGCCGCCCGGACGCTCTGCAGCCACTTGAAACACTGGTCCCGCCGCGGCCCGCCCGCCAGGTCCGCCAGCGACCGGCTCAGTTGCTCATCCGCGGCTTCGTACTGCCGCAGGTCACGGGCATACACGATGCCCAGCAGCAGCCGGACCTCGGCCGCCTCGGTCGAGTGCTTGTAGACGTCCAGGAACCGGTTGAACGCCGCCGCGGCCTGAGGAAAGCGGCCCTGCCGGTAGTACTCGCGGGCGACGCGAAGCTGTTCGCGCTCCGGCAGGCACTGTCGCGGATCTTCCAGGATCAGACTCTGGTGCAACTGCAACGCGGCGTCGACGTCGCCGTCCGCCAGACGGCCGCTGATCCGTTCGCGCAGTTCGGCGATGCGGTCCATCTGGGGGTCCGGCAGGGCGACGGCGGACCGCCTGTCGTCGGAGGCTCGGGCCACCCGGCCGTACGTCGCCTGCTCCCGCGCGCCGGGCGCGGCCATCGCAGTGCGCCACTGGCGCCGCCGGTTGGCGCGGTCCCACAGGGAGAGCAGGTCGAAATGGTCTCGCCCGACCGCGTGGACGGCGAGCATCAGCAGCGTGGCGACGAAACCAAACAGGTTTCCGGCCAGGTGGGCGCCGTGGGCGACGTTGCCGCCGCCCTCCAGCCCGGGGGCGATGACGTTGTCCCACAGGATGATCTTGGCCACGATCAGCAGGATCGCCGGGATCTCGAAGGTGCCGATGATGAAGAAGAAGTAAAGCACCTTGATGTGGCTGCGGGGAAAGAGCACCAGAAACCCGGCGGTGACCGCCGCGATCGCCCCCGACGCACCCAACAGGCTCGTGCCGGCTGACGACTCCTGGACGGCGAACCCCCATGCCGCAAACACCCCTCCGGCGAGGTAGAACAGAAGATAGGGCACGTTGCCCATCTTGTCGTTGACGGCGTTGCCGAACACCCACAGGAAGATCATGTTGCCGGCCAGGTGCATGAGGTCGGCGTGCAGGAACTGGCTGGTCACGAACTGGTACAGACTGGGATCGGAGACGTTGAGCGCCAGGTACTTGTCGCTCAGCCGGATGAGCCTGGGATCGCCGGTGACGTGAAACGCCGCGAAGACGAGCACGTTGAGCGCCAGCAACGCGTAATTGGCGTAGGGCGTCAGGCGGACGGGAGCGTCGGTGCGGATCGGGATCATGCTTTTGCGGAAGGGAGTGAGGGAATGAGGGAGTCAGGGAGTGAGGGAAGAGACGACCCTGACTCCGTGTTCAGACCATGACCCGTCGCGACGTCGTGTGTTCGGGTCGGTGCGTTCGAACTCCACTTTCGTGGCACGCGGGATCCCCTGTTCTTCCCTGACTCCCTTACTCCCTTCTTCCTTACGGCATCTCCAGCTTCGAGCCCGCGCCGTCGGCGGCGGGCGGTCTGCCGGCGGCCGGGCGGCCGGGCGGCTGCGTGAAGGCGACGAACTGCATCCTCAGCTCGTACAGCACGGCCTCGAGCATCTGCTGTTCTTCCGGCGTCAGGTTTCCCCTGGTCTTCTCCTCCATCAGCCCGAGTAGATCAATGTAATGGCGCCCCGAGACCAGATCCGGCGGGTGGGCGCGGCCGTCCGGCCCCACGAACCCACCCAGGGCCATGGCCGCCTGGATGACGATCAGGTTTACGATTTCCGCAAACGAGGGCGGGGGCAGTTCCCCCCTGCCTTGACGGCTCTGCTCCGCCAGCCGCTCCTTCTCGCGCCTGGCCTCCTCCTTCCAGTCCGAGTCGATGTGCAGGCCTTCACCGGTTTCCGTCATGGTCGGCATCCTTGTGCAACGTGGTAGACCAGGAATCCGCGGCTCAGCCGGCCGCGTTGTCGGACACGCTCGTCGCCGACGCACGGGAAACGTCGGTGATATCGTCCAACCCGTATCGAACTATACACGAAATTCGTCCGTCGCGGGAAGCGCGTGCAGGAGCGTCCGCAACGCGCCCTGATCGTACAGACCGAAGAAGTACTCCCGGCCACGGGCGATCGCATCCTGGAACACTTGTGCTGCGGTCGTCTGGACCTGCCGCTCCGCCCGCTCGACCAGGTGGGGCATTCGAGCGATCAACGCCTGGTTCAACTCGTGGATGCGTCGGAAGGCGTCTTTCCGCGCCGGCCGATCGCCCGGCCGTTCCCGGCGCAGCGCTTCCGACTGCCGGACAGCGTCCCTCCGGGCCTGGATCAGGTCGGCGACGTCCGCCGCGGCGTCGCAATGGCGCTGGGGGTTGCACCGAACGTCGCGCAGGAGCGCCTTGGCGGCCGCAGAATCGCGCTCGCTGACGCCGTACCGGGGCAGGTCCATCCACAGGGTGGCGGAGACGCACCCGAAGCCCGGCGGCTCCACGCGGTAGTAAGCGCGGATGATGTCGTCCGTAATGCGGTCGTACTTGGCGCCGCCGATGCCGTGTATGAAGAGGTCGGCCAGACACAGCCTCATCCACAGCGTCAGGGCCAGTGCCCGCGGCCGGAGCTGCCACTCGCCGTCAACAGTCCAAGACGAGGCGTCGATCGCGTCGCCGCTGCGATTCGGGGCTGCGACCGGGCCGACTTCCACGTCGTCGGCGAACAGAACGGCCGGACTGCGGCCCATCCGGACGAAGGCGCGGGCCCGTCGGCGGTCCCGATGACACAACCACAGCGGCAACTCGATCCGCCCGTCCACGGCCACCAGGTCGGGAATCGGACGTTGCGGACTGCGGACGCGGTGGGCGGCGCGGTACCGATCGAGTGCGCCGTTGTAGCAGGCTCGGAAGCGCTCGGCATGCGTGATCCAGTCCGCCAGCACGTCGGACATCGGCAGACAGGTGACGCACACGTCCAGCACGCTTACGCCCAGGTTCCGTTCGATCGCCCGCCGCGCCGACACCGTCTGATCCACCCAGCGGGGCGCGGCGGCGTGCCGGCGCAGAGCAGAAAAGAACGCCGGCATCGAGCTGGCGGGGAACCGTTCACCCAGCGCGGAGCGGACCCGGTTTGCGAAGGCGTCGACCTCACCGAGGCTCAGCGCGGGGATCTGATCGAAGGTGTAGCCGACCGGCGTCCCGGCGTATGGGATTCGATCCAGCCGCACGGCGCCGTCGACGCCGACGGCGGGCACGGGCAGCGCGGTGGACCTGGGCGCGTCGCTGTCGACGACGACGTTCAGCGCCGTGCCGTCCAGGGCGTCCGCCATCCGGGCGGCGACGACGTGCTTGGCCCAGACGCCGGGGTGGATGAAGTCCGGCTGATGACCGGTCACGATCAAAGGCCCGTCGCCCAGCCCCAGTTCCGATCGGACGCGATGTCGCACCTCGGGCAGCGGTACGCCCAGAATGCGCACACCGTGGGCGGCGGCCAGTGCGTCACGGTTCATCGAGACGGCGACCGCGAGCGCACGCGGCGGCGGCTCGACCAGCGTAGCGCCGTGTCCGCGTGGCGTGGTCAGCCTGGCGTAGTCGGGTCGCAGACGAGGATCCTCGTGTCGCGATTCGTCAGTACGACGGGCCGTTCTGGGGCCTGGAAGGTCGTGATACGTGACCGGCCGCGCGGCGGCGTCACAACGCACCGTCGGCGCCGATGCCGCAGGGTCCAGCTCGGTCGGCCGGCCGCTCATGCCGGACAGGCTTCCCCGGGCGTCCCGCAACAGCAGGGGCGGGCCGGCGCGGTCGCCGCCGATCGCTCCGCCTCGTACACCTCCAGATAGTGGGCCAGCCGCACCTCGGGATCGTCGAGCATCCCGCCGAAGTGGCGGTTCGGGTCGTTGTAGATGACGCGGACGGGCAACTCCACGATGCGAAGACCGGCCCGCGCCGCCTGCACCCAGAGCTGGAGCGGCATGGCGTAGCCGGGCACGGTGATACGAAGCTGCCGCAGGGCGGAAACACGATACGCCTTGAAGCCGCAGAACGCGTCGGTGATGCCCAGCCCCAGGTCCCGGTTGAGCACGTTGGTGATCTGCGCGTTGATCCGGCGCCGGTCCGCCGGGGCGGCGGTCGCGTCCTCCCGCCCGGTGGGGTAGCGCGTCCCGCTGATGATGTCCGCGGTGTCGAGGGCGCCGGCCGCCAGGAAGCGGGGGATGTAGGACGGCTCGTGCTGCTCGTCGCAGTCGATGGTGACGAGCCAGCGGTAGGCGGCCCGGATGCTGAAGCGGAAAGCGTCCGCCAGGCTCTGCCCGTAGCCGCGATTCTCCGGGTGGGTGATGACGTGCAGCCCCCGCTGCCGCCGCAGGATCCGCGGCGACCCGTCGGTCGAGCCGTCGTCGATGACCAGGACGTTGCCCGCATAGCGCCGGACCTGGTCCAACACGGCGGCGAGGTACCGCTCCTCGTTGAACACCGGGATCGCCACCAGGACGTGCTGCTTCATGCGATTCTCGCCTCGCCGGCCCTGCAGACCGCTCGGATTGCAAGCCGATCCTCGTTGAACACCGGAATCGCCGTCAGGACGTGCTCGTTCATGCGATTCCCGCCTTGCCGGCCCGGCAGACCGCTCCGAACGCACACCGACACCCGTGACGGCGGAACCCCGCAACGGCATCAGGCCGCCAGCCCGGCCTCGACGTTCTCCTTCAAGGCCGGGTGGGCCGTCACGCCCGCTGCGCCAAGCCTCAACCGCCGTCCCGAACGCTTCAGGATCGTAGTCGTCAGGGGTGGGAATTCAACCGCCGGGGCGGGTCTCGGAACGGTCGGCGTTGACCTGACGCGCGAATCGGCTTGCGCGGTCAGTCGCCGGTAGCGAGCCTCAGGGTCTTCTGGCCTTCGTGCCTGCGCGGAAGTCTCTCGGCGCGGCTCAGCAACCGGCCTCCAGGGAGCAGGCCCGTACGGTATGGGCGCCAGGCGCTTGGCGCGTGTATTTGACCCTCGCCCGTCCTTTGAGACTGGTGATACGCTCGATTGGATTCCGACCGTCCAGCGTAAAGGTAATCGGCGCATTCGGCGCGGCTTTCTTCACAGCGCCAATGACCCGCTTTCCTTCGCCGCGGCACTTCGCCGCGAGCGTCGCCCTGCGCCCGCAGTCCGGCTGCGGCGCGAACGGGTTGCGGGCCACCACCAGCGTGGCGTCGGCACGCCCGTAGGAGAACAGTCGGCCATCCGGCGAGAAGTGAACCGTGTACACGCCGGCCCCCATTTCTTCGTCGTAGGTCAGCGACGACCCGTCCGAAACGCGCCAGAGCTTGACCGTGGCGTCACTACTGCCGGAGGCCAGCGCTCGGCCGTCGGGCGAGTACGCGAGGGTCTTCACCGGCCCCGTGTGCCCGGTCCAGGTCTGAAGCAGCTCACCATCGACGACCTTCCGGAAGTTGATTGTCTGATCGTCGCTACCCGAGACAAGCGTCCGGCCATCGGGTGAAACTGTGACGGAATTGACCGATCCGCCGTGACCGGCCAGCGTCCTGATGAGTTCGCCGTCGGCAACGCGCCAGAACTTGATCGTCTGGTCGAAACTGCCTGAAACCAGCGTGAGGCCGTCGGGCAGGAAGGCAACCGATTCTACGGGGCCCTCGTGGCCGGTGAGCGTCCGCAACAGTTTGCCGTCGGATGAGTCCCACAGGTTGATCACGTCCGTCGTCCAATGCCCCGATGCGAGCAACGCTCCGTCCGGCGAGAATGCGACCGACACCACGCCGCTGCCGATGCCCTGGATCGAACGAACCAATTCGCCGTCCGCAGCACGCCAGAGCTTGATATCCCCCACCTGTGGCAGGTAGACGGAGCTGCTCGCCAAAGACTGACCGTCCGGCGAGAAGGCGAGTGAAGTTACGGTACCGAGAACCGGACCAGCGCTCCACAGCGGCTTGCCGTCGGACGCTCGCCGGAGCTGCACTTCTCGAGCGTTACCCGACGCGGCCAGCGTCCGCCCGCGGGGAGAGAAAACCGCCGAAAACACAAAGCCCGTGTGTTCAGTCGATCCGAGGAGTTGCCCGGTGGACACCTGCCAGTGCCTGACCGTGCGGTCGTCGCTGCCGGAGATCAGCAGCTCGCCACCCGGTGAGAAGGCGACCGAGGTTACGACATCATCGTGGTAGCCCACGAGGCGGATGAACTCGCCATCCGACACCCGCCATAGGTTGATGCGGCGACTAAAGGCGCCCGAAGAAACGAGGGTGTGAGCGTCTGGGGAGAAAGCCAGCGCATAGACGCTACCCCGTTCGGCAATCGTGCGCAGCAGTTCTCCGTCGGATGGCCGCCAGAGATTGACCTCTCCTACCCAGTCGCCCGACGCGAGGGTCTGACCGTCGGGAGAGAATGCCACGGAGTAGACGGTATAGCGCTGCGAGAACATCCGCAGCAGTTCCCCGTCGGCGACTCGCCACAGTTTGAGTTCCCCACCGGGGGCCTCGCCAGAGCCGGTCGCCAGAGTCTGTCCGTCGGGTGAGAACTCGATGTCGCGAACTTCGAACCGGTGATCTGCCAACGAGCGCAGCAGTTCACCGTCCCAGACGCGCCGGGTCTGAACGGCGCGGCCACTTCCGGCCGCGAGCGTATGACCATCCGGGGCGAAGGCGACGCACGACACCGATGCTCCGAACCCGGTCAGCGTCCGCAGCAGCCTTCCGTCAGACGGTCGCCAGAGGTTGACCGACCGGTCCGATCCGCCGGCGGCCAGCATGGCGCCGTCGGGCGAGAACGCAACCGCGTTTACGCTGCCCGTATGGCCCGTCAGCGTCCGCAGCAGAGCGCCGTCAGCGGCGCGCCAGAGCTTGACGGTGGAATCGGCGCTGCTCGAAGCCAGTGTGCAGCCGTCCGGTGAACAAGCCACTGCGCGGACCGAATCCGAATGACCTCCCACCATCCACACGATGTCCGGGCGGCCCTCGGCCCTGGCCGGCGCGGACGGGAAGAGCGCGACGGTCAAACAGGCGCCCGCGGTGAGCACCGCGGGCCAACCACGGGTCAACTCTCCGATCCTCGACATTGTACGATTCTCCGGTCGCCCTCGCTTAAAGTCAGTCGCAGGTCTGTCCCAGGTACCGATCGACGGGCGACACAGTGCCCCTGCACCACGCACCCGCCAGCGCCTGACTGTGCGGCCCGTCACCGGCAATCACACCGCTTCATTTTGTAGAGGCACGATCCTGGTCCTGACGGGCAGGCGGACTCGGTCTTCAGCGACCTTTCGCAACGGCCCGGCTTGCCGCACGGGACTTCGCTGACGACCTCGCATCCCCTTTCCGCGGGACAGTCGAGGCAACCGCCCTTCGCCTTGACCTTGGCGTCCTGATACACGCAGCGGCCCTGAAAGTCCTCGCACTCATCGGGAATGTTGTTGTTGTTTTCGTCTCCCGATCGGCCCGTGAGAATGTCGCAAATATCGACGACCTGATTGCCGTTGCAGTCGTTGGGGACCGCGGTGAGGATCCGTATCTGGTCGAGGAACTCGCCGGTGTTGCCCGAATAGCTGAGCGTGCGGCGGTCGCGCGAGATGGCGAACTCATCGATGGCTTCAGGGTTGTCGAGTTCGAGCCCGCTCCGCAGGCCCATGGGATACACGACGTTCTTGCGCCCGACGACAGGGTCGGCGTCGCGGAGCGTCCTAGCATCCACCATCACTCCCAGAATGTCGCTGTCGAAGGTCACGGCCCCCGCGAGCTTGGTGATCTGCTCTTCAAACGGATCGAAGTGAAGCATGTGAGAGTTGACCACGGTCCGTGCCGGCAGCGTATCCGGAGTCAATTCCTTGCTGGCCCGATAGACGCCCCGCTTGGTCGCATCTACGGCCAGCGGCTGCGGCAGCACGTAGTCCAAACGCTCAGTGAAGACGCGGATCATCGTGCTGCTTTCCCACGAGTCCTTCTCGATGTTATTGGGCGGTTCGTCGACGACGACGTGGCCGTAAACGGCCACGATCCCCGCGGGCAGCAGGTCGGGCTCACGGATGACGACCGTGCCCGGTTCGCCATTCCGGTATCCGCTGCCGCCGCTGGCGGTGATCTTGTCGGGATCGAGCAACTGATCGCAGACGTAAATGGCGATCCGGCCGCCGGCCCCGCCGCCGGCGCCGCAGCAACCGTCGTTATAACTGCCGCCATTCGCGGCGATGCGCCCGATTCCGCTGAGTTTCGCTGCTCGAAGCCACAGACTCCCGCCCGATCCGCCGCCGGCGCGGCTGCCATGGGCGCGATGGCCGTTGCACACGATAAGCCCGTTGTTAACAATTTCTCCTGCCACGGTCAGACGGATGGACCCGCCACCTTGCCCCCCCAGACCGACGCCGCCCGCATTGCCGCCACCGCTGCCGAAGTCGATGGGTTGTTCAGCGCTGCCGTACTCGGGCCCGCCGAAGGCGCCGGGATCGGAGCCGGACCCGCCCCGACCGCCATACCCAGCGCCACCCGCGTTGACTCCGTTCTTACCCGTGCTGCCAGCGCCAGGTCCGTCCGCAGACGGATAACCGCGCCCGGTGTCACCGATGATGCCACCGCCCTCAACTATGACGTTGCCGGTCACGTTCAAGTCTAGACCCGGTCCAGGGTGCGGCACTCGGGGATCGTAGGGAGGATGGGTGAGCTTACCGCCAGGCCCGATACGGAGGTCCGCATCGACGATCACCTGACCTGACATTTCTGCTCCCATGTTACTGGCGTTGCCATTAGCAATGTAAAGTTCGCCGTTCGGTTTCTGGGTAGAGAGCGTATAAATGGTCCCGCAGCCGCCGTGCCCCAGGTTGTTCCAGGCCGCTCCACCATAGGCCTGAACCTGGCCGTCGAAGGAGTCGTCATCTACATAGAGGGCGATCCGCCCGCCGCCACCTGCCCCGGCGCCGCAACAACCGTCCGACCAACTGGCACCATTGGCGCGGATAGTGCCGATTCCGGCCAGCCTCCCGGCATGAATCTGGATGGCGCCGCCGGAACCTCCGCCTGCGCGGGCACCGCCTTGCCACCCGTTCGCTCCGACGACCCCGTTCACTGTCAAATCGCCGTTGACCGTGATCTTAATGCTCCCGCCTCCAGGACCGCCCAAGTATCCGGACGCGTCGGCGCCGCCGCTTCCCGGC
>QZJT01000136.1 GCA_003597935.1 Phycisphaerales bacterium | reverse complement strand
TGTACGCCTCCTGCACCAGGGCGGTCGGCTCCAGGGTGCGCCGGGCGTCGGCGCCGGTCAGTTGCACCTCGGCCACGGCACGCAGCTCGTCGTAGACGAGGGCCAGGAGCCGACCGGCGGCGTCCCGGTCGCCCTCGTTCACGTCGATCAGCAGTTGCGTCGCTTCACCTCGGGACAGGGTCATTCGTGCATCCCATAACCGCTCCGCGCGTGTTACACTCCCCGAGGATGGCAGGCGCGAACCGCGAGTACATTCGCGTCTCGGGTCGGCGCCGCGAATTCACTCGCACGCGAAGGCGAGAAAGCAGCCGGCCGGTCCCTGGGGACCGTCGTCGTTTCCCCCGTGCTGCGGCGCCACGGTGGGTATTCGCCTGCTTGCCGTGGGCGCCGCCGGCTGCCAGCATACGAGTTTGCACGATACATGCCAGGGTCGGTGGGTGTGGCGCCGGCATCCTGCCGGTGTCCGCGGCATACGCCGCAGCGCGCGGCCGCCAGGGCCAACGCACCGGCCGCAGACCGGCGCCACGCAATCAGGACCCGATGGACCGAGGAGAATGCCGGATATGGCGCAGATTCTGGTAGTCGAGGACGAGCCGATTATCGCCCGCAACGTCGCCGACGCGCTGGAATACGCCGGCCACGACGTCGACGTGGCCCACGACGGCGAGGAGGCTTTGAAACGCGCCGACGACCTGACGCCCGACCTGCTGCTGCTCGACATCCGCCTGCCCAGGATGTCGGGACTGGACGTGCTCAAGACGCTGCGCGGCCGGGGGGCGCGGGCCCCGGCGATCGTGATGACCGCCCACGGCAACGTCGAGACGGCGGTGGAGGCGATGAAGGCGGGAGCGGCGGACTTCCTCACCAAGCCGGTCGACCTGAAGGAACTCCAGATCGTCGTCGACAAGACGCTCAGCCATCAGCGGGTCGTCGAGAACCTGGACTACTTCAAGAGCCGGGAGCGTGCCGACAGCGGGGTCTCGACCATCGTGGGCCAGTCTCGGGCGACCCAGGACCTTCGCGCTTTGATCCTGCGCATCGGCAAGTCGCAGGCGCTGGCCGGCAAGCACCCCCCCAGCGTGCTGATCACGGGAGAGACGGGCACCGGCAAGGACCTGGTGGCCAGGGCCATCCACTACGCCGGCCCCCGGGCGGCGGGGCCGTTCGTACAGGTCAACTGCACGGCCGTGCCGGACCAGCTCTTTGAATCCGAGCTGTTCGGCCACGTCAAGGGCGCCTTCACCAGCGCCCAGGACACCCGGCGCGGCCTGATGGAACTGGCGGACGGCGGCACCATCTTCTTCGATGAGATCGGCCACATGAACGCCGCCCTGCAAGCCAAGCTGCTCACCGCCATCGAGCAGAAGATGATCCGTCCGGTGGGGGGCCGCAAGGAGCGGCAGGTAGACGTTCACGTCATCTCGGCGACCAACCGCGACCTGGAAGCGGCCATCGAAAGCGGCGACTTCCGCGACGACCTCTACCACCGGCTGCGCGTCGTGCCCATCACCCTGGTGCCTCTGCGCGACCGGGTGGAGGACATCCTGCCGCTGACGGCCCACTTCATCGCCATGTACGCCTCGCGCTTCGGCGTGCGCATCGACGGGATGACGGACGAGGCCGTCGAGGTGATGCAGCGCTACGACTGGCCCGGCAACGTCCGCGAGCTGTCGCACGTGCTGGAGAACGCCGTGCTGATGGCGGACGAGCCGACGCTCAACGTGCAGCACCTCAACATCCGCAAGCTGCAGCGGCCCCCGGCGGTGGAAGTTTCGTTGCCCGGCGGTTTGAACATCAACGTGGACTTCGAGTCGGACCGGCCCATCCTCGAGGACATCGAACACACCGTCATCAAGGCGGCTCTCGAATACAGCCAGCACAACCTCACCCGCGCCGCCCGCATCCTGGGCATCACCCGCGACGCGGTGCGCTACCGGATCAACAAGTACCACGAGCGTCACGGCAACCCGCCGGCGGCGTGACCCGGGCGGCCGTTCGGCGCGGTCCGAGCGTTCGCCGCCGTCGCGGCAGCGCGATGCACTCGACGATAGGAGGCGCCCGCGTCGGAGGAACGCGTTGCGCGCCGGCGACCACGGGCGCGTAGGAAACCCGGAATGGGCATGGGGTCAGCAGGCCGGCGTTCTACGGCGAATCCCCTGCGCCGCCCAGATTGAATGGCGGCAGCCGCGTCTTGCCCACGCATGAGGTGTCCAGCCCGGCCACGGTGCCGCGGTCGAGGAACTGGCGCATGACGGACTCGACGCAGGGGCCGCCAACGCCGTGACCGCCTGGCACGACAACGTGGAGGCCGTTTTTCAGGTGTCTGACGGCATCCTCGCCGAAGCGCGGCGGCGTGACGGGATCGAGCGTGCCGGAGAGGGCGAGCACCGGTACGTCCGACCGCACCGGTTCGTCGAAATCGCCGGCCAAGCTGGATTGGGGCCAGAACTGGCAGATCGACATCTGCCGGCGGACCCGGCCGTCACCCAGAAAAGTGTCGGCCGTGAGGTCCGCGATCGAGTCGGGGTCGATGCGGGCGACGTCCTCTGTACACGTGACGCAGGCGAGCATCCCGAACGCCAGCGAACGTCGCACGGCCCGGTTGGCCTCCGCGCCGCGCTGGGCGAAGTAGTCGAAATCGCCCTCGTGGGCGCGGTGGATCAGGAGCGGCACGTCGCGGCTGTCGTGGTACATCACGATGCGCAGCGCCTCGCCGAAGGCCTCCCGCGACAGCACCACGCGCTGTGCCTTACCGCTGACGGGGTGTCGGACCGTCGCGTGGACTGGACCGCGGTCAAGCCGTTCCAGCACGGCCTTGAACCTGGCCCGCAGGTCGCCGAAGGCCGCGGCGCATTTCGGATCGGCAGCGCATTCGGCAAAGATGAGGTCAAGCGCGTCCTGCGCGCCACGGGCGTGATAGAGCGGGTTGCGGAAGGACATCGGAGCTGCGCCGTTGAGGATGGCGGTGCGCACGGTGGCGCCGTGCTGCCGGATGTAAACGAGTACGGCGCGCGAGCCGTAGGAGCCGCCGTAGAGGTTGATCCGGCCGTAGCCCAGGGCGAGGCGCAGGTCGTTGACGTCGTCCATCGCGGTCCAGGTCGAATACTGGCTCAGGTCGAACCGCTCGCTCAGTTTCTTCAGGCCGGTGCGGAACGGTTCTTCGAGGAAGATCGGATCGAGATAGCCCTGAGGGTTCTCATCGCCTCCCGGCAGGTCGATCTCCAGACGGTTGTTGCCGCCGGTGCCACGTTGACTGACCAACACGATGTCGCGCTGCCGCCGCATCCAGTGATCGACCCAGCCACGGAAGTGCCCGGCCGCGTTCTGCCCCGGCCCGCCGGCGAAGACGAAGACCGGGTCGGGGCATGTCTTCTCGCCGACCTCCGCGCCCCGCGCGGGCAGCACCACCACGTCGAGGTCAAGCACCCGGGCGCTCTGCCGCCCGCGGTTCTCCCACACGCTGAACGTGCCGTGGCGGATCGTGGTTGCGGAGGCTTCCTCGAAGGCATCCTTCAGTCGCAGCCGCGGCTCGGGCAGCCGACCGGCGTCCGACTGTGGCGCCCGCGGTGGTGTTGCAGCGGCGGGACCGGCTGCCACGAGCAGAAAGGCCCCAATGAGGCGCCTGCTCATCGCTCCTGACCGGTGACTCTTGGCGGGGAAGGGGCGCGCTGACGGGGCACGGCGAGATCGTTCGAGCCTGCTTGTGCGGCGGGCGCTAATCTTCAAGACCGGGCCTGGAAGGATTTCAACTTCTGTCAAAAAAAGAATCCCGGAAAAACCGCGAATCCCCATTCACGCGGGGCAGAATCCGGCGGACGCCCCGTCAATCCAGCGTCCGTTGACCCCCATTCTAACACACTGATTCCGGGCGGGCCTGGCTTCCCGAATGCGCGCCGCGCGGGCATCGTCGCGAGAGTCAGGGCCGCCACGGGCGGCCGAAGCGGCGACCTGACAGACGCACGGTCAGCGCACGTCAGGCAGCGCCGCGGTGGCGACCCCCGCCGCACGGGAGTGCGTCGACCTGATCGTCGAGCGTCAGGGACGCATGGGACTGGCGAGCCGGACGTGATTCGCTGACTCCAGTCCGACGAGGGAGGTCATGACGGTCTGGTCGTCGCTCACGAGGTCGCCGTCCTGGTCGAAGTTCAAGACGCGGCAGGCGCCGGAGGGGCTGGCGCCCCAGCAGGTCTGGCCGCTGCCCAGGTGGCCGTCGTCGGTCGAGTCCACCTCGCCGTCGCCGTCGTAGTCGCCGAAGTAGGTCTCGGAATTGAAGGTGGGCAGGCCGTAGGCGGTGTAGAAGGTGCGCTCGAGGATTCGCCCGGCGAGATCCGTCGCCGAGACGACGTTCCAGTTGGCGTCCTGGTTGACGATCATGTAGCCGTCCTCGGCTCGCTCAATCCGAACCCCGACCGTAAGGGAGGGGCCTGAGACGCCGGGACGCGTACCTACCCGCGACACGGGCATCCGCCGCGGGCCGGTCGCTTACGCTCGCGGTTCGGACAAGAGCCGGTCGCTTACGCTCGCGGTTCGGACAAGAGCCGGTCGCTTACGCTCGCGGTACGGATTGGCTGCGTCCCGCCGTAGACCTGGGCCACGACGTTGGCCGACCCGTCGCGAACCTCAAGCAGCCGCCAGCCTCTTGTAGTAGAAAGTGAATGTCCCGTCAAGGTCCCCAGAGTTGGTCACCACCTTCTGGACCCGCCGCCCCAGGCCGTCGTACTCGGCGGTCTGGATCACCACGTCGCTGTCCTGGCGGCTTTCGGCCTTCACTAGTCGGTTCCAGGGGTCGTAGACGTAGCGCAGGCGGGTGTCCATGACCATGTTGCCGGCCCGGTCCCAGGCGTCGTCGGTGCCGTCGGAGTTGTCGGCGTTGAGCGTGACACTGGTGGACCCGAAGGTGTCGCTGACCAGCAGGTCGTCCCCCGCGTCGGCGATGTCGCCGTCGTCGTTGTTGTCATCGCCAAGCTTGAAGTTGCTGAAGGTCGCCGACGCGGCCGTCAGACCGACGCGGCCCCACAGGATATCCCCGTCGGTGGCGGTGATCGAGGTGATCTCGTTGGTGGCGTTGACGGCTTGGACGGTGGCGTCGTCTTGGTTGCGGACAACGCGGCGGCCAAGACCGTTGAAGCTCTACTCGGCGAGGGTGGGGCCGATGGCGCCGGGTCCGCGCCGGCCTGCGATTCTGCCGTGGACTACGGCAGCCACCCGAGCGCGAGCAGGTCATCGCGCGGTTCGTCGAAGCTGCAACTGCCGAACGCGGTGGCCACGCTGCGGCGGGCGGAGGCGATCTGATCGACCGTCGCGTGCAAATCGCCCCAGCGCAGGCCGTCGTCGCGGAAGCGGAAGGCGCCGGCGTCCCGGGCGGCCAGCACCTCGCTTGCGGCCGATTCGTCGATGCCGCAGGTCCCGGCGAGGATGGCGGCCGTGAAGACGTTCACAAAGCCGTGTACCGTGCATCCGGCCGCCTTGTTGTCGTGCCGCAGCGGATGGTGCAGGCCGGCGGTGAACTTCAGCGGCACGCCCGCCCGGGCGGCGGAGACGATGCCGCAGGCCAACTGCTCCACCGGCGGAAAAGCCGACGGTTCCACGCCGCCACAACGGATCTTGAAGCCGAAGGCGGCGCCGCCGTCTGCCGCTTTTCGGGCGGCGTTGACCGCGTCGATCCCCCCCACCACCGCGGAGTGCGTCTCGCGCCAGTCGTCGCCGTTGAGCGGCTCCCAGAACGCCGGCACGCGCGCGAAACCGTGGGTGTGGAACACCGTCGCAGCGGCCGAGAGCAACTGGCGCACTTCTTCGACGTGCGTCAGGCATGCCGGGATCTTCAGCTCGAACAGCTCGATCGACACGCGCGGGCCGTGACGGTCCAGCAGCGCCCTGGCCGCTCGGACGTCTTCGTCCAGCGTCATGGCCGCCGTGGCGGGCTGCGCCGGCGCGCGGCAGAGCACGGAGACGGGCAGCGCGCGCCCCTCGGCAAAGAGCGGCTCAAGATACGTCTCCAGGTCGGGGAGGCGGGCGGACGGGCAGATGAACCGGCCGAGCATCCAGGCGTGCGGCCCGGCGCGGTGTCGGGCGTAATCGCGGACGGCCGCGTCGAAATCGAGCAAAGCCGGCGGAAAAAGGCCGGCATAGTCGACCACGTGTCTGAGCAGGGCCTTCAGGCTCTCATTCATCCGTGCGCTCTCTCTCCGTGAGCAAAGGACTCGCCGAGCGGACGGTAGCAGAGGGACGCGGGGATGGAAAGCGGGCCGGCGGGCGGGCGGCGCGTACGTGACAGGTGCAGCGGCCCTCCTGAGCAAGCCGCGGGTTTCAAGCCACGCGGGTCAGGTGATCGGCGGCAACCCCTGCATGGCGCGCAGATACATGATCTGTCCGAGGTGGTAGGCGTCGTGTCCCAGGTGGTACTGGAAGCGGTCCAGCGGCGTCGCGTCGTCCGAGACGGCATCGATAATTCGCTGATGAGACTGCTCCAACGCCTCGCGCGTAGCCCGCCACGAGTCGTCATCCACCCGCTGGGGCGGGGCGAACTGCTGGGCTTCGATGGTGGCATCGTCGGGGACGGGTTGTCCTGCCAGGCGGGCGAAAGTCACGCCGCGCCAGAAAAGCACGTGCGTGACGAGTTGCCAGATGGAATGACGGCCGGGCGCCGGGGACCACGCCGCCTGCTGCGGCGTCAACCCCGCCAGTGCCTTGCTCCAGGGGGCGATCCAGATGTCGCCTTCCCACCACTGCGTCCAGATCTGCCGTAACTTCTGGCGGTCCATGGCCTTCTCCGGTAAGGATGCTGCGGCCTTTCTTCCTTCATGGCCGCCGGAGCTGTTGGCGACCGGGCGACTCCGCCTGGAATGCGGGCCGTCGCTGCTGGCGGCATCGTACGCCGTGTGGCACAACGGCCCCTCCCTCACGGTCGGCGTTCGGATTCGATGCCGACGTCTGACGCACTACCCTACCCGATCCGCACGGTTCACGGGAGAGGGCGGGCGCGGTGTCGCTGTGTGACAGAGCCGGCGCACACCGCCCGCGGGACGAGGGCCTGCTGATGCCGGCGGCACCTGCGCATGGTGGACCACACGTGGGGAGGCGAGGCGTTTTGGGAAGCGCGGCTTCAGGGCGCGGCGGGTGCGCCCGCGCCGGCGATGGGGGCGACGTATTGACCGAGCAGAGTCGTGGGCCAGTGGCGCAGGCGTTCGTAGCGGATCGGATCCTGGAGACTCAGATAGGCGGCCAGTCCGCTGATCGACAGCGCCCCCAGCCCCAGCGTGACCACGATGGGCGCCACCACCAGGCGCCGCACCAGCCGCCGGCGGCGGTCGGCGCCGGTGACGATCACGTCGATCGTCTCCAGCACGGACAGGCCCAGGCTCTTGGCCACCTGGGTCGAGCTGCGGTACACGTGGTCGACCAGTTCGGCCAGGATGGCGAACACCACGCCGGCGCAGATGCCGGCGAAGATCGCCGCCAGGACGATCGTCTTGGTCCTGGGGTTGACGGCGACGCGGCTGCCGGAAGCCGAGCGTTCCTCGTCGAAGTTGACGGCGTGCCCCAGGTCGTTGGCGCGCAGCACGGGGACGATCTTGTTGAGCACCGACTGGTAGTGCTGCGCTTCCGCCCGGGCGGTCGTGAGCACGTGCTCGGCCATGGCGATCGTGTCGTGGTCGTTCAGCAGGCCGGTCCGGGCCTCGTCGAGCCGGGCGGTGCGATCGGCATTGCTGGTCAGGCCCTCATCCACGTACTGCAATTGCCTCTTGAGAGCGTCGATGGAAATCTGGCTCTTGGCCCGCTGCGGCGACCACGCGTCTTGAACCCCGTCCGGTGTGACGCCGCGGCCGGCGGACGCGACGAACGCCTTGTGATCCTGCTCACGCTGAGCGTGGAAGAGGTCGCGCGTGGCGGCCGACTCGGCTCGGAGGGATTGGATCATCGGGTGCAGGTCCGTCATGCCGCGGGTGATCCGCAGGTCCTCGATCTGCGTTTCGATCCGCTCGATGCGGGTAGCCAGCCGGCGCGAGGCCTCGCTGTAGGGCACGTCGACGTCATCCAACGTGGCGGCCGGGCCGACAGCGGCGCCGGCGACGGAGACGGCCAGAAACTGCTCCTCGGCCGCGATCTCGGCGATCAGGCTGTTGCGGCGCATCTGAAGTTCGCGCTTCTCGCGGGCGAGTTCCTCGTACCGTTGCGCCAGCGCCTGGGCGTTGCCGTTGTCGGCGTAGGGATGCTCCAGCTTGATGGCGTTGAGCGCCTCTTGCGCCTCGGCGACGCGGCGGGTGGCTTCGTCCAGCCGCTCGGTGTACCAGGACTGCTGCTGCTCCAGGAATTCGCGGATCCGCCCCTTGGTCCTGCGGATGTAGGTGGTCTTGATCTCATCGACCAGGCGCGGGCCGATGGTCGGGTCCGGGCCGGAGTAGATCACTTCGATCAGATCCAGGTGCGGCATCCGCTCACGACTGATGACGGAGACGCAGCCCGCCAGCCCCTGCCCCACCGCCGTCGCCCGTTGCTGCCCCGCGGGAGTCAGCGTGCCGTCCTCATGGCGGGGAAGCTCCGCCACCAGGCCGAGGTGATCCACGACCTCCGCCATGTAGTCCGGCGAGGTGATGTCCCGTTCCAGCGTCTGCCGGAAGAGCGAGAAATCGCCCGTGCCCGGCGACTTGGGCAACTCCATGAACACCGGGTCGTCGCGGCGCTCGAACCTCGTGCTGGCAGTGTAGGTGCGCGGCAGGCGTAAGCTGCCGACAAAGACCGCACTGGCGGCGATGCAGAAAGGCACGAAGAAGAACCACCGCCGCACCGACAGGATGCCCAGCGCGGCGTGGAGCGTGACGCGCAGCTCGTGGAACGGCCGCTCTTCGCCTTGCAGCTCGGAGTGGACCATGGCCGCGGGCGCCATCCCGTGCGCGTCTCGATGCGAACCGGCGCTTCTTCTGGATGCCATAACCCTGTAGCTTTCCGCAGTCCCACTCACAACGGCCGGCGGCCGGATGCGACTCCGGACGGCAGACGTCCCCGCACCGGACCCCGCCGCGGCGGTCGGATGCCGGAGCCAGAGCGCTACTCCTGTTTTCGGACGGGTTGTCAGCTCCCTTAAGCGTCGCGTTCGCCCTGGGACTCGAACGTCGTATTACCGGACGGCGGCAGGCGCTACTGAACCATCACCGCGGCAGCTCCCGGGATCGCAACCTGGCCTGGACGGTGCCCGGCGATCAGCGATTCGTAGTAAGTCTCATACGCCCGAACCGTCGACGCGAACGGGAATTCGCCCGCCCGGCGCCGCGCGGCCGCACCGAGTTCGCGGCGGACCTGCCCGTCGCGGACGCACGCCTCCAACGCGCGGGTCAGGGCCGTCCCGTCCCGTGGCGGGACGATGCGTCCCTCGCGTCCATCCCGAACGACCCGCGCGTTGTCGCCGACGTCGGTGGCGACGACGGGTAATCCGCAGGCCAGCGCCTCCAGGACGCTGTTGCTCATCGCCTCGCTCTGGCTCGCGCAGGCGTAGAGGTCCATCGCCGAAAGAGCGGAAGCGACGTCATCGCACCACCCCGCGAAGACGACGCGGCCGGCGATTCCCAGTCGATCGGCCTGGGCCCGCAGGGCGCCTTCCAGCGGCCCGCGCCCGATGATCAGCGTCCGGACCGGGTAGCCGGCGTGCAGGAGCGCGGCCGTGGCGTCCAGCAGGGCGGCGTGGTCCTTGACGGGCTTCAACGCCGCCACCGAGCCGATCACCACGTCGTCCGTCGCGAAGCCGAACCGTTGGCGGGCATCTGCCCGGTCCGGCGGACGCGGCGGACAGAAGCGGTCGAGCAGAACGCCGTTGGGGATGACCGTCAGGCGCGCCTGCGGCGCCCCCGCCTGCCGATGAAGCTGGTCCTTCCCTGACGTCGACACGGTCAGGAACTCGGCGCCCAGGCGGCAGCCCCAGCCGGCCAGCCGTCGCTGTCGGAGGGTGAGGCCCCCCCCCCGGTCGAGGCCGTGAAACCCGAGCACCACCCGGGCGCGCGGCCGCAGGACCGCGGCGACCAGGGCGTCGAACCAGCAACCCGTGTTCCTCGCGTGGATCACCACCGCAGCCCGCCCGTCGACGCAGCGGGCGATGAGCCTTCCCGCCCAGCGGTCGCGCCCGACGATGTTCAGCGGCTTACACGGGATCGCGTCGGACAGCCGCGCCGTCAGACGCCCGGCGCGGCGCAGGGTGATGAGACGGTGATCGAAGCGGGCCGGATCGAATGCGTTGAGCAGATTCAGGAGCGTATGTTCCGATCCGCCCCCCTCCAGCCGGTCGACGAGGTGCAGGACCTGAGGGGTGGGCATGGGTCGCGGCCTTTCCATCGGAGCATGGACGGAAATTCCATCCGCCGGTCAACCGGCGGCGGCCGGCCGTCCGAACCCCAGCAGCGGGACGACCGGTTCCGCCAGGGCCGGCTCCATCGACGGCCACGGCTGCCGCTCGCGCACCTCGCGCAGCACGACGCGTTCGAGGCACAGCGGCAGGGTGAGCGTCCACCAGAACGACTCGGCATAGAAGCGTTCGGTGAAGAAACCCGCCACCAGGTACGTCACCATCGCGATCATGATCCCGTAGGCGAGAAAGCGCGTTTCCACGGGCTTGTCGGTCAACTCCGCCAGCTTCGAACTGATATACACCTTGCGGAAGCTGCCGAACAGCATGAGGGCGAACACGAGGCCGGACTGGACGCCGAGTTCGGCGATGCAGTTGATGATGGTGTTGTGGGCGGCGCGGCGCTCGCGGAAGTAGAATCGGCTCGTCCGTTCGAAGTTGCCCGCGCCGACGCCGAAGGGATGATCGTTGATCATCCTCAGGCCGGCGCGCCAGATGTCGATCCGCGTCGAGATGGCCTCATCCCGTTCCGCGGCGGTCGGATCGACCAGGGTGGCCATGCGGTTCCAGAACCCGGCGTCCGTCAGGCGGATGGCGACCGGCAGGCAGATCGCGATCAGCAGATAGACGCGCACCCGGCGCCGGCGCGGGGCGGTGACGGCCGCCGCCAGACCGCCCACGATCAGCCCGATGAAGGCCGATCGCGTGCGGCACAGCACCAACGCGTTGAAGGCCAACGCGCCCGTGCCGAGTACGAGCAGCTTCAGATACCAGCGGCGGCAGATCAGGGCGACCGCGCCGACCAGCGGCAGCATCGCCGCCAGGTGGGCCGCCACCCCCGACGAGTAGCGGAAGTCCGCCCCACCGACGAAGTTCAACCGCCCCTGGGCGAACCGGTCGGACGGGGCCAGGAAGGCTTCGCGGCCCAGATAGAGCGTGCCGATCACGATGGTCCACAGCACGATGTGCAGATTTCGCCTCGTGGAAACCAGCCGGCCCATCAGCAGGACGAAGAGCATCATCTTCCAGAATTTGTCCAGGCGGGCCGCGGATTCCGCCGTGTATTCCATGCCGATCAACACGCTCAGGAACGCCAGCACCACCAGCGTAATGGCGCCGATCTCCCACGGATCGAGGAATGGGCGGATCGTGGGCACTTTCCTGCCGGACAGCATCATGCCCGCAATCAGGAACGAGGCCGCCACGAACGAGAAACGGACGCCCGTGTTGGCCAGCGGGATTCCCCACCACGTTCCACTCGGATCGATCTGATACACCAGCATGTAGTTGACCACGCCGATGATCGGGTTGTACAACGACCCGATGCACAGCAGCAGATACACACCCGCAAAGGAGATGGTCTTCAGCGCCCACATGGTGGCTCAGTTCGGCTCCACCTCCGGGATGACGCCGCAACGGCTGCGCCGGGGGGCGTCGCTCGTCGCCAGGGGCCATCCACGAAAAGTCCGCCGCGGCGGACGGGTCCGACGCGCAACAACGGCCGCGGCCAGCAGCAGCAACCCCGCGCCGCCGGCGGAGTACGCCAGCAGCAACTGCGGCCATTCGAGCACGGGTGGGCGGGGAAGGCTGTAGACTTCCTCCCCCAGCCACGCATGGCCCCACCGCCAGGCCAGGCGAGTCAGAGCGTTTTTCTCCCAGTTGAACGTGGAGGCGTGGCGGTAATCGCCGTGCGCCCAGGGATAGGCCTGGATCGAGGCGGTCCGCGGCAGGCAGTCCTGAACCGCCCGTACCCGGCGGCGCGCGACGTCCGGATCGGCGCGAAGCTCCGCCAGGCCGTAGTACCGGTGCGGCTGTGGACGTGGGAAACTGAGGCCGAACACGGGATCGAGGACCATCCTTCGCTCAGCCGGCAGCCGCGCTTCCACCACCGTGTGTACCGGAGCGCCGGTCTGCGGGTCGAAGAGCATGACGCGCGTCGTTGGCAGACCGGCGCGATCCAGCAGGGCTTTCAACAGCAACGCCCGGTCGGCGCAGTCTCCCCCGAACTGTGCCACTTGCCACGGCGTCGCGCGGCACGTCGGCCACGCGAAGTACGCCGTGTTCCGCTTCGTCCCATCCAGGTTCCGCACCCAGTGGAGCAGCGCCAGCGCCTGGACGTCGTCGGGCAGTCGGAGGGGCGCCACGTCCCGGACCACGGCATCGAGCGCGGCGCACTCGCGCCGGTAATCGAGCAGGCACAGGGCGGCCGTCAGCCCTGCCGCCAAGGCAGCGCCCGCGAACGCCCGGGCCGCCCACCGACGGCGGACCGCCTGCGGGTCTCGTCTCGTCCGCGGATTCTCAGAGATGACCATGGCGGACCCGTCAGGAGCGGAACAGGTTTCAATCGAACCACGGCGTCGAGCCGCGGTACCCCCCTTTTTTCGGCAGGGTGGACCCATAAGTGCAACAAGTCTGGCACCGGCTCCCAGCCGGGCCTCAGTCCCGAATCGCGCTGGTATCAGGCTCGAATGGCGTGGGAACCAGCCTTGAATGGCGTGGGAATCGGCCCGAATCGTGCCCCTATCAACCCCGAATCGTATGGTTTCAATGGTATCCGCGGACGCCATCGCGCGTGCGAACGATTCACCCGCGGCGGCGGCGCTGCGGAACGGTCAGCCCGCCCGGCTCGTCCGGCCGCCAGTCGAGGACGCCGTCGCAGCAGAGCGGATGGCTCGCCGCTGCGTGGCTTGCCGCTCCGCGCTGCGTGGGTTGCCGCCAGGGACCCCGCGCGCCCGACGCGCCGGGCAGGCGGGTCGAACCGGTTCTCGTCCTCCGTTGCTGGATGTTCAGGGATGGGTGTCATTGAAAACCGGCGTTTCTGTCCGGACTGCGGGCGCCAGACCTGGCACGTCAGCCGCAGATTCAGCCCCGAGTGCGCCTTCCTGTTGGCGCTGCTGACCGGGGGTCTGTTCCTTCTTGTGTGGTTCGTCATCTCCATCATGGAGCGCAACCAGCCGTGGATCTGCCGCGACTGCTCCAGCGCGGACATCCGCCGCGGCAGACGCGCTCCGAAGTGGCTGGTGCAGCGAAGATCGGCGGACGTTGACCCGCGGGCGCGCGAGTCCAGTCCCTCCAATACGGCGCCCATCCGAACCCCGACCGTGAGGGAGGGGTCTCTGACGGCGCTCCCGGTCGCTGCGGCCTCGACGCTTCGGGAGCACAAGCCCGCTCGCTGACGGTCGCGGTCGGGATCGGGTATCCCGGTCGACCGTGCCCATCCGAACCCCGACCGTGAGGGAGGGGTCTCTGACGGCGCTCCCGGTCGCTGCGGCATCGACGCTTCGGGAGCACAAGCCCACTCGCTGACGGTCGCGGTTCGGATCGGCGTCGTCGGCCGTCCGCGCCATCCCAGCCAAACTCCCTTCGCCCGCAGACCGATAAACCCGTGGAACCGTCGAGTCTTCGACCGTGGAGGATCCCTTGCGCGTGGGGGTTGCGCGGACCCATCGTGGCGCCGTGGGCGACCTGGTCGCTCACGCCGAGCTGTTGCGCAGTCTGGCGGTGCGCGAGCTGCGGGTGCGGTACAAGCAGTCGCTCCTGGGCGTGGGGTGGGCGGTGCTGCTGCCGCTTTCCATGATGCTCGTGTTCACGTTCGTGTTCACGCGGGCGATCGACGCCTCGGCGGCGCTGGGTCTGGACGTTCCCTACGCCCTGTACGCCTACGTCGGCCTGGTGCCGTGGACGTTTTTCGCCGCCAGCCTCAACGGCTGCGTCAACTCGCTGGTCGCCAATCGCAACCTCATAACCAAGATCTACTTTCCGCGCGAAGTGTTCCCCTTGTCGTGCGTGCTGAGTTCGGGCGTCGATTTCGCCGTCGCGGCTGCGGTGCTGGTGGTGCTCATGCTCTACTTCGCCGCCGGCGGGCAGTTCACGCCGCGGATCGGGCCGGCGCTGGCGCTGCTGCCGGTGGTGCTGGCGATCCAGATTGCCTTGACGGCCGGGCTGGGGATGCTGCTGGCGATGGGGAATCTCTTCTTCCGCGACGTGCGGCAGATCTTCGGAGTGGCGATCCAACTGCTCATGTTCGTTTCCGGCGTGGTCGTGCCGGTACCGTGCGATGGGTCGTGGACGGCGCGGGTCATCGCGCTGAACCCGATGGTGGCGATCATCGGGGCGTATCGCGACTGCCTCATTCACGGACGCGCGCCGGCGGCGCCGGGGCTGCTCTACGCGGGGGTCATCGCGAGTCTGACGCTGGTGTTCGGGTGGGCGTTGTTCCGGCGGGCGGCGGTCCGGTTTGCGGAGTGCATCTAGGTGACGCGGCCGGCGGTCGAGTTCAGCCACGTGTCGAAGCGCTTCCGCCGCGGCGCGGGGCACGATTCGCTGCGCGACTGGATCGCGGCGGGCTGGAAGGCGCTGACGCGGCCTGGGGGGGGGCGAGGCGGCGTCGGCGGATCGTGCGATGCGGGGCGGAGGAATCCCGGCATGAATGCCGGGGCTATGGGGGGGGCCGGCGACCGGTTCTGGGCGCTGCGCGACGTGTCATTCGCGGCGGCGCCGGGCGAGGCGCTGGGGATCATCGGCCCGAACGGCGCCGGCAAGAGCACCGCCCTGAAGCTGCTGGCGGGCATCCTGGCGCCGGACGAAGGGACCATCCACGTCGCCGGGCGGCTGGCGGCGCTGATCGAAGTCGGCGCAGGCTTCCACGGAGACCTCACCGGACGCGAGAACATCTACCTCAACGGCGCGATCCTGGGCATGAAGCGGCGCGAGATCCACGCCAAGCTCGACGCCATCGTCGCCTTCGCGGGGCTGGAGCAGTTTCTGGACACGCCCGTGAAGCGCTACAGCTCCGGCATGTACGCTCGGCTGGGCTTCTCGATCGCCGCCCACGTCGATCCGGACGTGCTGCTGGTCGATGAGGTGCTGTCCGTGGGAGACGCCGTCTTCCGCCAGCGCTGCACGGACCGGATGCGGGCGCTGATCGACGCGGGCACGACGCTCATCTTCGTCACGCACAATCTGGATCAGATGCAGGCGATCTGCCGCCGCGCCCTGGTGCTCGACCACGGCGCCCCCACGTTCCTGGGTCCGCCGCTCGACGCCGTCGATCACTACATGGGGGCCATGTCGCGGGCATACGCACCGCACCCGCTCGACGGTTGCGGCGATGCTTCAGCGCGCCGCTCGCCGGTCCACGTCGCGTCGCTGAGGTTCCTGTCGCCGGACGGAGAAGCCGTCACGTGGACGCGGCCGGACGCACAGCTTTGCGCAACGCTGACGTTGAAGGTCGAGCGGCGCGTGGCGAAGGCCGTGATCGAACTGAACATGCGCCGCGCCGCACACGAAAACCTCCTGAGCCTCAACTCCGGCCGCGACGCGGTGACGTTCGACCTGACTACGGGAACGCACACGATCCAACTCGAGTTGCCCGCGCTGCCCGTCAGCGGCGGGCCATACCTGTGGAACGTCCGCGTGTGGGACGCCGACGGTGGCGCGGCCGTGCTGGACACGCCGTTCCGGTACCCACTCAACATCGACGATGGCGGGCGGACCAACGGCGTGCTCTGCATCCGGCACCAGTGGGTGCAACAGCGGGGCAGTGGCGTTTCTGTACTCCAGTCAGGCGAATCACCCGAGGCCTCAGCAGCGGCGCCGGCGGCGCCGGCTCGTGACCGGCCGCGGGACGTCGCCGCGGCCGCGGAGGCACGGGCGTGAACGTCTGCATCCTTGGCGACGCCCGCTCGGTCCACTTGCAGCGCATCATCCCCGGCCTCGCCGCCCGCGGCATCCGAGTTCATCTGATTACGCACAACCCGTCGCCGGTGGAGGGAGCGACCGTCGAGCGGTTCCGCGTGCCGGATTTCGGCATAAGGCACGTCGGTCGGTGGCACGGCCGGTGGCGGCAGATGCTGCGGCGGCTGATGCGGCGCTATGATGTGGTCCACGTCCACTTCCTGCACGACTGGGGCATCACTCCGGAGATCGCCGCCGAAGGCGTCTTCCTGGTGACGCCCTGGGGGTCCGACATCGTTGACCCGCCGGGCGAGGATCCGCCGTCGCTGGACCTCGTCGATCTGCGCCGCGCCCTGCTGCGCTGTGCCGACGGCGTCACGGCGTGCGGGCCCTGGTTCGCCGGCGCCATCGCACGGTTCGCCGGCATCGACGCAGCTTGCGTCGCTGTCCTCCCGCTCGGTGTGGACACGTCCGTGTTCAAACCGCCGTCCCCCCCCCGCAGCCACGGCCGCGCTGTGCTTCGCGTGGGGTTCTTCAAAGGCTTCCGCCCGGTCTATGGTCCCACGTACCTGATCCGTGCCATCCCGACGGTGATCGACGTCTGTCCCGACGTGCGATTCGATCTCGTGGGCGACGGGCCGCAGCGCCTTGCGTGCGTCGAACTGGCGGCCCGGTTGGAGGTGGAGCCCTACCTGTTCTTCGCCCCCCCCCAGCCGCACCGCAACGTCGCCAACTACCTGGCGGGCTGGGACGTGAGCGTCATCCCGTCGCTGTGCGAGAGCTTCGGCGTCGCCGCCCTGGAATCCTCGGCCGCGGGCGTGCCGGTGGTGGCCAGCCGCGTCGGCGGGCTGGTGGACACCGTGATCCACGGTCAGACCGGCCTGCTGACGCCGCCGGCCGCGCCGGAGCAACTCGCCGACGCGATCATCACTCTGCTGCGCAACCCCCAGATGCGCCGTCGCATGGGCGAGGAGGGACGCCGCTTCGTCTGCGAGCGGTTCGAATGGTCGGAGATCCTCGACGAATGGGTGGAGACTTATCAGCGCGTGCGCGAGTGCAAGGCGGTGATGGTGTGACGGCCGGCGACGAACCTCAGACCGTCGTGCGGTCGTGCGAGGGCGGCGAGCCGCGGGCTTCAGCCCGCGCGGAGGCAACTGCCGGAGCGACGTCGAAGTCGCCACGGGACGACAATCTGTCCTCGACGCGGCGCCGGAGCGTCCTGATAATCGCCTCAGCCTTCCCGCCCACAGGGGGGGGCGGCGTGCAGCGCACCGCCAGGTTCGCCAAGTACCTCTCGCGGCTGGGCTGGCGGGTCCACGTGTGGACGACGCGCGGCACGCCGGGGCTTCCGGTCGATGAATCGCTGCTGGCTGACGTTCCGCCAGAGGTCACGGTCCATCGGCGCGACTCATTCGACGTTTACAGCACGCTCCGTTCTGTCCGACCGGGCGTCGGGTGGCGGCTCGCCGCGCCGCTTCGTCACATCCTGGCCCGGAGCGTGCCGGACGAGCGCCTGTGGTGGGCGCTGGGGAGCCTTCGGCCGCTGCGGCGCCTGGTTCGATCCGCCGGCATCGACGTGATCTACAGCACGTTCAGCCCGCCGTCGAATCATCTCCTGGCATGGTGGATGAAACGTCGCACCGGCGTGCCGTGGGTGGCGGACTTTCGTGATCTGTGGACGGATGACTGCACCTACCGCGGCCGCGGGATCCGCCGCTGGATGGATCGGGCCCTGGAAACACGGTTCCTGCGCGACGCGGACGCCGTCGTGGCGGCCAGCGAGTCGCAGAGACGCATTCTTGCGCGGCGATCTTCGCAGCGGACGGCCCGGTTCCATACGATCACCAACGGCTTCGACCCGGATGACTTCGCGTCTCCCCCCCCCGAACGCGAACGCGGTACGTTCGTCCTCACGTACGTCGGCGCCCTCTCGTCGACGCGCGTGGACGACACACTGATCGATGGCGTCGCGGACTTCGCCCGCGCAGTCGGCGACGAGCAGTGCGCGGCATCGCCCTTCCGCTTCGACGTCGTCGGCGTCACGTCGGCCGCCTTGCGCGAGCGATTCCAGGCCAGGGGCGTGCCGCTGTCGTGGAGCGGCTACGTCGAACACGCCGAGGCGGTGAGGCGGATGCGCGCCGCCGACGTGCTGCTGCTGCCGACGGCGATGGGCCGCAACGGCGACACGCTCATTCCCGGCAAGCTGTTCGAGTATCTGGCGTCCGGGCGCCCGATCCTGGCGGTGGGCGACCCGGAGGGCGAGGCGTGCCGGCTGGTGCGGCGGCTGGGGGGGGGCGTGACGTGCGAACGGTCCGCGGGGGCGATCCGCGCGGCGCTGTCGGAGCTGTACCGGCGGCGGGCAGGTGAAGGCGCGGCCAGCCCATCCGTCCGGGCCGGCGCCGCCCGAGACCTGACGGAATTTTCGCGGGCAAAGCTGGCGGAACAGTTGTCCGATGTCTTGAGGGGTGTGTGCCGGATGGAGACCTGCGGGCATCAGATGCTGCGCTGGCGACGTGCGGACGGACAACCGGCGACTCTCCGCCTGGCATGAATACCGGGGCCCGGAAATGTGGCACCGGCTTCCAACCGGTGTTCCGCCCGGCATGAATGCCGGGGCTCGGGGGGAAGTTTTGAGATGCTGAATGAAAGCGCGACCGACCGTATCGATCATCCTGCCGACGTTGAACCGGGCGCGGCTGCTCGAGCGGGCGATACGCTCGGTCTTCGTGCAGACCTGTCGTGACTGGGAGCTGATCGTCGTCGACGACGGCAGCAGCGACGACACGCAGGCCGTAGTGGAGGCGGCGGCCGCGCGCACCGACCGGCCGGTGCGTTACTTCCATCAGGAGAACGCGGGCAGCAGCGCCGCCCGCAACCGCGGCATCGACGCCGCCCGCGGACGCTTCGTGGCGTTCCTCGATTCCGACGACGAGTATATGCCTGCCAAGCTCCAGCGCCAGATCGACCTGTTCCATCTCTGCCCGGACCTCGGCCTGGTCTACAGCGATTATGCCTACGTCGACACCGCCGGCGTCAGACACGACAGCGTCTTTCGGACGATGTCCCGGCGGGCCTTGAGCGTGCGCCGGCGCTCGGTGGCGCCCGGCCTGTACCGCTGCAACGCCGATTTCTTCGATGAACTGCTGGAGGAGTATCTGATCGCGACCATCGCGGGCATGGTCCGGCGCGACGTGTTGAGCGGCGGCGTGCGCTTTCCCGAGGGCATCTCCTACGCCGAAGAGTGGTACTTCTTTCTGCAGGCCGCGAAACGCACGCGCGTCGGCTTTGTCAACGAGCCGCTCTGTCTGCACCACTGGACGGAGGGGAGCCTGTCTCGCACCAGCGTCCAGCACAACACGGCCCAGCGCGAACGCCTGCTCCAGCGCGTCGCCCGCGAGGTCGGTCCACTGTCGCGGCGGCAGCGGCGGATGCTGCGCCGACATCGCGCCGAAAGCGCGTTGCAGCTCGGTTATGAGTCGGCCCGCGTGGGAGCGCGGCTCGGCGCCGCGGCCTGGTTCATCCGCGCCACGGCTCGCGGCGCGTTCCGCTCGGGTGCATCCGCGCTCATCTCGACGCTCTGGTCCATCCTCCGGCGGCCGCGCGGGGTGCGTAACGGACGCGGCGGGCGCTCCTGGGACCGCCTGGCTCCAGCCTGGCGGCATGGGAGAAGCTGCTCCCGACTTGGACCGGCCTTCACCCGGACACTCCGCGCGGGCTGAAGCCACGCGGCTCGCTCACGGAAGTTGCCGATCCTGTCACGCACCGTCACGCGGCCGGCCGTGCGGTCTTCGCTTCCAAAAAGAACGTGCCGGGCGTATAGTCATACACGGCCGCGCGGGAACGACGAAGATGGGGGACCGGCGCTGCGCCGGGGCAACCTCGTGCCGACGCGGCCGCGACCCGGTTGACTCGATGAACCGCCCTTCACAAGAGCAGGACGCACACCAACCGTCCGAGTCCGGCAGCGCCGGCGCTGCGCGTCCACCGCGCGGCAGACCGGCGGACGTCGAGCACCTGCCGATCGCGCCGTCCGGTCTGCGCGGCGTCATCGCCAATCTGGCGGCACCGCTGCTGTTCGTGATCGCCGCGGCCGGCGTCGGGGCCGTCCTCATCAGTTCGCCGCCGCACGTCCCAAAGGCGGAGCCGGAAACTCTGGCGCCGGTGGTCGGCGTCGCGGACCTCGTGCCGCATGACACGGAGGTGTTCCTGGAGGCCTTCGGTTCGGTGGTGCCGTCCCGCCAGGTCCGGGTCATGCCCGAAGTCAGCGGACGCGTGTTGGAGCACAACGACCGGCTCGAGCCGGGCGGACTGATCGCGGCGGGCGAACCGCTCATCCGCATCGATCCGGCCGACTATCAGATCGCTGTCGCCCAGGCACAGGCGGACCTCGACGTGGCCACGCACGAAGCCGCTCGGATCGGTGCGCGCATTGAGACGCTCCACGGCCGGCGGGCGCAGCTCTCCGTCGAGGTCGAATACCTGCGCTGGAACGCCCAGCGGCTCGGCCGCCTGGCCGAGCGGGACTCCGCCGGCGAGCAGGAGTCGCGCGACGCGGTGACGCAGCTCGAGAGCCGCGAGGCGGCCCGGAAGACGCTCGACGCGGAAATCGCCGAGCAGCGGCTGGCGGTGCAGAGCGCCGAGGCCGCCGTGGCGGTGGCCGAGCAGCGGCTGGAGGCGGCACGGCTGGCGCTCGAACGCACGTCCGTGTTCGCGCCGTTTGACGCCATCGTCGTCACGGAGAACGTCGAAACCGGGCAGTTCGTCGCCGCCCAGACCTCGATCGCCACGCTGGCCGCTACCGACGAGTTCTGGGCGGAGGCGGCCATTCCCATCGGACGGCTCGGCGACATCCGCTTTGCGCTCGACGACGAAGGTGACGCCAGCCGCGTGACGGTGACGCTGGCCACCGGCGGTGCGGCCGTGGAATGGGAGGGCGTCGCGCTGCGACCGCTGGGCGACCTCGATCCGTTGGGGCGCATGGCGCAGGTGTTGATCTCGATCCGAGACCCGCTGGGGCTGAACGAAGGGACGAGCGGCGCCGCCCGCCGCGTGTTGCTGGGCAGCTTCGTCAAGCTGCGGATAGACGCCGGCCGGTTGCACGGCGTCTTTCCCATCCCGCGCAAGGCGCTTCGCGAGAACGACCGCGTCTGGGTCCGCACGGCAGAAGGGCGGCTGGCGATCCGTCCGGTCGAGATCGTGTGGCGGCGGCACGAGGACGTGCTGGTGCGCAATGGGTTCCAGCCCGGTGATCAACTGGTCACCACCCACCTGGCCAGCGTCATCCCGGACATGCCGCTGCGCGTTCGCGACGGCGGCGCGGGCAGCGCCATCGCGGCGGCGGACGGCGCCGGCGCAGCGGCCGGGGCGGAAGCCGACCCGGCGAGCGGGCCCGATCCGGCGGGCATTACGCCATGACACGGCTGCCCGACACGCCACCGGGTCTTCCCGACTCGCAGCCCGGCGCCGCCGGCGTGCCCTCCGGGGGGGGGCTGATCGCCTTTATGGTCCGCAACCCGGTCGCGGCCAACCTGCTGATGTTCCTCTTCATCATCGGCGGCGTCTTCGTGGCCTCGCGGATCAAGCAGGAGGTCTATCCCGCCTACGAACTCGACGTGGTCAACTTCTCCATGTCGCTGCCCGGCGCCACGCCGGAGGAAGTCGAGGAGGGGATCCTCCTGCCGGCGGAAGAAGCCGTCCGCGGGCTGGAATGCGTCAGACGGCTGGAAGCCACCGCCGAGGAAGGCAGCGCCCGCATGTCGGTCGAGCTGGTCGAGGGCGTGGACCCCAACCGGGCGCTCCAGGACGTCAAAAACGCCATCGACCGCATCTCCTCCTTCCCTGAAGAGGCCGAGCGTCCCCGCGTCGAGCTGGCGATCCGCCAGCGCTCCACAGTGACCATCGCCATCGCCGCCGAGATGGACGAGCGCACCCTCTTTGAGTTCGCCGAGCGCGTCCGCAACGACCTGCTCGCCTACGAGCAGATCACGCAGATCGTGGTGCGCGGCATGCGCAACCCGGAGATCACCATCGAAGTGCCGCAGGCGCAACTGCGGGCGCTGAACCTGACGCTCGGCGACATCGCGGCCACCGTGCGGGCGGCGGCCCGCGACGTGCCCGGCGGCGAAGTGCGCACCGAGGGCGGCGAGGTGCTGCTGCGCAGCGCCGGGCGGCGGTTCTTCGCCAGCGAATACCACGACATCCCCGTGGTCAGCGGCCCGGGGGGGGCCAAGCTCAAGCTGGGCGACGTGGCCACCATCACCGACGGCTTCGAGGACGTCGACCGCGTTTCCTCGTTCAACGGCTAGCGCGGCGTGACGCTGTGGATCTATCAGACCGGCGATCAGAAGCCGCTGGAGATCGCGGAGATCGTCTACGGCTACGTCGAGCGGATGAACGCCGAACTGCCCGAGTCGATCGAGATGATCGTCATGTGGGACCGGGCGCGGGAGTACCGCGAGCGGCTGGAGCTGCTGCTGAAAAACGGCGCGTTCGGACTGGGGCTGGTGCTCGTCGTGCTCGGCATCTTCCTGGCGCCCAAGCTGGCGTTCTGGGTCGGCTCGGCGGTGCCGGTGTGCCTGCTGGGCGGGATCATGCTGCTGCCGGCGATGGACACCACCATCAACATGATCTCCCTGTTCGCCTTTATCATCTCCCTCGGCATCCTGGTGGACGACGCCGTCATCATCGGCGAGGAGGTGTTCTCCAACATTCAGCGGGGCATGACTCGCAA
>QZJT01000107.1 GCA_003597935.1 Phycisphaerales bacterium | reverse complement strand
CGGCGACGACGCGCCGGGCGGGGCCGGCGGCAACGGCGAACCGGCCGCGCATGAAAAAGACCTCGTCGACGGCGTCATCGAGCCGGAAGTGCTGTGGGCCTGTACCACCTGCCGGGCGTGCGAGCAGGAGTGCCCGGTGTTCATCAGCTACGTCGACAAGTTCGTGGACATGCGCCGCTACCTGGTTCAGGAACGGGGCGAGTTCCCCGCTCAATGGCAGGCCGCGTTCCGCGGGATGGAGTCCAGCGCCAATCCCTGGAGCTTCCCCGCCGAAGACCGCGCCAACTGGTGCGCCGATCTCGACATCAGAACGATGGCGGAGAACCCGGACGCCGACGTGCTTTTCTGGGTGGGCTGCGCCGGCTCGTTCGACGATCGGGCCAAGAAGGTCTCCCGCGCATTCGCACAACTCATGAAGCAGGCGGGCGTCGACTTCGCCATCCTGGGCCTGGAGGAACAGTGTACCGGCGACCCGGCGCGGAGGGCGGGCAATGAGTTCCTGTTCCAGACGTTCGCACAGGCGAACGTCGAGACGCTGAACCGCTACGGCTGCGACAGGAAGACCATCGTCACGAGTTGTCCTCATTGTTTCAATACGTTGCTGAATGAATACCCGGACTTCGGCGGCAGGTACAAGGTCGTACACCATACGACCTTCCTGGCGGACCTGGTGCGGCAGGGCAGGCTCCGGCCGACGCGCCGCAGCGAGCGCAGGGTCGCGTTCCATGACTCGTGCTACCTGGGCCGATATAATGAAATATACGACCCGCCGCGCGACGTGCTGCGGGCGATTCCAGGGTTGACGATCCTCGAACCGGCCGCCACCCGCGACCGCGGCATGTGCTGCGGCGCCGGCGGGGCGCAGATGTTCAAGGAAGAGGAGCGCGGCAACGAGCGCGTCAACGAGAAGCGCACCGAGCAACTGCTCGAAACGCGGCCGGACGCAGTGAGCAGCGCCTGCCCCTTCTGCACGAGGATGCTGACCGACGGCCTGGCGGGCAAAAACCGCGAGGACGTGCCGCAACTGGACGTGGCGGAGTTGCTGCTCGAGGCGATGGGGGAGGAGGCGGGCGCCGCGGGGCGCTCTTAGTACTTCGCCCCGTAAGTTTGTGACGTCTTTCAGAGCGGTTGTGCCCGCTTGGTGTGGCGATTGGACCTGCGCAGAAGCGGGTCGGGTTGCCGCGTGCGGGCTTCGAGTTGAATGGACGCGCGATGGGGAGGGTGCCCCGAAGGGGCTGATATGCTCGGCCGCTTCGGGGCGGTCACGGTTCGGCCAGGCACCATCCATAAGGCGCTGACGCCGCTGGAGCAGGCACCGCGGCGCTCATCCGCGGCCGGCTACAGCGAATCCGGCGGACCCGACGGCTCGGCGCCTCTCAACGCTTCCAGCGCTTCGGCATCCGCCAAGTCCTTTGTCCTTCCCGACGCCTTCTTGTTGCGGATCAGGTCGTCAATCGACGGTATGTGAACGGGGATTCCATCGACGTCGACCACCACGGAATTCAGGAACGCCTCTTCGAACCGCAGCCCGGAAGCGCCGGTGATGATGTCAATTCTCCTCGGGGCCACTCCTATTTGAAAAACCGTATCGTCTTTGACGAGATCGGCTCGACACAGGTTCCCCAGTGGGGCGCCGAATCGTTGGATGGCTCGCAGGACGGCGTCAGCGTTGTCGGACGACGGCATGACCCAGAGGTCCAGGTCTATGGTAGCGCGGGGATAACCGTGCGCAGCCAGTGCGTAGGCGCCGACCAGAAGAAACCTAGCTCCTTCTTCGGCTAAGGCGTGTAACATGTCTCTGTAGTCTTTGTTCAACATCGAGCTTGCTGAAAGACGCCAGTTCCACCGTCAGCGGCCACACCATGGCGATCCGTTCGGCCATCGTGCCGGGAACGAAGTCGTCGGTTAGGCGGTCATCCAGGCGCCTGACCACCGTGCGCGACCGGTCCAGATCGGGTAACCCGCTCATGGCGCAAGCGTACCTGTTCTCCCGTGTGCCGGCAAACGTGCCACCACCATCCGCTCCAACGCCTCGATTCCGCGCCGCAGCGCCGCCCGATCGTCGCCGGAAAGCCGGGCGATCTGCGCCGCCAGCATCTTCACCCGCCGTCCGCGGCCTTCGACCAGCAGCCGCCGGCCGCGGGCGGTCGGATGGACGACCACCACGCGGCCGTCCCGCGGGTCCGCCTTTCGCACGACCAGTTGGTGGCGCTCCATGTCCCGTACCAGCCGCGTCATGGTAGGGGGGCGGACCTGCTCGGCGCGGGCCAGGTCGCCGAGGCGCTGCGGCCCGCCGAAGACGAGGACGGACAGCGCCGACGCCTGCGGACCGGAAAGGCCCGTCTGTTCGTCCACCCGCCGCAGCCGCCGCAACAGGTGGATGGCGGCGGAGTGCAGCCGGTCGGCCAGCGTCTCGTGCGGCACTGCGCGGCGTGAGCGCGTACCGGTGCGGCGGCGCCGGGCCGATGCCCGCCGCGCGGCGGAGCGCGGCTTGCCGACCGGCGGGGTTGACTTCGCCTGGGTCATGCCGTATTGTATAGTTAGTTAGCGCAGCTAATCAAGTGAGCGCCAAGCGATTCTTCAGGAGATCGGGTCTATGGACGCTACGCAGCAGGCGGTGAGCGCGGTGAAACAGGGCGACGCCGAGGCGCTTCGGGGGCTGGTGACGCAGCAGCCGGGGCTGGCCACCTCGGTGGGCGACGGGGGGCTGTCGGTGCTCATAACGGCGTGCTACTACCAGCGGCGCGACCTGGTGGCCCTGTTGCTGGAGCACGCTCCGCCGCTGCCGCTGTTCGAGGCCGCCGCCGTGAACCGCGCCGAGCGCGTGCGCGAACTGCTGGACGCCGGCGGCGACGCCGACGCCCGCGCCGCAGACGGGATGTATGCGCTGCACCTGGCCGCGTTCTTCAACGCCGCCGACGCGGTGCGCGTGCTCCTGGAGGGCGGCGCCAACGTCAACCGCGTCGCGGACAACCCGATGAAGGTCCGTCCCATCCACAGCGCCGTGGCCGGCGGCTCCGCTGCCATCGTCGAGATGCTCATCCGGCACGGCGCCGACGTGAACGCCCGCCAGCAGGAGGGCTGGACACCGCTCCAGGCGGCCGCGAAGAATGGCCTGCTGGAGATCGTCGATCTGCTCCTTGCGGCCGGCGCTGACGTCGGCCTGAAGGCCGGCAACGGCAAGACGGCGTACGACCTCGCCGTCGAATCCGGCCAGCACGCCGCGGCCGCGAAAGTCAAACCGAGCACGTGAGCCGCCCACATGGTCGATCCGCGTGTGCCGCGCGTACCGCCGGTTCGCAGCCGGTGTTTTCCCCGAGCCCCGGCTTTCAAGCCGGGAGTTGATTCGTCGCGTTGCGCTCCTGTTTCAGAAGCAGGTTCGTCCGGAGTGTAACATGGGGCGGCATTGGCGGACGTCGGCGAACGATCCGCCCGGCATGAATGCCGGGGCTCTGGTGTTCACCTCGGACGCCGGGCTGCGACCTGGATGTGCGTCGCGCGTCCTATCGCGGCCGGGTCGCGCCAGAGCGACTTCTCGATCGCCGCCAGCGCCCGCCGGTCCGCCGGCTCGGCGAGCAGGTCTCGATAGTGCCGCATGGGCAGCACGGTCTTGCCGATCATGTCCAGCAGCTCGAAACCGGTCGATTCGAGCAGCCTTCGCACGTCGGACGGCGCGTGCGTGTGGATCGGAAACTGCTCGGACGCGTCTTTGGTCAGCCAGTGTGTGCGACCGTCGCGGAGGAAGCGTTTGAGGTGCTCCGCGTCGCCCTGTTGCAGGTAGAAGTCGAGCGCCGCGAGCTTGTTGTCGAAGGTCGCCACCAGCACGCCGCCGGGCGCAAGCGTGCGGCGGATCTGGCGGAGCGCGGCGCGCGGGTCGCGGCTGGCGGCGATCGGTTCTCCCAGCGCCGTGATCAGTTCGTACCGGTCCGGAAGCAGCTCGCACAGGTCCATCAGGTCGGCCTGGACGAACTTCGCCCGCTTTTCCACTCCCGCCGCGAAGACTTTCGCCTGCGCCTGCTCGAGCATCCGCATCGATATATCCACGAAGACCACATAGCAGCCCGCGGCCAAGAGGCGCAGACCCCATTTGCCCGTCCCGCAGCCAAGGTCCACGGTCTCGGCGCCATGCTCCCGCGGGACGTAGGTCTTCAGATGGTGCCAGGTCAGCGAATCGTGCCACTGCCAGTAGACATCGTCATAGGAGGCGTCGTAACGGCTGGCGACGCGGTCGTGATACCGCTGCACGGGTTGTCGCTGGCGTCGGGGCATGGCGGGAATCCAGGCGCCGGCAGGGCCGGGCCGCGCGAGGCGGACCACCGTCTCCGATCGGACAAAAAAACCGCCGACCACTGTAAGTGGCGGCGGGTAAACGACTTAAGCGAACGAGGCCGACGGGATTCGAACCCGCAACCACCGGATCGACAGTCCGGTACTCTAACCAATTGAGCTACGGCCCCGGCTTTCCGGGTCCCCGTGCGACCGCCCCTTGGCGACCGTCCTCAGCGGGGCAGCGAATTCATAGCGACCGCCGGGTCGGGCGTCAAGCGGACCACCTTCGAATGCGACCATGCGGTGCGTGACTCCTATGGCGGGCCGCACGGCCTGGCTGCGCGACGCTTCGCGTCGTTGCGCCAGACCGTGCCACGCTCAACGCTGTGCTACCTTCGAGGTTGTGCCACGCTCAAGGTGGTGCCACCCTCAAGGCTGTGCCACCGTCAAGGGCACCACCCTCAGGGTTGCGCACAAGGGTGTCACCCGGCCGGTTGCGCCGTGCGGGGCCGGTGGCTACAATCGCGCGCGGTTTCGGAGCTGCGTGGTCAGAACAGCGTAACTCATGCACGTCGTTGCCGTCCTCATCGCCGATCTCGAGACGACGCCCCTGGGAACGCGCAGCCGTCTGGAGGATCTACTGGCCGGCGTGCCGGTGTTGCGACGGACGGTCGATCGCGTCGCGGCCGCGACGGCATTGGACGGCATCGTGGTGCTGGCGCCGTCGGCGCAGCTCGAACGGGCGGTGGCGCTGCTGGCCGGGACGCCGGCCCGGGTCAGCCCGCACGACGCGCCGCCGACGCCGTGGGCGGGTCTGGTGCGCACGGCCCGCAAGTGGTCGCTGGACGGCTGGCGCGGCGGCGTGGGCGGAACCAGTTCGCTCGATGAGTATGTGCATCCGACGCTGATCGCAGCGCTCATCAGAGAGCGCCCCTGCGACGCGGTGGCGGTCGTCCCTCCGGCCGCGCCCTGCCTCGATCCCGCGATCCTTGACGAGATGATCCGCCTGCACGCAAGGCAGCGCGGGGAATCGCGGTTGACGTTCACTCAGGCCCCCCCCGGCGTCACCGGCGTGTTGTACGAGGCGTCGCTGATCGCCGAGCTGGCGGAGAAGAACATCCCGCCCGGCTGGGTCATCAGTTACAAACCGGATGCACCCGCCAAGGACCTGGCGTTGATGTCCTGCTGCTTTCAGGCGCCGGCTGCGCTGACCCACGCGGTCGGACGGCTGATCGCGGATACCGACACGGCCTGGGACCGGCTCACTTCGCTGTTCGCGGCAGGCGTGCCGCTCGATCCCGCGTCGATCGCTCGTGGCCTGGACGGGTTCGAGCAGACCTTTGTTCCCCCCGTCCCGCACGAGGTCGAGATCGAACTGACCACGGATGACCCCTATCCCGACGCGGTGCTGCGCCCGCGGGGCGGGCGAGTCGGCGACCGCGGGGAAATCCGCGTCGGGGTGGTCGAGCAGATCGCCCGCGAACTGGCGCAGCGCGACGATTCGCTCATCGTGCTGGGCGGCTGCGGCGATCCGTTGTGCCACCCGAAGTTCGTCGAGATCCTCCGCAGGATCCGCCGGCACGGCGTGTACGGCGTCGCCGTCCGCACCACGGGCTTGGGCCTGTCGGATGCCGTCGTGGACGCCCTGATGGACCATCAGGTGGACGTGCTGGAGGTGCAGATCGACGGCTGGACGCCGCCGACCTACGCGGCCATGACGTCCGCGGCCGATCCGGCGCGGGCGGACCTCGCAGCGCTCATCGACCGCATCGACCGGCTCGACAGTCGGCGTCGGGAACGGCTCAGTCCCGCACCGATCGTGGTTCCGCAGATGGTCAAGGCCCGTCAGACGGTGCAGGAGCTGCGCGACTTCTACGACGGCTGGTTGCGACGGAACGGCGCGGTGGGGATTGTCGGGTACAGCCACTGCGGCGGGCAGCTTGAGAGCCACGCGGTCATGAGCATGGCCCCCCCCACGCGGGAGCCGTGCAGGCGACTTGGATCGCGTTGCGTGGTGCTGGCGGACGGGCGGGTGACGTTGTGCGACCAGGATATCCGCGGCGTGCTGGCGGTGGGACGGCTGGGCATGCATGGACAGGATGGACTTAATGGACTTGATGGACCGGATGGACCGGCTGACCCCGCTGACCTCAAGGGGGGCGACACCCTGGCCCGTCTCTGGCGCGGGGCGCGCTGGGAGGCGGTCCGCCGGGCACATCAGGCGCCGAGCCTCGCCGAACTGCCCCTCTGCCCACGCTGCGATGAGTGGCACCGGCCGTGACTAGCGCGTCGCGTCTTCCACCGCGCCCCGACACACCTCAGCTACCCGGGTGCGCTGCCGGTCCGGGAGGCGGTGGGCGGCCGCCTCCTGCAACGCGTCGGTCAGCGACCGTTCGCGCGCGAGTTCGACCACGATGCGGCGGCAGCGCTCGCACCCGTCGAGGTGCGCCCGCAAGGCGTCGGTTTCGGGGGATGTATGGCCGTTGCCGATCTCGTGCAGGATGTCGTCGCCTGGACAGCTCGCGTCGGACACGGCTCACGCTCCCTCCTCCGCCTCGCGTTCGATGCGCTCGACGATCTGGCGCAGGTGTCGCATGAGGCGGTGCTTAATCTGGTAGAGAGCGTTTTCGGTGAGTCCCAGGTCGGAGGCCACGCTGCGGGCGGGTTCCTCGTCCAGGACGTAGCGGCGGAAGGCATCGAAATCCCGCGGGCGGACGGCCGGCGATCGACGCAGCCGATCCAGGCACAGGCCCAGGAACTCCTGCCGCTCGATGACGGCCCAGGGATCGACGGACGCTTCGTGCCGGCACGACCTTGGCCCCTCGAAATCGACCCGTCGCCTCGCGGCAGCGTGCCGACCGGTCGTCACCGGCATGTCGCGCCCGTGCGAATCCCCTTGACCGTCCGTTCCCGGCTGCGTCGGTCGTGGAGCGATCTCCCTTGTCGCTCTGACGGCCGCGACGCGGCCCGATTCGCGTGATCGAATCGGTCCCGGTGGGATGACACCTGTATAGGCGTCATGTGAGCCGGGATCGGCGAAACTATTCTGTCGAAAATTGTCAGAATGCTGCTGGCGACCCTCCGGAGGGGGGATAGCGGCATTCGGGGTGGGGGCGGCATCGTCCCGGGTGGGGGCCGCAACCGCCGAGGTGGCGCTTGAACCGTCGGGGGCGGGGGCCTCGCTGTCCGCGGTGGGGGGCGTCGCAACCACGGCAAGCGGGAGTTCCGCGCCACCGTCGTTCGCAGCGGGCGAACCAGGCGGCCAGGAGCTTCTGCCGTTGCCGGCACGCCGGACGCGGGCGATCTCGCGATTGGTGATGGTGCGGAGGTAGTCACGAAAGCGCTGGGGCCGCGGCCGCGGCTCGAACCCGCCCTTTACCACCTGCACGAACCGCCGCATGACCACGCCTACCACGTCTTCCGAATCGTGCTCGCTCAGATACGACGCTCGAGCCATGCGGTACACCACAGGCCCATACAGCTCGAAGAACTCGCGCCACCCGTCGTCCCCCGCACGGTGCAACCCGCGCAGGAGGGTGATGGGAGTGGTGGGGAAGATGCTGTTTCGGCAGCCGTCGCTCATCAGCCTCCATCGCTCTATAGCGCCGTCCCTCGATAGTTCTTACGCGGCGGGTGATGTCTTTCACGAAAAAAAGGGCCGCGGGGAGCGCGGGGGCCTCCTGATCCGTGCGAGCATCGCCGCACAGGTGCGGCCCGGAAGGGGGCGCAATGGCGCCCGACCGCCCCAGCTACCCACCGGCCGCAGAGTGACGGTTACCGCGCGAGGGCGTTGCCATCGATCCGAGTCAGCTACCCCCCGGCCGCAGAGCGACGGTAGCGCTCCAGGTCAGCGGTCCACTGATCGACCTTGGTGCATTCCGCCGGCCCCGCCAGCGCCAGTGCTGCCTCCGCAGCACTCGCGGCCGCCTCCCACTCGCCAAGTTGGTCCAGGCATCGGGCCACGGCGGCCAGGTCGCGGGCGGTGGGGCGATCGGCGCGATCGAGAACGGTTTGCGCGATGGCCAAGGCCCGGGCTGGATCGAAAAGCCCCGGACAACGCTCGTCCGTCAACGCCGAGATCAGCCGATCCGTAATGGTCTCGGACGCGAGCGGGTCGTGCTCCCATCGGTCGACCAGTTCCGCGGTGCGGCGGACGATCCAACCGGATGAACCGTGCCAGCCCGCTCCAAGACGCGTGTACCGCAGGACCGCCAGGTTATCCAGCACGCGCAGGGCGCGATCGGGCAGATCCGGGTTTTTCCGGTAGAGCGGCTCATAGGCGGCGATCGCCTTTCGCATCTGGCGTGCTGCCGCCAGAAACCGCCCGTGATCGCTGAGCCACGCGCCGCGGGTCGAATAGACGGCGCTGACGTAGCCAAAGGCCATGGGGGAGCCGGGGTCGATTCGCAGGAGGTCGCGGGCGTCCGACATGGCGCGCTGGAAGTACTTCCACGCTGCTTTTTCCGACGTCGCGCGTTGGGCCAGTCCGCACCCATGTTCGATCGCCAGGAACCGGTACGTCAGGTTGTTCGGCTCTGCCGCGACGATGCGTTCGATCAACGGCGCAGCTTGGGTGTCCAGCCTCTCCCTGGCGTCGGCATCGCCGACGGCGACGGCGTGCATGGCGAGCATCCGCAGGGCGTGATATAGGTTGCGTTGATCCTCAAGGTTGTCCGGAAACGCGGTGGCCAGGCGCTCGGCCAACTCCCTGCGCAACGTCAAAAACTCGTAGGCGATGTCAAGGTCGTTACCGGACATCGCCAGGCCCCCCAGCCGCTCGTAACTGTAGCAGAGGCGGGCGTGGTGCGATCGATGCTCCGGGACCGAGGGGAAGCGTTGAACCAGTTGCTGGTCGATCTGGAAGGCGGCAAGGTAGTACTCCAGTTGCCGGTCCGCATCGCCGTAGGCCCCATGGACGTCGCCGACGAGCACGAGCGCAATCGAGAGGTCGGACTGACGTTCGGGATCGTCGGGGAGTTCCGCGGCCAGTGCCTGGTAGTAGCGCAGGGACGCCTGGCGGTGTTGCAGTGCGGCGGCGTACTCGCCGCGCCCGAAGGCCACGTCACCCAGCATGTGCTCCGCCTGCGCCTGTTCCGCCCGCAGCGTGAAATCGTCCTCGCTCCATCGCGCGAAGTCCTGCAATTGCTCATAGGCCAGGTCGGCGAGCGTGCCCCTGACGGCATCGACGCCCGCGACGTTCTGCAGCTTCGACGCGGACGTGCCGATGAGCATGCCCGCCGTGGCGCGGTCCATCAGGTACTTGCGGCTTGCGGCCGCCTCCGCCTGCACGGCCCGTGTGTACATCGCGTAGAGTTTGATGGTGAAGGCGGCCGTCACCGTCATCAGCGCAACGGCGAACGCGGCCACCAGACGGTGGCGCCGCAGCCACTTGCGAACGGCATACCAGCCGGCGTCGCCGCGCGCCCGCACGGCCCGGCCCTTCAGGTATCGCTGCAGGTCGTCCTGGAATTCCGCCGCCGACTGGTAGCGACGTCCTCTGTCCTTGGCCAGCGCCTTGAGGATGATCGCCTCCAGATCGCGGTCGATGTCGCTGCACCATTACCGCGGCGGCCTCGGCTCCGCGTGGCGGATGTTGTCGAATATCGTCGGAAGGGACCCATATACGTCATACGGAAACTCGCCGGTCAGCGAGTGATAGAGTACCAGCCCCAGGGCATAGACGTCCGTCCGCACGTCCACCCACCCCGGGCGGGCTTCGACCTGCTCCGGCGACGACCACGCCGGCGAACCCAGGAACTGCCCGGTGAGCGTCAGACCCATATCCTGGTCGACGACGGTTTGCTTGGCGATGCCGAAATCGACGATCAACGCCCGTCCGTCGGCATCGATCAGGATGTTGGACGGCTTCAGGTCGCGATGGATGACGCCAACACGATGGGCGGCTGTGACCGCGTCGCTCACGTCGATGACGACGCGGACGACCGGCTCGATCAGCAGCGTCACGCGCCGGCGGGCGGCGCGGGCGAATGAGCGGCGGCGAGGGGGAGAGCCAGGTGAGGACCGTCCGTTCGGGGCGCCGGCGCCGATGGCGGCGTCGAGATCGAGTTCGCGAATGAACTCGTGCAGTGGGCGGCCGTCCACGTAGCGCGCCGCATACCACGTCTGGCCGCCGGGACTGCGGTCGAAGTCGATGATCGCGGGAATGCCCGGATGGTCCAGTTGCGAGAGCAGGCTGATCTCGTGGCGGAACCGGGCATCGGCATCGCCGGCGCGGCCGCTGTGCATGATCTTCAGCGCCACCAGCCGCCCGTCCGACGCCCGACGCGCTTTGTAGACCGTGGCCTGTCCCCCGCGCCCCAGTGGGTGCAACAGGCGGTAACCGGGCGGCGCCGTCGCCGCGGCGGGGACGGCGCCGTCGTCCGTACCGGCGGCATGGGCGCAGGTGGTAAGCGTCTGCAATCCGGGGAGTGCAGAGAGTGGCAAGACGATGCTCCGGCCGACAACCGGGTGGCCAGTATAGCAGGTTCGGGGGGGGAAAAACCACCCGTTTCCGACCGCGCTGGCGGGCGCGAGGTGCGTGACGGAACCAGCGGCTCCTCCGATTGCCGAGCTGGACCCGGCCCGGCCTGCCTGACCGCCCGCGTTCGCGCAGTTGTCAGAAATCGCACGGGCGGGGCGAATAAGACGTCCTGTACCGGGGAATACGGTAAGATGGCAGCGTGCGCCGCGCGCGTCTGAGGTGGTGATCGGTCGCGGCGCCTTCAGGATCGGAAAGGCGGAATCGGGTCGCAATGGCGGATGCGCTTCTGACGTCCGGCGGCGCCGAACCTCGACGGCGGACGGTCAGTGTGATGGATCTTCCGCTGGTGTTTCTTGCCCCGCGGCGGCTGTTCGCGCGGGTCGAGGACGTGTGTGCGTACCGTTTCACCGGCCTCTTCCTGCTCGTCTGCGTCACCCTGATCGGCTGGGCGACCGTGGAAACGGGACTGGTCGACCGGCAGGCGGATCTGCTGGTCCGCAAACAGATCGCCGACCTGGAGGAGGAGCAGCGCGACGTCGTCGAACGGTCGGAGCTGAAGCGGCTCATCGAGGAGCGTCGCAAGGCGGGCGAGTTTCTCAAGCTGATGGCCCGCATCCAGACCATCGGCCTGGCGCCGGTGGTCACGCTGGCGTCGGTGCTGCTCATCTGTGCGGCGCTGTTCGGCGTGGTGGCGCTTTCGGGAAAGAAGCCGGAGTGGCACACGCTGCTGACCGTCTGCACCTACTCCTGGTTCGTCGACGTGCTCGGCCGACTCGTCTGGCTGGGGCTGGTGCTGCGTCACGCTACCCTGGACGTGGATCTGTCGCTGGGGGCGCTGATGCGGATCGTGCCGCCGATGGCGAGCGACCCCAGTGGCACCCAGACGGCCGCGATCTACGCCGTGTTGTCGGCGCTGGATCCGTTCCACGTCTGGTTCTGGCTGCTCATGGGTCTGGGGCTGCACACCACGTCGCAGCTTCGCGGCTGGCGGCTGTGGGTGATCTGTGTGCTGCTGTGGTTGATCGGAGCGGGCATGCGCGGCGCGGGAGCGGCCGCACAGTCCCTGGCGGCCGCGACGACCGGATAGGACGGTGCATGCCGCCGTTTTCGGAGCCGACGTATGAAAACGCTTCTCGGATACATCATCATCATCGGCGTGGTGGCCGGCCTGATCTACCTGAACGAGTTCACCCGCTCCGAGGACGGCAAGAGCGTGCTCCACGTGGCCGCCGAGGAGGAGATCGAGGTGCGGGTCGGGGCGCCGCAGACCCGGGACATCGTGTGCACCGTGCAGGCGCCGGGCGAAGTCGAGCCGTTCAACGAGGTCGACATCAGCGCCGAAGTCGTCGGCAAGATCATCGAGATGCCGGTGGAAGAGGGCGACCTGGTGAAGGCGGGAGATCTGTTGTGCCGGCTGGATGACGCGGACTACAAGGCCCGCATCACCAGCGCCCAGGCGAACGTGGACAAGCTCAAAGCCGCCATCGTGCAGGTGGAGGCGGACCGCGACAAGGCCCAACGCGATTTCGAGCGGCAGAAGCGGCTCTCGGAGACGGACGCCACTTCAGCCCTGGAACTGGCGGACTACCAGACGGCGCTGATTCGCGCGACCGCCGCGTGCAACATGCGCAAGCAGGAGCTGATCGAAGCCGAAGCCATGCTGGTGGCGGCGCAGGATGATCTGACCAAGACCGTGATCGAAGCGCCCATCGACGGCATCGTCTCCCAGAGCTTCGCCGAGCAGGGCGAGGTGGTCATCACCGGCACCATGAACAATCCGGGCACGAGGATCATGGTCATCAGCGACCTGTCCACCATGCAGGTGCGCTCGCGCGTGGACGAGTCGGATGCGCCGCTGGTGAAGGCCGGCCAGACCGCCCGCATCTACTTGCAGTCCGACACTCAGACCAGCATCGCCGGGCACGTGCTGCGCGTGGCCACCAAGGGCACCAAGCCCGTGGGGCGTGACGTGGTGACGTTCGAGACGCTGGTCATCGTGGACGCCTCCGACCCGCGGGTCAAACCGGGCATGAGCGCCAACGTCGACATCGAAGTGCGGCGCAGCGACGGGGCGCTGACCGTGCCGGTGGAGGCGGTGGTCAACCGCAAGCGGCGGGACCTGCCGGAAGACCTCATCAGCGAGTACGAAGCCCGAACGGCCGCTACGTCGGAAGGCGTCGAGCTGCGCAAGGCCGAGTACCTCAAGACGGTCTTTTCCATCGAAGAGGGCAAGGCCGTCGCGCACCTGGTCGAGACCGGCATCAGCGACGACACCAACGTCGAGATCGTCTCCGGCCTGCCGCCGGGCGCGCAGCTCGTGCTGGGGCCGTACCGCAGCCTGGACAGCCTCAAGATCGGCTCGAAGATCAAGATCACCAACGAAGACGAATTGAAAAAGGACAAGGAGGGGGAAGTCCAGACGGCCGATGGGACGGCCGACTCGGGCGCCGAGGCGCCGGCGGAGAACGACCCCGAATCCGAATCATCCGCGGAAACGGCCGCCCAGGAGTCGGCGGAATCCGGGCAGGAGAAGATGGCGGGGCGGACGCCATGATCACGAAAGCGGACGGCGGCGCCGGCCGACCGGTCATCGAACTGGAGGACATCCACAAGATCTATCGCGTGGGCACGGAACTGGTGCGCGCCCTGCGCGGCGTGACCCGCACGATCTACGAGAACGAGTACGTCGCGATCATGGGGCCGTCCGGCTCCGGCAAGAGCACGCTGATGAACATCCTCGGCTGCCTGGACATTCCCACCAGCGGGGCGTATCGTCTGGCGGGCAAGGACGTCTCACGACTGTCGCAGTCCAAGCTGGCCCGCATCCGCGGCCGCAAGATCGGCTTCGTCTTCCAGTCCTTCGAGCTGCTGCCGCGCACCAGCGCCCTTAAGAACGTCGAGTTGCCCCTCTCTTACGCCCGTGTGCCGAAGCGCCGGCAGCGGGCGATGGAAGCCCTCAAGCGGGTCGATCTTCTCGACCGCTACTATCACCACCCCAACCAACTCTCCGGCGGGCAGAAACAGCGGGTGGCCATCGCCCGGGCCCTGGCCCAGCACCCGGACATCATTCTGGCCGACGAGCCGACCGGTAACCTGGACAGCAAGACCAGCGAGGAAATCATGTGCGTCTTCGACAGTCTGCACGCCGACGGGCAGACCATCATCGTCGTGACGCACGAGGACAGCATCGCCGCCCGCTGCCACCGCGTCATCCGGCTGATGGACGGGCAGATCGTGGAGGATCGCTACAACGTGGCGTCCGATTCCGGCGCGTACGAGGAAGCAGGCGCGGGCACGGTCCACGTCGGCGCGGCCGAGGGAGCAGGCGTGGCATGAACGCGCTGGTTGCCGTGCCGCGGCTGGTGTGGAAGGCGGTGACGCTGCCGCCGGCGCTGCTGCTGTCGCTGGCCGGCAACGTGCTGACGGCCCTGGTGCAGATCTGGGCCAACAAAATCCGGTCGCTGCTGACTGTGCTGGGCATCATCATCGCGGTGATGTCGATCATCGTGGTGGTTTCGCTGACGCAGGGCTTCGGAGATTACTTCACCAACTTCCTGCGCAACCTGGGGACCAACCTGATGGTGGTCTATCCGCAATGGCTGCGCGGCCCGCGGGGCGAGTGGCTGCGGCCGGCGGAACTGACCGTCGATGACATCTTCGCGGTCGATCGGCTTTCCGCCGCCTCGCGGCGCACGGCGCCGGTGATCTTCATGCAGGGGACCGTCGAATACGGCCGGCGGCAGCTTGCCGGCGTGGACGTGCGCGGATCGAGCGAGCTGTTTCAGCCGATCCGCAACTTCTACGTCGACGAGGGACGCTTCTTCAGCGCCACCGACGTGGACGCCGCCATGCCGGTGTGCGTGCTGGGGCGGGAGATCCTGCGCAAGCTCGAGTGCGACGAGTCCATCCTCGGCGATTTCGTGCTGATCGACTCGCAGCGGTTCAAAGTGATGGGCCTGCTGGAAGCCAAGGGCAGCTTCATGGGCGAGAACCAGGACGAGATCGCCGTCATCCCGTGGACGGTCGCCCTGAAGATGTACCCCGAGCGGCGCAACTACATGGCCTTCTACGTCGAGGCGATGAGCGAACCGCAGATCCCGGAAAGCGAGGCGCAGGTCACGCGCGCACTGCGCCAACGGCACGGGCTGGGCCCGGGCGACGCGGACGACTTCGGCATCTTCAAGCAGGACCAGATCCTGCAGGAGTTCGGCCGCGTGCGCACCGTCGCCACCTCCGTTCTGGCGGGGATCGTGAGCATTTCGCTCCTGGTGGGGGGGATCGGCATCATGAACGTCATGCTGGTGTCGGTGACCGAGCGGACGCGCGAGATCGGTCTGCGCAAGAGCGTCGGCGCCCGCCGCCGGGACATCCTCCTGCAGTTCCTTACCGAGGCGGTGGTGCTGAGCACCCTGGGGGGGGCGATCGGCATCGCCCTGGGCTACTCGATCTGCTACATTGCCACGCTCCATCCGCAGATGGTCGAGGTGAACGTGCCGCTCTGGTCGGTGGCGCTGGCGCTGGGCTTCTCGGCCGGGGTGGGCGTGTTCTTCGGCATCATCCCGGCCTTCAAGGCGGCGATCCTGCACCCGATCGACGCGCTGCGGCACGAGTGACCGCAGATGCCTGCGTTTCGATGCGAACCACGGACGCGCACGGATGGATGGAAAAGTTCGGCGGATTGAGCCTTGGGAAGAGTGACCGGGACATGGATCGGCTCATCGAATACATGACCGCAGCCGATTCGCAGCCGCCCCAACGGCGCCGGCTCCGCGCGGGCTGAAGCCCGCGGTTCGCTGGCGGGGCACGATCGCGCACGGTCATTTATCCCCACGCCGGCGAGCCACCGCCGGTCGCCGTTCGCCATTCCTGACCCGGTCGCAACTGCCGCAACGTCAGCACGGTCAGCTCTTCGAGCGTGCCGACCACGAGTCCCGCTCCTGCCGCCCATAGTGCTTCGGCCCCGTGGTGTGTCATCACGCCCACCGCGGCGCAGCCCGCCGCCCTGGCGGCCTGGATCCCAGCGGGGGCGTCCTCGATGACCACGCACTCCTGCGGCGAAAGGCCGAGCCGAGCCGCCGCCAGTTGAAACACTTCCGGGTCCGGTTTGCCGCGGCTGACGTCGCGGCCGGTGACGGTGGCGGCGAAGTAGGGTCCCCAGCCGGTCTGGGCCATCGTCAGCGCCAGGTTTTGCGGGTGCGTCGACGACCCGATCGCCAGCTTCAGACCGGCCGCGTGGCAGGCGCGGATCAGCTCATTGGCCCCCCCCGCAACGGGCAGCGCCCCGCGCACGATCCGGCGGTACAGTTCCTCCTTCCGCTCGCCCAGAGCGTCGATCGTCGCCGCGTCCAGCGGCCCTCCCCACAGCCGCGGGATGATGTCGCGGTTGGGCCGCCCGAACGTGCTCAGAAACTGCTCCCGCGTCACGGCCAGGCCGTTCTCGGCCACCAACTGCTCCCAGCTCTTGAAATGCGCATCGGCGGTGAGGATCAGCACGCCGTCCAGATCGAAGATGACACCGTGAATGATGACCGTGCCGCTCATCAGGGCCTGGTCGCCTCGCTCCCGGTCAGCGCCGGGGGCGCCGCCGGCGCCGTCACGATCGAGTCCGCCGGCTTGTCCGGGGGGGTCAGCGCTGCGACCGTGATCACGCCCGCCAGGATGAGCGTCACGCCGATCCACTGACCCGGCGTCAACCGCTCCGACATGAACAGGTAGGCCACAGTGGCGATGATGGCGTATCCGCCGCCGACCATGAGGGGGTAGGCGATGGATATCTTCAGCGCCGGGCATTGCAGGGCGTACATGTAGCAGGCGGCGTTGAGCGCGAAACAGGTCAGACCGATGACCAGCACGGGATTGCCCAGCACGGCCAGCACGGCCGCGACCGGACCGTCCTTCATCACGCCGCCGCGCTCCGCAATGCCCGCCATGCCCGCCTTCATCATCAGATTGGCGGCGGCATTGAAAAGCAGGGCACATCCGAGTGCGAGAAAGTACTTCATGGCAATCGTGTCGCGGTGACGATCACGTCGGCCCCCGCGCCGTCCGCGTGCGCCGTGCGATCCGGCTCATGCTGATCTCCGGCGCTTCCTTGATGCAGGTCCACAGGATGCTGCACGCCATCCCCAGCAGCTTCAGCGTGCCGCGCACGATTCCGCCGGGCGCCTCGCCGACGTGTTCATAGCCGGTGGCGGTCGGACGGATGTCACGCCAGTTGTGGAACAGTCGCCCCCACTGGCTGCGCAGCACTTCCTGCACCCGGCTGCGCCCGCGGAAGGGATACCAGAACGAGTCGTGGTAGATCACGCTGGCGATGTACGCCCACGGCGCCAGCCACGTCTTCAAGGACCATTCGATCGGCTTTTTCAGCGGGCCCCAGTAGATCAGGTGCTGCATCCGGGAGGCGAACGTCATGTTCTTGAACGGCCCGACGAAGTGCCAGTTCTCCTTCGCCGGCTCCACGTCGCCGACGACCTCGATCTCGCCCGGGTCGCCGCAGCCCAGGCCCCTTTCGTGGGCGAGGCGCACGAATTTCAGGTCCTTCAGCGGGTCGAACCCCATCAGCTTGGCGGCCATGGCGTCGATCGCCACCTGATCGCTGGAGGCCAGGATGACGTTCTTGACGTGCGGGATCATGCAGCGCGGGCCGGGGCCGTCACCGGCGAAGGTGCCGTCCATGACCGCGAAGAGGCCCTTGTGGATCTTCTTCTGGATCATCAGCAGGTCCACGAGCGTCTCGTGGATGACCGGGTGCGTCCAGTGCCGGTGCTCGTTCAGCAATCCGCCGAAGGCGTTCTTCATCGCGCCCGTCGTCGTGGTGAAGACGTGCGTCTTGACCGTCGGCAGGTGGATGATGTTCTCACCGATGAAGCGCCTGGGAATGCTGAAGCCCTTGGGGTAAACGTCGTTCAGGCAGATGAAATCCGCCGCCAGGTCGCCCACCGCGTCACGGACGTTGATCCACTCCTGGTCGTCCTCGTACAAGTGGATGTTCCGCAGGCCGTGGGCTTCGACCACGTCCACCTGCTTGTTCTCCCGCTCGCCGAGGCGGGCGTCGATCACCACCGTCCGGTTGTGGCAGGCGTGGATCAGGTTGGGGTCGTAGCCGTCCTCCTTCAGCGTGCGGATGACGCCTTCGAGCTGCCACGGCGTGGTCGAAGCGGCCGGGTAGAAGAAGTGCCAACTGATGTTGACCTTCAGGGCGGTGTCGGCGGTCTTGTCGATCACGTCCGCGTAACCGGCGAGCCGCATGACGCGGGCGTAGTCCGCCAGGACCGTTTCGGGCGTCGTTCGAACGATGGCGACGATAGGTGAACGCATTGGCTATTCTCAATTGTCACTGGCGGACCATTGGGTAACTGCCCGCAGGAAATCATTAATCCTGTTGGTTAGATCCATCTTCGTCGAGACGCAACGGAGCATCCGACCGTAGTAGCAGCAAGTCATGTCGGTCCCAGCACGCTGGCTATCGACTTACGCAACAAAGAGACCACGGCGCCGGTGTCCGTCTGGAGGATCAAGGCCTGGCGCTGCTTGGACGCTTCCAGGACCTCGATCTGCGCGTAAGGGACCCAGGATTCTCCGAAATACCTGGTCTTACGCCGTTTCCACTTCTGGAGAGCCATAGATCACGTCCGCGTTGCGGTCGATCGCCTCGAGGACAAACGGTCCCTCGCCATTCTCCCGTGCCTGCTCGCAAGCCTCGGTAGCGGTATCCCCAGCGCCGACGATCTGCCCATCGCGCACGGCGACCCACTTGCCGGCGTAGCGCTCGCCGACCTCCTCACTGTGTTCGATCAGCCAGGCAAAGTCCTTATCGTTCATGAGCTGGCTCCAGTATCCGGCGAACCTCGAATCATCCCGCCGTCCGCTTCTTTCGGCGATCCGCTGACTGTGGTGATTGTATCCGGTAATTCGCATTCGGCCAAGACTCCGCGACGTAGGACACGGCGCGTCAGAATCCGAACACCCGTCGCAACGGAGTCTCGTACGCGATGACCAGCGCCGCCACCGCCCACAGGCCGATGGAGATGCGCATCCCCGTGTCCTTGAGGATGATGGCCGTCGGACCGCTGTAGGCGCCCGTCTCGGTCAGCATGGCGTAGCGGAACACGCCGTACACCACGATCGGCAGGGTGTAGAACAGCAGGTCCTTGCGGAACGGCGACGTGTGCGTCTTGTCCAGCGTATAGAGCAGGAACGCCAGGATCGCGATCCCCGCCGACACGCTGATCAGGTGGTTCAGCAGGTCCGGGGTGTAACGCAGCAGGATCTTGCGGTGCTTGCCCGCCTCCTCGGCGTTGCCGATCATGGTGATCTCGCACCGGCGCTTGCCGAAGCCCAGAAACAGACACAGGGTGAACATGCACGCGACCAGCCACTGCGAGGTGGGGACCCCGACCGCCGCCGACCCCGCCCAGGCCCGCAGCACGAACCCGGTGGCGATGATGATCACGTCCAGCAGGATCCGCTGCTTCAACGCCAGTGAATACGTCAAGGTCAGGACGAAGTAGGCTGCGACGATCCCGGCTACGGCGGCGTTCACGCTGACGTAGGCGATCAGCAGGGAGAGCACGAGGAGCATCGCCGCCAGAAAAGTCGCGGCCGTGGGCGAGATCGCTCCTCGGGCGACCGGGCGCATGCACTTGGTCGGGTGACGGGCGTCGGCCTTGCGGTCCAGCGTGTCGTTGATGGCGTAGGTCGCGCTGGCCGCCAGGCAGAAGGCCAGGAAGGCGTAGGCGGACCGGGCGAACGCCGCCGGTTCGAGGATCTTCAACGCCGCCGCCGGGCCGGCGAAGACGACGACGTTCTTGACCCACTGCGACGGCCGCAGCAGTTCGAGATAATCGCCGACGCAAAACTCCGTGCCCTCGCGCGAGGCGGATTCGGACGACACCATCGACTCCCCGGACTCCATGCGTCCTTTCCCTCCCGGCAGCGAGGCGCTTGCGACCTCGCGGCGCCGGCGAACCAAGCATTATAGGGTTGCGCGGACCGACCCGATACCCCGTGCGGCGGCGATGACGCCGGGCGGACGTGTAATCGTCGGCCGTATCGGGAGATTCGGCAGTTGCGGCCCCGGCCTGCAACGTCTGCGCACCATCCTGGGTCAGGTCGCGACTTATCGGAAACGCAGCGTGCGTGACGGAATCGGCGCCTCCTCTGAGCGAGCCGCGTGGCTTCAGCCCGCGCGGAGTCTCCCAGCGAGTGAGGTCTTACGCCGCGGACGCCTTCCTACCCTGCCGCCAGGCCGGAGCCACGCGGTCCCAGGGGTGGCCACCGATTCCGTCACGCACGAGGAATCGCCGGGCCTGCGCCGATTCGCTTGTCGCGGCGGGCGGACTCGTGAGAATGGCGCGCCATGCCGTTGGACGACGATGAACCGCACGTCTCCCGCGCCGGCCTGAAACTCGACCACGCGCTTACGGCGATGGGCGTCGACGCGGCCGGGGCCGTCTGCGCGGACCTGGGCAGCCATGTCGGCGGATTCGTGGAGTGCCTGCTGCGGCGGGGGGCGACGCGGGTCTACAGCATCGATACCTCGTACGGCACGCTGGCGTGGAAGCTGCGCCGCGACCCGCGCGTGGTGGTCATGGAACGGACCAATGCCCTCCATGCGGCCCTTCCGGAACCCGTCGATCTGGTCACGATCGACGTGGCCTGGACCCGGCAGTCGAAGGTGCTCGCGAACGTCTTCAGGATGCTCGGGGACGGCGGCCGGGTGGTCACGCTGATCAAGCCCCACTACGAAGCCGCGCCGGACCGGCTGGTCGACGGCGTCCTGCCGGCGGAAGAGGGGGAGGCCGTGGTTCATCGCGTGCTCGAAGACGCCTCCGCCGCGGGCTGGACCGTCGTCGCAACCTGCCCCAGCCCCATCCCGGGACGGGCGGGCAACCGCGAATGGTTCGCGCTGCTCCGCCGGGCCGGCGACTCTTGAGGACCGTTCCGGCATGATGGACTCGACGTGCTGTGTGTTATAATCGCGGATCACCGCGACACCGACCGTGCCGACACCCCCGAAATCGCTTTCCGGCGCGCGGGTGCGGTGGCAAGCGTTTCGAGGAGAGGAGGTCCCGATGTTCCAGTCGATAGCCTTGCGACTTGTGTTGATGGTGGCGACCGTGACCGTAGCGGCGGTGACGGGCTCGAATGTGACGATGGCAGCGCCGGCCGACACCGAGGACGTCGAACCCGCGCTGCCGACGGAATGGGCCCAGACGCTGCAATGGCGCTGCATCGGCCCGGCCAACATGGGCGGCCGCATCACGGCGATCGCCGTCGTCGAGCAGGATCCCAACACGTGGTGGGTCGCCACCGCCTCCGGCGGGCTGCTCAAGACGACCAACAACGGCGTGACCTTCGAGCACCAGTTCGATCACGAGGCGACGGTGTCAATCGGTCACGTGGCCGTCGCGACCAGCGACCCCAACGTCGTCTGGGTCGGCACCGGCGAGGCCAACCCGCGCAACAGCGTGTCGTGGGGCAACGGCGTCTACAAGTCGATCGACGGCGGCAAGATGTGGGAGCACATGGGGCTGGACAAGTCCTTCCAGATCGGGCGGATCGCGATCCACCCGGCCGATCCCAACGTCGTCTACGTCGGCGCGCTGGGCCGGCTGTGGGGGCCGAACGAGGAGCGCGGGCTGTACAAGACGACCGACGGCGGCAAAACCTGGGAGAAGATCCTCTACGTCGACGACAAGACCGGCGTCATCGACGTCGACCTCAAGCCCGATGATCCGGACACGCTGCTGGTCGCGTCCTATCAGCGCAAGCGCGACGGCACCGACGACAACGACCCGATCGTCAAGATCGGCCCGGGCTCGCGGCTGTTCAAATCGACGGACGGCGGCAAGTCATGGGACTGGATCATCCAGGGATTGCCGTCCGGCAACCTCGGCCGGATGGGCATCGACTTCTACCGGAAGGATCCCAACGTCGTCTACATGGTGCTGGAATCCGAGCGGATCGGCAAAGAGCCGGACAACGCGCCCACGATGGGGGCCGATGGGGCGGACGCCGAGGTGGGGGGCAAGATCACGCAAGTTGAGGAAGGCAGCGCGGCCGCAAAGGCGGGCCTGATGGTCGGCGACATCGTGGTGCGGGTGGATGATACGACGATCCACTCCTACGACGAGCTGATGAAGGAGATGCGCAAGCGCGTGGCGGGCGACACCGTCAAGGTGGAGGTCTCGCGGCAGCGCAAGAGCCACTTTTTCGATCTGACGTTTGAAGCCAGGTCGGGCGGCGCCGCGGAGGGCGGCGAAGACGGCGGCGACGAGCCCGGACCTGCCGGAGGCGGGCCTCCCGGCGGCGGGCCTCCGGGTCGCGGGCGGCCGGCGCGCAGCCCGTTCAGCTCCGGCCTGGGCGGCCAGGTGGAAAACGTCCACGAGCAGCAGGGTCCGCACGGCCACGAGTTCGGCGGGCTGTATCGCTCCACCGACGCGGGCGAGTCGTGGGAGCGCATCAACAGCGTGAACCCGCGGCCGATGTACTTCAGCGAGGTGCGCATCGATCCGTCGGACAACAACCACATCTACGTGCTCGGCATCAGCCTGTACCGGTCCAAGGACGGCGGCGCCACCTTCACCGCCGACGGCGGCCGCGGCGCTCACCCGGACCATCACGCCCTGTGGATCGACCCGCGCGACGGGCGGCATCAGATCCTCGGCAACGACGGCGGCATCTACGTCACTTACGACCGGCAGGACCACTGGGACCATCTCAACCACGTCGCCATCGGGCAGTTCTACCACGCCGCGGTCGATACCAACCGCAACTACCGCGTCTACGGCGGCCTGCAGGACAACGGCAGTTGGGGCGGACCGAACCGCTCCCGCGACGGGGGGGGGCCGATCAACGAGGACTGGTTCCGGGTGGGCGGCGGCGACGGGTTCGTCTGCCGCGTCGATCCGACCGACGCGGACCAGGTCTTCTTCGAGAGCCAGAACGGCGCTACCGGCCGCATCAACTTCCGCACCGGCGAGCGCGGCTTCATCCGGCCGCAGCCGACGCCGGGGGCGCGCTACCGGTTCAACTGGAAAACGCCCTTCATCCTCAGCAGCCACAACCCGGGCATCTACTATTCAGCGGGCAACTACGTGTTCAAGTCCGTCAATCGCGGCGAAGCGCTGCGGCCGATCTCGCCCGAGATATCATTGACGGACAAGGGAGCCGCCAGCGCCCTGGCGGAGTCGTATCACGATCCGAACGTCCT